>DAISYU010000008.1:33708-60798 GCA_036825155.1 Thermodesulfobacteriota bacterium | reverse complement strand
CAGATGATTTTTTTGTCAGTTTAGAGTTGTTATGCAGCCGGGATGGAGGGCATCATATGCCTGTATACATCAAATGAAACCGTCTGTTGTTAACCACTGATTTTGCTTCATTCAGGAGCATTCTCCATCTGAAGATATCTGCAGGCCCCTTCGAGCTTCAGGAGAATTTCCTTCCGGTGTAATCCCGAGCTGAACCCGCCCAGCGAATGTTTCCCCACGACCCTGTGGCAGGGCACGAGAATCGGCAGGGGATTCTTTTTACAGGCCTGCCCCACGGCCCTGGCAAGATTCCTGTTGCCAAGGGTTGAGGCAAGGTCGGAATAGGCGGCGGTCTGTCCGTATGGAATACGGGACATGGCGCATAGGATTTCATGATAAAGCGTCGTTGGGTCAGTCTTTCGGGCCTGCCGCAGCCAGACCGGTTTTCCGTTTTGAAAACACAGATTGCCGGGAAAGGTCTTCGCCTTGCCGGCAAAGTATCCGGTAAGAGGCGTGATGATCCAATCCAGGGCAGCCCTATCTCCAGGGCCTTCGAGCTCGTTCCAGCTGATATCGGTTACTGCGGAGGAATCACCGCTGATCCAGAGTCTTCCGGTGGGGGTATCTATCCAGGCACTCACAAGGAAGGACCCTGTTTTCCACGTGAGGCTTCCATGTCATGCTCAATCTTTGCCACGAGCCTCTCGAGTAGAAATCTGGTCCTGCGCTGCTCATCCAGAATGTCATGGATCGTGTCCTCGAGGTTGCCTTCCCCGTTCTGAGAGGTATACCGCACTTCTTTCACCGTTTTGGGCTTCGCTCCCTTCATGAGCATATTCACCAGCCGCGACCAGAATTTATCGTAATCGGTCTGTACGCTGTTCTGTCCGAGCAGGGTCAGCGCAATGACACGATAGCACCTCGATATATTCGAGGTGGGGAACCGTACAATGGCCGGCACCTGATCGGAGACCGCCCTTGCCAGCTTCTCGTCGTAGTACACGCTGCCCAGAAATCCCACCGGCGTGTCGAGAAACCGCTTGGCCGCCGATGAGATCTTCTTGTAGATCGCATGCCCGGATGCACTGTTTTTGACCATGCTCGAAAACATGGTTATCCTGCCGGAGTACCCGTTCTTCTTGAGAACCTTGATCAGGGCATAGGCATCCGTGAGGCTGGTGGGCTCGGAACTCACCCCCACAATCACCTCGGGAACGGCCATGAGAAAGGATATGACCCCTGTTGAGATGCCCGATGCGGTATCCACCAGGAGACAGTCCGTTTCCCTCGAATCTTTGCTCACCTTCTGTACCAGCGCATGTATCTGGTCCTGAGAGAGGTCAGCCATGTCCTGCGTACCGGAACATCCGGGGATCAGTTCTACCTTGTAGTCTGTTTCGATAATGATATCATTTAGGTCAAGCTTGCCGAAGATTACGTCCTCGAGCGTTTTATGGGGCCTAATCCCCAGCAGGACATCCAGGTTTGCGAGGCCGAGGTCTGCGTCGAGTATCTGCACGCGGGTATCCATCATGGCGAGGCTAATCCCCACATTGAGAACGAAGTTGCTTTTTCCAACTCCGCCTTTCCCTGATGTTACCGCAATGACTCGTGGCATAACGCTGTCCTTTCCTGATCCTCCTGCAATATGCGTGCTCAGCTTTTTGCCTGAAAACAGCCTATATTTTAACCGGAATCAGGGAAAAAAGGAAATTTTTTTCTACCCTGTGAGAAATAATTTATCCATCCATATCCTGCAGGACCATCGATACCACCTTGCTGATGCCGGGGACATCGAATGTGACCCCGTAGATGATATCTGCCATCTCCATGGTGTAGCGGTTATGGGTTACGATGATGAATTGTGAATCGGTAGAAAAGGATCTGATAAGGCGATTGAAGCGAATGACATTTGAATCGTCCAGCGGGGCATCCACCTCATCGAGGATGCAAAACGGCGACGGCCGAACCTTGAACAGGGCAAAGATAAAGCTCAGCGCACACAGCGTCTTTTCCCCCTCGGACAGCAACGTCATGGCCTTGAGGCGTTTGAACGGCGGCGAGGCAAAGATCTCGACGCCGGCCTCCATGCCCTCGTGTTCCGTGAGCACGATATCCGCGGTGCCTCCACCGAAGATCGTCGTGAATATTTCCTGAAAATTCTCCCGCACCTGCTTGAATGTTGCCATGAACGCCTTCGTGCTCTGTCGTTCGATGTTCGAGATGACCTCCTTCAGTCGTGTGCTCGCCTGAACGATGTCCTCATACTGCCTGTGGAGATCGTCCCATCTGGCCTGCACATTATCATAGGCGTCTATGGAGGCAAAATTTATCTGCCCCATCCGCTCTATCCGCTTCTCGAGCACGGCTATCTTTTCCCGGGCATCGTGCGGGGAAAAGGAATCCGGCACGTCGGGAAGATCCTTGCCGAATCGCGACTCCAATCGTTCCCTGCTCATGGTAAAGGCAATTTCCTGTTCCTTCTCTTTGAGCATGAGAGAATTTCTGTTCTTTTCCAGGTGGTCAATGGACTCCCGGCATTGATCCCTGCTCTCCCCCAGTGACTGCAGGGTATCTGAGACCTCTTCAAATTCCGGCAGGAGCTCCTCTCTGACCCCGTCAAGCTCCCTGATATCCTGCTGTGCTCGTGAGAGATCGGCGAGTGATTTGGAAAGCGCCGTTTCTATGGAAGATTCCGTGCGTTTGAGTTCTTCTATCCTCAGATTATCCTTTTCGATCTCCTGGTGCATCTTGGCCAGGTTCTCTTCAATGCCCTGAGTCCGCTCCATCCTGGATGCATGCGCCACCTTCAGCTCGTTCACCTTCGAGACGTGGGCCTGTAGTGCACCCTGCGCCCTTTCGTACACATCCTTTGCCGCCTGTCTAGTCTCATCGAGGGACTTGATCCGTCTCTGGTAAGTCTCGATTTCCCCATCCTTCTGTTCTTTCTGGGCAGTAATGTCGGAGATATCTCTTTGGAGCCTTTGAGCCATTTCTTCCCATCCGGCAATGTCCCGGGCGTATGAGTCTTCCCGCTCTGTGATCCGCTCGAGTTCGCGCAGTGTTTCATTCCTGGTATCGGCAAAGGCCATGAGTTCTCTCTTGAGAACCTCTGCCTGCTGGTTCGCATCGGTACGTTTCCGGTTCAGTGAAGCAAGGCCTGTCTTGAAATCCTCGAGGCGTGTCCTGGCCGCTTCTATCTCCTTCTCCAGGGAGGCTGCCTGCTGGCTCAGCTCTTCTTTTTCCGCCTTCGCCTTGAGACTCTCCGCATACTTGGTCATCCCTGTCGTTGTGCGTATCGCACCGGTAGGCTCTACGATGAACCCTTCTTTTGTCACAAAGCTGCTTGATCTCTGTCCCTGTTTCCAGAGCGACAGGGCACAGTGAATGTCCTCGACAACCCACATGTCCTTTGCCAGGGCCGATACAATATCCTCAAATCCCTCCTGGGCATCCATGCAGGCTTTCAGCGGGCCGATTACACCATTGCCTGCTGCGGGGGCCTGTTCCATGATGGAGCTTAGATGCGGCCGCTTGAGGATGTACCCGGGGCTTGCATCCTCCCTCATCAAAAGATCCGGCACCTGGGCATGATCGTCGATGATGACAAAATCCAGGGCTTCTCCCATTGATCTCCCCACGGTTTCTTCAAACCCGTCATGAACCCTTAAGGTATCGACCACCTTGCGTGTCCCGTTTGACCGTCCGGATTCCCGGGCCACGACCCTGGACCCTGCATTGATGATCCGCTCCAGCATGGAGATCTTTGCTGAAAGCTGTGCATGGTCTTTTTCCATGCCCACAACCCGGTGTGTCTCCTTCTCGATCGTTTTTGTAAGCGCCTCGGCTTCATCGCCCAGCGACTGCAGAACGCCTTCGATTTCACCCTGCACATCTCGTATGCCTTCCATGGACTGTTCCAGATCTTTCAAGGTGCTGCTGAGGCCATCCCTCTTCTCCCTGATCTGGGCCAGGTCATCGGTTCGTTTCTTGGTGCTGGAAAGCACCTCATGGTACCGGGTATTCATGGATGAAAGGCGCTGGGCGATGGCCCGCGCATGGCCAATGGCATCAAAGAGCTCTGCCCGTCCCTGGTTGTAATCATCTTCAAGGGCCTTGTAGTGGCGATAGTGCTCCTCCGCTCCTTCCTGGCCGGCGGCAAGCTCGTCCTGGATCCTGGCCATTTCATCGGAGATGGTTTTCAGCGAAGCCCTTCCCTCCTCACATTCCTGCCGGGCCTTTTCTGCAGCGCCCTTCAACTGGTCCACGCGAGTTCGGAGCATCTCCAGGGTCGCGGTAATGTCCTTTTTCCGCTCCTGGTTCGCGTCAATATCCCTCTGGGCAACAAGCGCCCGGGAGTTCGCCTCGTTCAGCGAATGCGATGCAGCATCGATCTTTTCCTTTATCGCAGCCTGGCGGGAGGTGTAGGAGCCCATCAGGGAGACATATTCCTTGTGCTGGCCTTCAAATGCACGAATCTGCTCGTTCAGCTGTTGTTTTTCCTCTTCAAGTCCTCTCTTGAGTGCTGTTATGGCGTTCAACTCAGAGGCCCAGAGGTGTCTGGTGAGATCATTGATCTCGCTTCTGACAACCTGGTACCGTTTCGCCTTGTTTGCCTGGGTCCTTAAATCATCCTTCTGGCGCGAGACCTCGCTCAACAGGTCCCTGATCCTCTCGAGATTGTTCGAGGTGGCTTCCAGCCGTTTCATGGCGTCGGCCCTCTTGACCCGGAATTTGCCGACCTCGGCAGCCTCTTCTATGAGATAGCGGATATCCTCAGGCTTTGACTGTATGATGTCCTTGACCTTGCCTTGCTCGATGATGGCATATCCGTGCCGGTCAAGTCCGGTATCGAGAAAGATATCGGTAATGTCCTTCAGCCTGCACTTGACATTATTGATGGAGTAGACGCTCTCCCCTGTACGGTAGAGCCTTCTTGATATGGATACCTCATCAAAACCCTCAAGGGATTTCGGGAAATATCCCCCGTCACGGATAAACTCAAGGGTTACCTGTGCCATGGAACCCTGGTAGGTATCCTGGGTGCCCGAAAAGATCACATCGCTCATCGATCCGGCTCGAAGAGACCGGATGGACTGCTCTCCGAGCGCCCACCGGATGGCATCGATGAAGTTGCTCTTGCCGCACCCGTTCGGCCCGGCGATACAGGTGACACCGTCGGACAGCGTCAGGGAAATCTTTTTTGCTATGGACTTAAACCCCTTGATCTCAACCTTTTTCAACTTCACTCTTTTGCTTTATCAGAGCTTTATTGGGAAAAGCAAGTGTGGTTGTGAAGACATCCCTCAAAGAGAACAAAAACCCGATCCCGGAGGAAAACACCTTGCAATTGAGGGGTGAAATCGGCAATACATGTACTACATCCCATTTATTTTTAAGATTATGGAGGCGTGCATGTATGTAGCAAACAATATCCTGCCGATGCTGGGCCAGATACTCCATATCCTGCTCACCCTCTATTTATGGATTGTCATCATCGGGGCTTTGATATCCTGGGTACATCCTGATCCCAACAACCCGATCATCCGTTTTTTGCGCAATGCTGTTGACCCGGTCTTCCTGTGGCTGAGACGCCGGCTTCCCCTGATCATATCCGGAATAGACCTTTCGCCCATTGTTGTCATCGCAGGTATCCTCTTTTTGGATACCGCACTGGTCAAATCGCTCATGGAACAGGGGAATGTCCTGCCGAACATCCTCATCGGACTGGGCCAGTCTATCTATATCCTGCTGAATTTCTATATGTGGATCGTCATTATCGCGGCCCTGATCACCTTTGTGAATCCGAGTCCGTATAATCCCATTGTCCGCTTCCTCTATGCCGTGACAGCACCTGTTTTCTCCTGGCTTCGAAGAAGGCTGCCGCTGAGCTTTGGAGGATTTGACTTCTCTCCTGTGGTTGTCGTATTTGTTATCCTGTTCCTTAACGCCGTAGTGTCCAAAAGCCTCATCGCAACAGGGGTGAGGTTAAAATTACAAGGGGGATTCTAGATGCAGTTAACACCCGAAATGATCCGCGAACAGCGCTTTAAGGTAAAACTCTCAGGGTTTGACAAGGACGAGGTAACAAATTTTTTAATCGACATCGCCGAGGACTTGGAAGAGCTCCTGGAAGAGAACAACCTCCTCAAGAGCGAACTGGAAAGCATGAAAGACAAACAGAAAGACCTCGAGGACATCTTCCTGTCGGCCAAACAGTTCTCGGATGAAAAGATCCAGAAAGCCCAGGAGCAGGGAAACACCATCCTTGCGGAGGCACAACAGCAGGCCGCTTCTCTTGAGGAACAGGCACAGCTCAAGATTGGAGAAGCCGAAAACAAATGCCGCGAGATTCTTGAAGAAGCGCAGCAAAAGGCCCATGAGGTCCTCGAAGAAGCACAGCGGAGTAAAGCAGCCCTTGAACAGGAACTCGTGGATCTGAAGGCAAAGAGGACATCGCTCATCTCCGAGATAAAATCGGTTCTCTCCTCCTACCAGAACTGGATCCGGGAGATAGGAGATGTGGATTAGAAGCGATGGCGCCTCAACAACCCTGGAATGTAAGATTCATCCCAATGCGAGTAAAGACAGCATCGAGGGCATAAAAGAGGACCGGCTCTGTGTCCGTCTCAGCGCGCCCCCCATCGAGGGCAAGGCAAACAAGGCCCTGATAAAATTCCTTTCAAAACGCCTGCATATTGCAAAAACTAAGATTTCCATAATCCAGGGGGAAAAGGGCCGGATAAAAGTGCTCTGCCTGGACGGTATCGGTGCCGAAGAGGTGCTGAGCTCTCTGGGCCTTACTCTATCACCCTGACGCCCCGATACCCCAGATTGGTCAGTTCCTCTGCTATGGCAGCGGTATCCCCGCCGGATATGCGGAAATGGTGTGAGTTGTCGTCCCCGTTGATGGACATGCCTGCGCTGATGATATAACCGCCCTTCTGCTCGATTATGGAAACCACTTCATCGAACGAGCCGTGAACGCTCTTGAGAATTACATCGATTCGTGCCCCTGCCTTGAGTACGCCCATGATATCGATAAATGCCTTGAGGATATCATTGACTGTAATGATACCGAGAATCTTTCCTTCCTCGACAACCGGCAGACACCCGATGTTCTTTTCATAGATAATTCGGGCAGCCTTCTCCAGCGAGGTATCCCTGGTGATCGTATAGGGATTCTGTAGCATGACATCGTTGACCTTGAGGGTCTCCAGCATTGAGGCCAGGATCGCCTGCTTCAAGTCTCCGAGTGTAACCAGCCCAAGAAACAGGCCGTTTTCAACCACCGGAAGATGGCGAACAGAATGCTTCTTCATGACCATGAGCGCATCACGAATGCCTGCATCCCTGCCTATGGTGATGAGGTCTTTTATCATCCACGATTCGACTTTCATACCTTCTGACTATACCAAAGATCAAAATGAATTGAAACCATCAACACGGATTTTCTCTGTAAGAGCTCCCCGGTATGGGATCAAGCAGGCAGGTACGATGCGCTACAGATCTATGGTGGTCAAAAACTCCAATGCTTCCTTGCGGGTATGGAGTGCGCCATCGGCCCTCGCCATCTCGATGATATGGAGTATCCTGCCCACCTGGGGTCCCGGCGTAACACCGAGTGTATGTATGACATCCTCGCCGCTGATAAGCGGTGTGTGCTTGTGTTCAAGATACGTGTGCGTTTGATAGGCCCAGATCCGCTCTATCAGATCTTTCATGCGGGAGGCTTCCTGGTCCGTGGCCAGAGGCACCCCGTGCCCGCAGACCCCAGCACGTGCGAGGAGCAGGACCTCGGGGAGGAACGGATCCGCCGCTCGGCAGATTGTATGAATCGACCCTCCGGACTGGGCCTGGCGGACAAGCATATCGTGAAGGATCGCCTGACAGGAAATGATCCTTTTAGCGGTCTCTTTTGCACTCGTGGAAAACCTGAGAGATCCGAAGAAGGTATTGGCGCTGCGGAGAACGTATTCAATCGTGCGATCGAGATCGACCGAGAAATCGGCAGGCTCATGAATGCTCAATGAACGTCCTATTCCATAGAGAACCGCGGCCAGCCGCAAGAACCCTGCCCGGGTCAAACCGGCTTCCACCTCGTTGTCAAGTGCCTGCCTGCTGCCGGGAAGGAGTTTTTCAGCGTCATAGAGCAGGCCATCCATCTCAAAGGCCAGAATCAGAGCCGGCCGGGTGCCCCTCGATCCCATGCCCTGCTCTGACCCGAAGAGCATCTCCAGCAGACCCACCCTGTCCATCAGGCTGAAGAACCGTGCCCCGTACGGACAGGAAAGCGCCTTTAAGAATTCCTGTTTTATCCGTTCGGGTGAAACCGAGAGTACGGCAGAGGCATGTTTTTTCAGCAGGGTGTTCGTGGATTCGACTATGGCAAATCCGAGCATTACGGAAAAGCGCAGGCACCTGATCACCCGGAGCGGATCGTCTTTGAGATTCTCTTCGGAGATGATCCTGATGACCCCGTGACCGAGGTCTAAAAGGCCGCCTGCAGGATCGATGAGTTCTCCCGAAGAAACGTCAAATCCCATGGCATTGATGGTAATATCCCGTTTTTTCAGGTCCTCTACAAGATCGGCCCCCTTCGGAGAGCATACATCGATGGTCTGTCCGTATTCCTTGAGTGCAATACGGACAACTCCCCGGTCTTTGTCCATCCAGAAGGCCTTTGATGCAAACCTCTCCCCGATCTGACGGGCCTTTTGCCACACATCACCGAAGGTAACGACATCCAGGTCCTGGGGGGTGTTGCCCAGCAGCATATCACGGATGCACCCCCCCACAAGGTAGGTCTCCTCATCAAAGAGATCGGTTATGGTTCTCAGCGTATCATTGTTTGAAACGAGTTTCGACAGATCGAGCATGTGCCTCCAGGTTTTCTGCCCGTGCGATCTTCACGGCCAAAGGGCCGAGCTCTCTGGTTGCCTGTTGGGTAAAGCCGATAATGGACGAGCGTTTTACAAAATCATACACCCCGAGCGGTGATGAAAAACGGGAAGTAGACCCTGTGGGCAGCGTGTGATTCGGGCCGGCGATATAGTCGCCGATTGCCTCGGGGCTGTAATACCCGAGGAATATGGCACCGGCATTTCTGACCTTGCCGATATGTTCATATGCATCGAGGATCATCAGTTCGAGGTGTTCGGGTGCAACAGTGTTGGCCACCAAGAACGCCTCGTCCAGATCACGGGTAACAACACATATTCCGTGATTTTTCAGGGAGCTGGTCACCACCTCTTTCCGGGGCAGGGTCTCGGTCTCTTTGGCACAGCGGTCCACAACGTCCTGTGCAAGAGATTCAGACGGGGTCACAAAAATGGACGAGGCCATGGAATCGTGTTCCGCCTGGGAAAGGAGATCGGCCACAACCATTCGTGCATCGGCATGCTCGTCCGCAAGGACCAGGATCTCCGATGGTCCGGCAAAGGCATCAATCCCAATGGTCCCCATAAGGAGCCTTTTGGCATGGGCTACATAGATATTCCCCGGCCCCACGACCTTGTCCACCTTTGGGATACTCTGAGTCCCATAGGCCAGTGCAGCAACCGCCTGGGCACCGCCCACCTTGAATATCTCTTCCGCGCCGGCGATATGCGCGGCAGCGAGCAGGGTATCGTTCACGATCCCGTCAGGCGTCGGAGAAACCACGACGATCCTGCCCACCCCGGCAATCTTCGCAGGGATGACATTCATGAGCACGGTGGAGGGAAAGGCATTCTTCCCGCCGGGTATGTAAATCCCCACGCGGTCTATGGGCGTCACCTGTTGCCCGAGGATCGAACCGTTGTCTTCCTTGATGGTCCAGGAGTCCTCCTTCTGATACAGGTGGAATTTTTCTATGCGGGATGCTGCTTGCCTCAGCGGAACAAGGATATCTTCGCCCAGACGAGAAAGGGCGTTTCCCATTTCATCGCGGGTTATGGTGATGCCTTCTTCGGCCGGGTCAAATCCGTCAAACCTGTTCGTGTAGTCAAAAAGTGCCGCATCACCTTTTTCTCTCACGGCATCTATGATCTCCCGGACCGCTTCATCAATCTCGTCAGGGACCTGCCGTGTGCGCGCCAATATAGAATTCAGCCTGTCCTGCCACGATCCTTCCCGGGTATTGATGACCTCCATCACAATCCACCCCTCTCTCTTCGTACCTGGGCACCGAGGCTGTTCAGCTTCTTGTCGAGTTCTTCATATCCCCGGTCGAGGTGGTATATTCGCCGTATCTCCGTATACCCCTGGGCATTGAGCGCCGCCAGAACCAGGCTCGCCGAGGCCCGAAGATCCGTGGCCATGACGGATGCCCCCTGGAACTGCTCGACGCCTTGAACGATGACGGTGTTGCCCTTCTCTTCGAGCCGAGCTCCCATCCTCATCAGCTCCGGTACGTGCATGAACCGGTTTTCAAAGATGTTTTCCGTGATTCTCGAAACCCCCTTCGCAATGCACGCCAGGGCCATGATCTGGGCCTGCATATCCGTGGGAAACCCGGGGTGCGGGACAGTCTCAACCTGAACGGGACGAAGATCTCCTTTCCCGTTCACGTAGATGCTCCCGTCTTCTCTCTCCGTGATCATAACCCCCATTTCGCCGAGTTTTTCAATAACGGCCACCACATGGTCCGCCCGTGCCCCCTTGATAACGAGTTCCCCTCTGGTGATGGCCCCTGCAACGAGAAAGGTGCCCACCTCTATCCTGTCGGGGATGACCTCATAGTCCAGCCCGGAAAGGTAAGGAACCCCTTCTATGGTGATGGTGCTCTGCCCTGCCCCCTCGATACGGGCACCCATCTTTATGAGGGCCTGTGCGAGATCCATCACCTCCGGCTCCTTTGCCGCCCCTTCGATAACCGTGGTTCCTTCTGCAATGGTTGCCGCCATCATGATGTTTTCTGTCCCCCCGACGGTCGGGGTATCGAACACGATTTTCGCACCCTTGAGCCCCTCGGCAAAGGCCATGACATATCCGTGCGAGATGGTGATATACGCCCCCATCTTGCTCAGGGCCTTGAGGTGCATGTCGATGGGACGCACACCAATGGCGCATCCCCCGGGCAGAGACACCTTAGCCTTCTTGTATTTTGCCAGGAGCGGGCCCAGCACCAGGATTGACGCACGCATGCTCTTGACGAGTTCATACGGGGCCTCATAGGAGACCACGTCTGTTGGATCTACGACAACACATCCCTTCTCCGGCCGCTCGATGCCGATCCCGAGCGTCGCGAGCACCTCGGTGATGGTGTTGATATCCCTGAGTGCGGGAATATTGGTATAGGTGCAGCGTGAGTCTGCAAGGATTGAAGAACAGAGAATGGGCAGGGCCGCATTCTTCGCACCGGAGACGAGCACCTCTCCCTTTAAGGGGTTGCCGCCTTGTATGATAAATTTATCCATCGCTTCGCTCCACGATCAGCACACGCTCAATACCGGAAAGATCTTTTATCCATGCTGAAGTATGTATACCCTCAGCAGACCTCACCAGTTCCTCTATTGCATCTTTCTGCCGATACCCTGCCTCCATGACGAAAACTCCTTTTGAACACAAATGACGACCAACATTCATCAGTATCTCTTTTATTATATCAAGGCCGTCATTTCCACCAAAAAGGGCACTGTGAGGTTCGTGGAGAATCACATCCTCCTGGAGTTCTGCTGCCTCTGCACGAGAAATATAGGGAGGATTCATGACAATCAGGGGAAATCGTGTACCGATGGCTGCGAGTCCGTCTCCGACAAAGAAACGCACCCTCTTTGAAACACTGTGAGCCCGGGCATTTTCCTGTGCAACGGCTACAGCCTGTGCGTTGATATCGCTGCCGGTCCCCGTCAGGTCATCCCGCTCGGCCAGGACGGAGACGATAACCGCGCCGGACCCCACGCCCATTTCCAGGATATGCGCGCCTTTTGGCGCCCTTTCAATGGTCTGCTCCACGAGCAGCTCTGTCTCCGGTCGTGGGATGAGGACATGTTCGTTGACGAGGAAAACCCGGGAATAGAATTCCTTTTCGCCGAGTATGTATGCTATCGGCTCCTTCCCAGCCCTTCTTTTCAATAGTCCCCGGTATGCCCCGAGTTCATCATCCATAAGCGGCCTGTCCATGTCCAGGTACAAATCGATGCGTTTGATGCCCAGGGCTCTGGCAAGCAGGATCTCGGTATCGAGCCTGGGAGATTCAATACCCTTGTCTTGAAGATACTGTTTTGACCAGGAAAGCACCGACCTGATGGTCCATCCCACGGGTCATCTCCCGGTGCTGCTGAGGGCTTCGGCCTGATAATGGGTCGAGAGCTCTTCGATGAGCTCTTCCAGGTCCCCTTCGAGTATCTGGGGGAGTTTATGCAGGGTAAGGTTGATACGATGATCGGTGACCCTCCCCTGAGGATAGTTATAGGTACGGATCCGCTCGCTCCGGTCTCCTGTCCCCACCTGGGACCGCCGCTGGGATGCTATCTCTTTTTCCTTGTCTTCCTGCATCTTCTGCAGGATCCGGGAACGCAGCACCCTCATGGCCTTTGCCTTGTTCTTGTGCTGCGACTTTTCGTCCTGGCAGGAGACCACGATGCCGGTGGGAATATGTGTGATGCGAACAGCGGAATCCGTCTTGTTTACATGCTGTCCGCCGGCACCCGAGGATCTGTAGGTATCGATCCGCAACTCAGAGGGATCGACCTCCACATCGATCTCTTCAGCCTCGGGAAGCACGGCAACCGTAACGGCAGAGGTATGAATCCTTCCGCTCGCCTCGGTGGCAGGTACCCGCTGGACCCGGTGCACACCGCTTTCGTACTTGAACCGGGAAAAGGCCCCTTTTCCTTTTATCCCGGCTACCACTTCCTTTATCCCCCCGATACCCGTATCATTGATGCTGAGGATTTCAACGCTCCAGTGCTTTTCCTCGGCATATCGGGTATACATCCGGAAGAGGTCGGCGGCAAAGAGCCCCGCTTCCTCGCCCCCTGTTCCGGCACGGATTTCCAGAATTACGTCCTTATTGTCGTTGGGGTCCCTGGGGATAAAGAGTGTCCTGATGGTGTGTTCGAGATCTTCCTCTTCTTCCTTCAGTGCCGCAAGCTCGTCTCTGACCAGATCCCGCATCTCCGGGTCAGGGTCTTCCAGCATGGATTCATGGTCTTCGATCTCTTCAAGAACAGCCTTGAGCCTCTGGTAGGGCACCATGAACTCTTCAAGGTTTGCGTGTTCTTTGGCTATCTCGGTATACCGGGCATGGTTCTGGAGAATATCTGAATCTGCCAGGAGATCGGAAAGTTCGTTGTACCGGACCTCGATCTCCTTTAATTTTTCCAGCATAGGTATGTATCAAGAAGGTTACTTGGAATTCTTCTTGAGATAGTCTCCGTATTTTCTTCTAAAGAGCTCCGCCTTGCCTGCTGCGGAGGTAAGTCTCTGCTGCCCTGTGTAGAAGGGGTGGCATGCACTGCAAATTTCGATCCGTATATCCTCTTTTGTTGAACGGGTCTTGAAGCTGTTTCCGCAGGCACAGGTAACCGTCGTATCGAAGTACTCAGGATGTATATCTTTTTTCATTGTTCTTGCTCCCTATTTATTCATTGATTCCAGGAAGTCGGCATTATTATCTGTCTTTGATAATTTGTCCAGCAAAAATTCAATGCTGTCAATAGGATTCAGCGGACTTAAGAGTTTTCTCAGGATCCAGATCCTGTCCAGCTGTTCTTTCGGCAGCAACAGTTCCTCTTTTCTCGTACCGGATTTTGAAATATCGATGGCCGGGAAGACTCTGCGCTCCATAATGGAACGATCGAGGTGTATCTCCATATTACCCGTTCCCTTGAACTCTTCGTAAATGACTTCATCCATACGGGACCCGGTATCGATCAGCGCCGTGGCGATAATCGTGATACTCCCGCCCTCCTCGATATTCCGCGCCGCACCGAAAAACCGCTTCGGTTTCTGCAGCGCATTGGCATCGATTCCTCCGGAGAGGAGCTTCCCTGAAGGGGGGCATACGGTATTGTGCGCACGGGCCAGCCTCGTGAGAGAATCCAGGAGAATCACGACGTCCTTTTTGTATTCAACGAGGCGTTTCGCCTTTTCCATCACCATTCGGGCCACCTGTACGTGCCGGGATGCCGGCTCGTCAAAGGTCGAGGCCACCACCTCTCCATTTACCGAACGCTGCATGTCGGTCACCTCTTCAGGACGCTCGTCGATAAGCAGGACCATGAGGACGACTTCGGGGTGATTTGCGGTAATGCTGTTGGCAATATTCTGCAGCATCATGGTTTTTCCAGCCTTGGGTGGCGATACGATGATCCCTCTCTGTCCTTTTCCGATGGGGGCTAAAAGGTCGAGGGACCGTCCGGTGAGATTGTCGGTTCCCGTCTCAAGGGTGAATTTCTCGTCGGGGTACAGCGGGGTAAGATTGTCAAATGGTACCCGGTGCTTCGCCTCTTCCGGCTCCTCCAGGTTTATGGTCTCCAGCTTGAGCAGTGCAAAGTACCGTTCATTGTCTTTCGGCGGGCGGATCTGTCCCCTCACCTCATCCCCATTCTTCAGGTTGAATCTCCTGATCTGTGAGGGAGAGACATAGATATCGTCCGGCCCGGGCAGATAACTGTAATCGGCGGAGCGTAAGAATCCGAACCCGTCAGGGAGGATCTCGAGAATGCCCTGTCCTGATATGTATACATCTTTTTCAGACTGAGCCTGGAGGATGGCAAAGATGAGTTCCTGCCGTGTCATCGTGGCAGAACCTTCTATTTCCAGCGCATTGGCCGCCTCCAAGAGCTCTTTGGGCTCCACCTTTTTTAAATCTTCTAAATGCATATCTTATCCTTTCGGCTATTAGAAGTGGTGTGGTGCAGATAAGTGAAGATACACTACAATTTATTCGGTACAGATTGAACTAAAGCAATCACGAGCCAAAGTCAAGGACAAAAAGTTGGGCGGCTTGCAGGCCGCCCAACTTTTTCTTGGTCTCCATGAGAACCTGTTTCGATTCTATGCTGTCTCCAGAGGATTGGCGCCGTGGAACTTCCTGCCGCAGGCCTTCTCCGAGTAACCCTGCTGATCCAGGTACGGGGTAACACCTCCCATGAAGAAGGGCCAGCCTGCACCCATGATCACGCCGGTATCCACGTCCTTGGGGCTTGCAACCACACCCTCTTTGAGGATGAGGTCGATTTCCAGGGCAACTCGTTCCATGACGCGGTCCTTGATCTCCTGGTCGGTGAAGCTCTTATCACCCTGGGGCCAGCCGGCCTTGATCTCGGGATCTACATCGATGCCTGTTTCGGTGAAGGTGAGCAGGGATTTCTTGCCCTTTGCCACCAGGTTCTTGAGTCCTTCGCTGACCGGGAACCGCTCAGGCCATGCGGCGTTGAGGGTCTCCTGAACGTGCAGCGCAATGGCCGGGCCCACGAGACCTGCCAGGGTGAACGGGGACATGGGGAAACCGAGATCCACACAGGCATTGTCCACCTGCATGAAATCCGCGCCTTCGTTGATGCACTGGAAGATGCCGTCCATCCAGGCCAGCAGGATCCTGTTGACCAGGAATGCCGGGGCATTCTTCACGAGAACCGGGGTCTTCTTGATTCTCTTGGCAACATCGAATGCCGTTGCCAGAGCAACCTCGCTGGTCTTTTCCGCCTTGATGATCTCAACAAGCGGCAGGACAGCGATGGGGTTGAAGAAGTGGAAGCCCACAACCCTGGACGGATCCTTGAGGTTCTTGGCCATCTCGGTGATGTCCAGTGACGAGGTATTGGTGAGGAACAGACATTCGGGCTTGCAGACCTCTTCGAGCTCACCGAATACCTTCTGTTTGATGCCGACCTCTTCGAATACCGCCTCGATCACGAAGTCGCAGTCCTCGAACCCGTCATAGGTGACGGTTCCGGTGATGAGATCTTCGCCCATCCATTTGGCCTCGCCAACGCTCATGCGTCCCTTTTCAACCCTTTTGCCCAGCTGTTCTCTTACATAGCTCAGGCCTTTATCCACGAACTCCTGTTTGATATCCTTCATGACGACCGGGCACTGGAATCTCTGTGCGAACAAGAGTGCCATCTGCGATGCCATGAGTCCTGCACCGATGATGCCTATCTTGTTGATGTTGTAGCCCCTGACCTCTTTCGGTGGTCTTCCCGGGAGCTTCTTTGCCCTGCGCTGGGTGAGGTCGAAGGAGTAGACGCTGGAGAGGAACTGGTTGGATGTGATCATATCCGCCAGAATCTGGCTTTCCTGCTCGAAGCCTTCGTCCAGAGACCAATCGGCAGCGCCCTTGATGAGATCGAGGGCCTTGTACGGAGCAATCGCTCCGGAATGCACCTTGCCCATGATTGCGAACTTGGTATTGTTGTAGAGCTCATCGCTGACCTTCGGGTCCACCAGCTTGCGCTCTATCTTCTCTTCGCCCGTTATGATCCCCTCGAGCAGTGCAAGTGACCCGTCCACAAAATCTGCCGGCTTGAACATCCTGTCTGCCAGACCCAACTTGAGGGCCTTCTTGGAGTTGCTCATACGGTTCATGCTCAGGGGATTGTTGATGATGAGCTCGATGGCCGCTTCCGGACCGGCAATCTTGGTTACGAGCTGAGTCCCGCCCCATCCCGGTACCAGGTTGATGAAGCACTCGGGAAGAGCAAGATGATCGCACCCGCCCGGGCTCTCTGAGATGGTGCGATAATCATGGTACAGACTGACCTCAAGGCCTCCGCCCATGGCGGCTCCGTTGATGGCTGCCAGTGTCGGGATTTTAAGATCCATGATCCGCTTGAACGAGGCATGGCCCAACCTGCCGATCTCAAGAGCCTCTTCACGGCTGACAGAGGGATCGACGCTCATGATGTCGGCGCCGACATTGAATATGAACGGCTTTCCGGTGAGCAGCCAGCCTTTTACATCAGGATCGGACTCGACTGTATCCAGCACCTTGTTGAGGGATTCGAACGCCTCGGTACCCCAGGTGTTGGGAATGTTATAGCTTTCGCCATTGTCCATGGTGACGATGGCGATCTTGCCTGCCTTTTTTGATTCGTAAAAATTGAGTTTGCACTGCATTACGTACTTTGCCATGATTTGAACCTCCTAAAAGTCTTTGCCTACCACATTTTCCCAGAGGATAGATCCACCCATACCAAGACCTACACACATGGTGGTAAGGCCGTACTTCGCATCCGGGTTCATCTCGAAATCCTGGGCGAGCTGCATGCTCAACCGCACACCGGAGCTTGCCAGCGGGTGACCGACGGCAATGGTCCCGCCGTAGGGATTCAGCCTCGGGTCTTCAGGAAGCTTCATGCCGAAGTGCTTCATGAAGCCAACGGCCTGGACGGCAAAGGCCTCGTTGAGCTCGATAATATCGAGGTCTTCGAACTTCATGTTGAAGTTCTTCAGCACCTTTTCCGTTGCAGGGACCGGGCCCCATCCCATGATGGATGCATCCACTCCCACAAAAGCCGCACCGATGTAACGCATCTTCGGCTTGATTCCGTATTCCTTGCACTTTGCACCGGACATCAGCAGGGATACACATGCACCGTCATTGAGCCCCGAGGAATTTCCTGCGGTAACCCTGCCCGCCTTCTTGAACGGGGTCTTCAGGTTCCGCATGCCTTCGATCGTTGCTCCGCGCCTTGCCTGTTCGTCCTTGTTGGCGACCTTCCATCCATCAGGGGTGAATACAGACATATTAACGCAGTGTTTGTCATAGTAGCCTTTGTCCAGGGCATCAAAGTACCGTTTCGTAACCATGAGCGCGTACTCGTCAGCTTCTTCCTTGCTCACCGGGGCCTCGCCGTTTTCCGGCATCCAATCGTGCAGCTTCTCTGCCGTCACGCCCATACTGAAGTACTTGGGCTCCACCATCTTTTCGGATACGATCCTGGGGTTCGGATCCGCCGTGGCACCCATGGGGTGATGTGCCATATGCTCAACACCGCCGGCAATGATGATGTCAGCGCTGCCGGTCTTGATGAACGAACTACCGATAGCCTGGCAGGTCATGCCGCCTGCACACATCCTGTCCACGGAGAAGCCGGCTATGCTGTCAGGCAACCCTGCTGTCAGGACCGTGGTGCGTCCCATGGTGGTACCCTGGTCGCCTTCCTGCGTGGTGGCGCCCCAGATGTTGTCATCCACCTGATCCCAGGGGACATCGGGATTCCTCTTCATGAGCTCCCGCATGACTTTGACTACTAGGTCGTCAGCACGCGTGGTCCAATAGAACCCGTCCGGTCTTGACTTGCCGAACCACGTACGAACGCCATCTACAAAATAGGCATCTCTCAAATCCATATTACCCTCCTTCTTAGTGTATAAACGTCGCCTTGCCGTTGGACAGCCGAAAACACCTGATTTTCTGGCTGTTTTGATCAAAAAATAGATATACCCCTGAGCAGCAAGAGATGTCAAGGTAATAGTGAATGATGGCTCATTTTTTCAAGAGGAAAAAACAAAGACAACTCACGGCCTTATCTTACAGTTATAATGACCTGTTTCAGTATAAAATTCTCAACGGATTGATGTCTCTGGAGATGCCCTTGACATGAATCGTCCCCATCGGCTCGAATTCAACATCGAGCTGTGCTCCCTCCGGTATCATCCCGGTAGTCACGCTCGAAACAACGATCTCTCCCGGGTTGCTTATGGATTCAAGCCGCTGCGCCAGATTCACAGGCTCTCCGATGACCGTGTAGTTCATCTGTTCCTTTGTGCCGATATTCCCCGCCAGAACCACTCCGGAGGCAATGCCGATTCCCACCTCTATGGGAAAGAGACCGTCTTCCTGCAGCCTGTTCTTGAGCGCCTGCATGCTTTTCTGGATGTCCACGGAGCACTGGATTGCCTGTACCGGGTCCATATCATTCGCATCGGGGATACCGAATACCGCCATGACACCGTCTCCGAGAAACTTGTCAAGCATGCCGCCATGAGAAAAAATCACCGGGACCACTGTCTCAAAGAACCGGTTGAGCACCTCCACCACAGCCTCAACCGCGTTGACTTCCACCAGGGATGTAAACCCTGTTATATCGGCAAACACCACACTTACCATTTTCTGCTGTCCGCCCAGCCCGGTGAGTCGCTCATCCGCAACGAGGTGTTCGGCAAGTCCGGGAGAAAAATACCGGCCCAGATTGAGCCGTTTCTTTTCCAGGTCCAAAAGATCCTGGTATGTCCTCACCAGCGAGGCGGTAATGGAGAGTTGATCCGCAATAAGTTCGAAGAATCTCAGATCATTGGGGCCGAAAGAACTTGCGACATTATCCCTGAAATTGATCACCCCGATACATGTACCCTCGGATACGATAGGTACACACGCAAGCGAGCCACGTTGGTTCGTGCCCCGGTCTAAGAAGTTCGGATCTTTTGTTACATCAGGAATATAAAGCGTCCTGGCCGACTCAAACACCTTTCCGGCAATACCCTCTCCTCGTTTGAGAAGGATCGGCGGTCGCTTGGGCGAATCTCCCCGCATGGATGCACTCACAATATAGAGATTCTGGGTTTCATCATCTACGAGCATGACAGACACGCTGAAGATCCCTGTCGCCTTTTTGATGATATCCAGCTGGCGCAGGAATAACTGGTTCCAGTGGGACAGGCTCGCCCCCTTAAGGGCCTCTCCGAGCTCCTTCAATAGGGAGAGCTCTGCGATCTTCTGTTCGTATACCTCTTCCAAGGATACGATGCGTTCTTTGAGTATGTGTTCAATGTCACGTTCCATTGTCTATATCCAGTATGAGCTGTACACGCCCTTTGATCTCCTGATACATCTGGGAGACCATATCCTGAGAAAGCTGGGGCCCTTTTCTCTCGGACAAAAAGCGTACTGCGGCATAATTCAGCTTGTCCATATCGATTGTTCCGTTGTGGGCGATTATGTCCGCCATGTGTATGGTCATCGACAGTTCCACATCTTTTGCCTTGCCCGGGAGATGGTGTGAGAGAAGGGCATCCACTATGCCGGCAGGCAGGTTCCACCGTTCGGCCACATAGGCTCCCATCTCGGCATGGGAAAGACCAGAGTCCATCTCCTCGTTTGCCAGATCCTCCAGAGAAGAAGGGCTGTCCAGATCGCTGATGAAATGTCCCCGCTGTAAAAATACAATCTTGCCGAAATCATGGAGCAATCCCACTGTGTAGATCTTGTCCCCGGATTTGTATCCCATAAGCGGACCCAGCCATTGTGAGAGATGGGCCACAACAAGGCTGTGTTCCCACAGCCTCTGCGCTTGTTCGGCGGATATGGTCTCCAGGACCTTGTGGATTGCAATGGAAAATGCCAGGTTTACCACCTCATCGTTGCCGAGGATTACGATGGCATGCTCGACGGAATCGATCTGCCTGTGGAAGCCATAAAAGGCGGAATTCACCACCTTCAAAAGCCGCGAGGTGAGTACCGGGTCTTTTTCAATAATGCGGGCCATCTTCGAGGCTGCTAACAAAGAATCGCTGGCCAGTTCAATAATCTCCTGAGATATGGACGGCAGGGTAAAAAAATGCTCGATGTTGCGGAATTTACGAAGCGTCTTCTTGCCCTTGTCCTGCTTCAATGCCATTTTTTCCCGGTATTGCCATTCCTCAAGGAGAATAGACACATCCTCCCCTTGAGAGCTCGGATCCGTGTCCAAAGAGGTAACAGAACCATATGGAAGATAGTCTTTCACCCAGTGCTGGTCTGTTTCATTCATATCGGTCATGATTTGGGCCATCTCTTTCGGGTGAGAGGCAAGAAGCGAGAGAAACTGATAAAACGAAGCGGAAACAAACCTGCTTTCCGGATCTTCCTGCCGCTCCAGGGATTTTGTCTCCTTGATGCTCTCCCAGAGACGTTTAACCCATGGAGAACTCCTCATTACCTGGAGACGCTCCATGGCCTCAAAGAAGAGTGTCGGGATATCGGGGCCGTCCTTCGGGTAGACCGCGATCCCTTTTGGTATGGACAGAAAGAGAGCCGAGGCTTCATCTGCCTCCATACCGAACAGGCCCATTACGAGATATTCCTTGTATCGAAGGGCCGTATCCACCGTTCTCTTGGAACCCATGGCCTTGTCCGCATACCTCTCGGGGATTACAATAACGGACATCTTCCCATTTAAGGATCTGACCTTTTCCAATTCTATGCCCAAAGGTGCAAGTATATCGGTTTCTTCCATAGACTCTCCTATCGACGAAAGCGTATAGATTCTTGACTTCCCTTTAGGTGTGCAATAGGATAACGTCACGTGGAAAAAATGAGGACCTAGACCTATGATCTCTGTGGAAGAAGCCAGGAATATCATCTTACGCAACTTAGAAGCTTTACCGCCTGAAAAGGTATATCTGGAAGAGGCTCTGGGACGATATCTCGCAGAAGATATCATATCGGATAGAGAAATCCCGCCATGGGACAGCTCGGCAATGGATGGATACGCCGTTCATTGCGCCGGGGTTGCCTCGGAAGGAATCAGCCTGCGCATTGCCTATGAAATACCAGCGGGCACACTCCCGCACGGCCCTTTCGGCTCTGACGAGGCGGTCAAGATCATGACCGGCGCACCCCTGCCCCCTGGTGCAGACGCCGTGGTGAAGAGGGAAGATACCGCTGAACGCGATACCGACGTAATAATTAATAAGGTGCCGAAAAAGCTCGAGCACATACGGTTCAAGGGAGAGGACATCAAAACTGGGGATATGATCCTGCCCCGGGGTTCTTACCTTGGTCCAGCTCAAATCGGGGTGCTTGCGTCTCTGAGGCGAATACTGGTGCCATGCCACCAGCGGCCTGTTGTTGCAATCCTGGCGACAGGAGATGAGATAGCTGATTTGGATGAAGAGCTTTCCCCGGAAAAGATCGCGTCGTCAAACTCATATACCCTGACCAGTCTCGTGCGGTCCATCGGAGCACTGCCGCGGTATCTTGGAATAGCACGCGATAATAAACAGGACCTCGTGAACAAACTCTCCATGGCAAAAAAGGCTGATCTTATTCTGACCTCCGGCGGCGTCTCCATGGGCG
The DNA here is from genome assembly GCA_036825155.1 of Thermodesulfobacteriota bacterium. GTDB lineage: Bacteria > Desulfobacterota > Desulfomonilia > UBA1062 > UBA1062 > DSAD01. Next base: position 38,828 of record DAISYU010000008.1, on the reverse strand, counting down.
ACTATGATATGGTCAAAGAGGTCATGGGCCTGGACGAGAATGCCATGGAATTCTGGAAGGTGGAGATTAAACCCGGCAGACCCCTAGCCTTTGGAACCATTGGTTCCATACCCGCACTCGGGCTTCCCGGCTATCCTGTTTCCACAATGACTTCCTTCTATCAATTCGCAAGACCTGCCATCTTGAAACTCATGGGGGCACAGGATCTCCTGCTCCCGAGACTGCTCGTAAAGGTTGCCTCGCCCATTAAAAGCAAGGGCGACAGGCCGAATTACATTCGCGGGCTGATCATGAGGAAAGATTCGGAACTTATCGTAGAACCTACCGGGCCCCAGGGTTCGGGTATTCTGACCTCCATGGCCAGGGGAAACTGCTTCATGGTGGTTCCCAAGGGAACAACCCTTGTTGAGGAGGGAGAATATATCACATGCGAGGTGTTTCAAGGGACGTGGTGAGAACGGCAGCAAACCAGCGCTGGAAGTTCCTTTTCTCCAGGGAGAACCACGATCGGTGCAATGGGAAGATGTCCATCGAACCAACCAGGGTGTTTTCCTTATTGACAGGAGGATTTATATCTGTATAAGTAGCCTACTTTTAAAGAGATCATGGAGGGCAGAATGCTGAGAAAAGATGAACTCCTTGAAGTCAGGGAAATCCTGATGGAAATGAAAAAGGAGATCCTTCAGAATCTTGAAGAAAGGATCAAATCCAATGACATGTCCGAGCAGAGAGAGATTGGGGACATTTTTGACGATGCCGACCTTGAACAGTCACGGGAGTTCAATTTGCTTCTCTCCACCAGAGAGCGTCAAAAACTCGACCAGATCGATAGCGCCCTGTCCAAACTGGATAATGGAGAATACGGCTACTGCGAAGACTGTGACGAAGCGATCCCTGTAGGCCGCCTGAGGGCAATGCCATTTGCTACGCTGTGTGTAAAGTGTAAATCAGAACGCGAAAGTGTAGAGGGCCACGCTCCCGTATACATCGAAGAGAAGGGGTAGGTAGATGCCCGACCGGGTTGAAGTAGGATTAAAACCAGGTCTCTTTGATGCGCGAGGAGAAAGGACGAAACGCCAGATACTTCATGCTTTCCCCAACCTGCAACAAGAACCAAACGTCTTTTGTATCGACATCTACACAGTAGATGACGGTAATCTTGATCAAGATTGGCTCGCAGAAGCCTTCTGCGACCCGGTCATTCAGGATATTGCCATAAACAGACCCCTGAGTCGCGATTTTGACTGGTACATTGAGATCGGGTTCAAGCCCGGGGTCACCGACAATGTCGGTCACAGTGCACGCTATGCCCTGAAACTGATCACCGGGCGTGAGATCCCGGTATATTCCGCCCGGGCATACCTGATCAAGGGACCGTTTTCACGCAAGACGGCAGAGAGTATTGCGCAGGAATGTCTTGCCAACAGTCTTATTCAGTACTTCAGGATCTTTGATCCACAAGAGATCATGTCGCTCAAGCCGTATATCCCGGTGGTAACCATTGACCAGGAACCTCACGTCGAGGAACTCTCCCTGGACAGATCGGACGAGGAACTAGTGCGGCTCTCACAGGAACGCACTCTGGCCCTGACCGTCGACGAGATCAGAACCATCTCCTCGTATCTCAACGATCCCGACGTCCAGGAAAAACGTCAAGAGGTGGGACTGGGAAAGATGATCACGGATGTTGAACTGGAATGTCTCGCGCAAACGTGGTCAGAGCATTGCAAGCACAAGATCTTCAATGCGGAAATATCATACGAGGAAAACGGAAGCATTGAGAACATAACGTCGCTGTTCAAAAGCTATATTCAGAGATCCACCTCGGAGATACGTAGGCATGCCGGAGAAAAGGATATTTGCGTCAGCGTATTCACCGACAATGCTGGGGTTATCCGCTTTAATGAAGACTTTAATCTCGTTTTCAAGGTAGAAACCCACAACTCGCCTTCGGCCCTTGATCCTTACGGCGGCGCATTGACAGGGATTGTCGGGGTGAACAGGGATCCTTTCGGAACCGGGATCGGATCAAAACTCATCTTCAATACCGACGTGTTCTGCTTTGCAGACCCGTTCTATGCAAAGACCCTCCCGCCGAAGATTCTCCACCCGATCCGGATATTCGAAGGTGTCCGGGAAGGAGTGGAACACGGGGGTAATAAATCGGGCATTCCCACGGTGAACGGGTGCGTCGTGTTTGACGACAGATACCTGGGAAAACCCCTCGTCTATTGCGGGACGGCAGGAATAATGCCGAAACAGATCAACGGAAGATTATCCCACATCAAGACCATTATTCCCGGTGATCTTGCAGTCATGTCCGGCGGCAGGATCGGCAAGGACGGCATTCACGGAGCAACCTTCTCCTCCGAGGAACTTCATGAGGCATCACCAACATCTGCCGTCCAGATCGGCGATCCCATCACCCAGAAAAAACTCACTGACTTTCTCCTTAGGGCCAGGGACCTGGACCTGTATCGGGCCATCACCGATAACGGCGCCGGGGGTCTGTCGTCCTCGGTGGGAGAAATGGCGCAACTGAGCGGGGGATGCAGGATTGATCTCGATAAACCGCCCCTGAAATACCAGGGACTGAATCCCTGGGAGATCCTCCTTTCAGAAGCGCAGGAGCGGATGACACTTGCCGTACCGCCGGAGAAAATAGACGAATTTCTCGCACTCTCTGAGCGGATGGATGTCGAATCAACAGTTATTGGTGAATTTACCGATTCAGGATATTTTCACTGCACCTATACTGAAAAGACCGTGGCATTTCTCGGTCTTGATTTCCTTCATAACGGACTCCCACCAATGCACCTTGCTGCCAGATGGGAAGATAAAGGGGAGAGCGATCCACCAACGCCAATCCCTGAAGATCAGAATGCAAAGCTTGAGGAGATGCTTTCCAGGCTCAATATCTGCTCCAAGGAGTATATCATCAGGCAGTACGATCATGAGGTACAGGGTGGTTCGGTGATAAAGCCCCTTGTGGGCCTGTATTCTGACGGGCCTTCCGACGCTGCCGTAATCAGGCCGCTTCTGGAATCCAGCGAAGGTGTCGTTGTATCCAACGGGATCATACCCAGATACTCAGATATCGACGCATACCACATGACAGCATGTACCCTCGACGAGGCACTGAGAAATTATGTCTGCGTGGGCGGAAACCCGGGTCATTGGGCCTGCCTTGATAACTTCTGCTGGTGCGACCCCATCAAAAGCGAAAAGAATCCCGACGGGGACTATAAACTTGCACAGCTTGTCAGGGCAAACAAGGCACTGTATTCATATACGAAAATATTTAACTGTCCCCTGATTTCAGGCAAGGACAGTATGAAGAACGACTATTCAGGACCCGGTATCAAGATATCCATTCCCCCCACTATCCTGATTTCTGTTATCGGCAAGATAGACGATGTTACTAAATCGGTTTCTATGGATATCAAGAAGCCCGGAGATCTTATCTACATCCTTGGAACAACACGAAGAGAACTCGGCGCAAGCGAATACTTCGCCTCATACGGCATTACCGGTTCAAGCGTGCCAAAGGTGGATGCACAACAGGCAATGGAGCGTTATCAGAGGCTGCACAAGGCCATAACCCTCGGTCTGATCAGTGCCGCCCATGATGTATCGGATGGCGGGCTCGCCGTAAGCCTTGCCGAGATGGCCTTTGCAGGCGGGTATGGTCTGAAAATCGACCTTGAACAAGTCTCAAGGGACGACACGATGAACGACACGGAGATCCTCTACTCGGAAACACCCAGCCGGATCATCATTGCGGTTTCCCCTGAAAACACTCGTCAAATCGAGGAGATCTTTGGTGATGATGTGTGCTGCATCGGCACATCGATCACTGAGATGATACTTTCTATTACAGGACTGGATATAAAACCCGTCATAAGTTGCGATATCAATGCACTGAAGAAGGCCTGGAAGGAGCCCCTGGACTTATAAAATGGCACAGGTTAAAGCGCTGGTCATAACAGGATATGGTACGAACTGTGAAATGGAGATGGCATATGCCTGCAAACAGGCCGGCGCCTTCTGCGATATCGTGCACATAAGCGATATCATACACGGTACATGCACCATCAATGATTACCATTTTTTGAACCTGGCAGGAGGCTTCCTCGACGGGGATGACCTCGGATCTGCTCAGGTTGAAAGCATTCGCCTCAAGCATGCCAGGATCAAGACCTCTGGGAAAACGCTGTTTACAGAGATCATGACATTCATAGAGAGAGGTATGATCATCCTGGGTGTCTGCAACGGTTTTCAGGCACTGGTGAAGTCAGGACTATTACCAGGAAACCCTTTCGGGCAACGCAGGGTGTCGCTTACCTTCAATGATTCTGCAAAATTCGAAGACCGATGGGTAAGGCTCTCCGTGAACCCGCAAAGTCCCTGCATTTTCACAAGATCAATTGAATCGATCTATCTCCCTGTGCGTCATGGGGAGGGGAAATTCGTCGTCGATTGCAAAGAGACCCTCGACGAGCTCAAATCATGCAATCTGGACACCTTGTTCTACGCTGACAAGGACAATGTACCGACCATGGAATACCCGGAGAACCCCAATGGATCGATTGAGGCCATTGCCGGCATCTGTGATAAGACGGGTAGAATCTTCGGTCTCATGCCACACCCAGAGGCCTTTACCAGGGTGACAAATCATCCGGGCTGGACCCGCATGAATTCCCTAGAACAACGGGGTGAAGGTATGGCGATATTTGAAAATGCGGTCAGCTTCCTCAAGGGTATTCTCTAATACCTCACCGTAAACAACATAAAAAGGGACCTGTCGTTAGCAAGATAAAGCTTTTGCGAGCTATAGTTAAGTGTTCATACCGAGACGTGTACTAAGAAGAATACATATATCCGCAGAATAAATGTATAAGAAACTTCACGATTATTTCACAAGTTCCATAAAAACCAGAGAAATCTTCGATAACTGCAATAAATGATCCCCGAGATTGATGCCCGTTGACACATGATTCGCTCCATACATGTAGATCCCACTTCGGGCGATATTGAATTTCTTCCAATTCGGATATCCTGCCAAATCGTCGGGTGGAGCTTTCTAGGAAGACTGTATAAGAAGAGAAGACGGGTTCAAG
>DAISYU010000008.1:32278-33608 GCA_036825155.1 Thermodesulfobacteriota bacterium | reverse complement strand
ATCGTCGGGTGGAGCTTTCTAGGAAGACTGTATAAGAAGAGAAGACGGGTTCAAGAAGATCTGTCATATGAGGCCACTACAGGGGAAATCAGAATGTGAACCGGGAACAGCATATTTCATGTATAGGACGGCCGGAACAGGGGCGTGTACATACCCCTGTTCCGGTTTTTTTCTGACTTGTCACACATTACGCCTGGGGCTCATCCTCGACATATTTAGTGAAATCCATTATCTTTTCATTTTCTTTCAAACGAATGGCCCGTACACCCTGGGCTGATCGGGTACGGGTGGTCCTGATCTGTGAGACCGGCATGCGGATGATCTGGCCGGACATGGAGATAATCATGAGCTCATCGGTTTTCTGTACAACCCTGATACCAACGAGATTGCCGGTCTTGTGGGTAATGTGCACGGTATAAACACCTTTCCCGGCACGATTCTGCACAGGATAATGGGTGATGGACGTATTCTTGCCGTACCCGTACTCGGTGAGATTGATCACGAGATCATCATCCGATTGCACCACGTCCATGCCGACGACAACGTCCCGGTCATCCAATTTGATCGCGCGAACACCTTGAGCCTGCCTCCCCATTATCCTCACCTGATCTTCGGGGAATACAATGGCCTTGCCGAAACGTGATGCTACGATGATCTTGGTGTCACCTTTCGTAAGCCGGGCAGATATTACCTCATCCTCGGGTTCAAGGGTGCATGCGATGATGCCGGTCTTCATGATGTTGCTGAAATTCTTGAGTTTCACCCGTTTGCAGTTCGCTTTGGCCGTAACCATAATCACGTTTGCGTCCATGGTGATATCGCTTGCCACCAGGATGGCACAGATCCGCTCATCCTTGTGTATGGGACGGATATTGACAATGGGAACACCCTTGAGTGTTCGGTCCCGCTCGGGAATCTCGTACACCCTGGTGTGGTACACCCTGCCTTTATTTGTGAAATAGAGTATGGATGCATGGTTGGTGGCGATGAAGATATGTTCTATAAAGTCATCTTCTTTGGCGGAACCGCCCTTTACTCCAACACCTCCACGTTTCTGAGTACGATACTTGTCAAGCTCCGTGCGCTTGACATAGCCCTTCTTTGTTATGGTCACTACCATCTTTTCATCAGGGATAAGATCCTCGAGGTTGAAATCACCTGCCGCACTTCTGAAAATCTGGGTCCTGCGTTCATCGGCGTACTTATCGCGGATCTCATCAAGCTCGGTTCTGATAACCTTGAGAAGCTCGTTACGGTCTGAAAGGATCTTTTCGAGCCGTATAATGTCCTCAAGAAGTGATTTGTATTCTTCCGTGAGCTTATCTCTCTC
>DAISYU010000008.1:0-32178 GCA_036825155.1 Thermodesulfobacteriota bacterium | reverse complement strand
GCCTTGTTTACCGTGTAGGGAAGCTCTGTTATGATAAGTCGATCACGATTCTGCTCCTGATCGGTGCTCACCTTGCCCCGTACCGTGATTATGCCCCTGCCGGTGGCATAGGCCTTCTCAATCTCTCCTCCGGAAAAGATGATTCCTCCGGTGGGAAAGTCCGGCCCGGGGATGATGTTCATGATGTCAGGAAGATCAATATGTGGATTATCTATCAACGCAATAAGAGCATTGACGATCTCATCGCTGTTGTGTGGCGGGATACTTGTAGCCATACCAACGGCAATTCCGGAAGAACCGTTCAGAAGTAATCCCGGGATACGCGAGGGGAGAACATCAGGTTCTGATAGCGATTCATCATAATTAGGATGAAAATCAACGGTTTCCTTTTCAATGTCTGAGAGCATCTCCTCGGCGATGCGAGACATCCTGACCTCGGTATACCTCATGGCAGCTGCAGAATCTCCGTCCACAGATCCGAAGTTTCCCTGTCCGTCTACGAGAGGATACCGAAGAGAAAACGGCTGCGCCATCCGTACAATGGCATCGTACACTGCCGAATCACCGTGTGGGTGGTATTTACCGATAACATCACCAACGATGCGTGCTGATTTTTTATATGGCCGGTTGTGGGTATTGCCGAGCTCGTTCATCGCAAAGAGAATCCTTCGGTGAACAGGCTTGAGACCATCCCTTACATCAGGTATTGCCCTACCGATAATAACGCTCATGGAATAATCGAGGTATGAGCGCCTCATTTCCTGATCAATTGCAACTGTTGTCTTATTCATGGACTTTCCTTACCTGGTTTCTCTTATATATCGAGATTAGAGACCCTTAAGGCATTCTTCTCGATAAATTCTCTGCGTGGAACAACATCGTCACCCATCAGCGTACTGAAGATGAGATCGGTTTCCACCGCGTCATCGATATTAACCTGAAGCATGGACCTCTTTTCCGGATCCATGGTAGTCTCCCACAGCTGAGAAGGATTCATCTCACCGAGGCCTTTGTAGCGCTGAAGCGAATACCCCTTCTTTGCCTCATCGAAGATCTTCTGGGCAGCCTCACGAAGATTTACCACCTCATAGACGGTATCTCCCTTGATTACATAAAACGGCGGTCTGCCGATCTTTGACAGCTGGGTATGTATCTTCTGAAGCTCTTCGAATCCCTTTGACTCCGTAAGTTTTCTGTCAATCGAGGTTTGTTTGCGAATGCCGTTCTTCACGGTATGGAATACGATTCCATCGTCAATGCGTTCGCACGTGACAGGACCTATATACGGGAACCACTCATTAATGACCGTGAGAACGTGCTCCTCGACGGACTTGGGGTCGAACTGATCCGCTACCATATCAGGGCTTAGATATGAGGACGATTGGATTACCCGCTCATCCATGTGGCGCAATTCATAATTGAGGAGAATATTCTTACGACGATTGATCAACTTGATAAATCTCACGAGCTCAGAGCCACTTATCTCCACATCACCCTTCAGGGTGATCTCCTTGACCACGTTCTTCAAGAGAAAATCGTCCAGGGCCTCTTCATTCAGCAGATAATCAATCTTCTTTCCCTTGGCCACTTTGAACAGGGGGGGCTGGGCGATATAGAGGTGTCCTCTCTCAATGATTTCAGGCATCTGCCTGAAGAAAAAGGTGAGTAGAAGGGTCCTGATGTGCGCACCGTCAACATCCGCGTCTGTCATGATTACAATGTTGTGATACCTGAGCTTGGATATATTAAAATTATCTGAGCCGATACCGGTTCCAAGTGCTGTTACAAGGGATTTTATCTCCTGGTTTGAAAGCATTTTGTCCACGCGGGATTTCTCGACGTTCAATATCTTGCCTCTAAGCGGCAGAATTGCCTGATTCTTTCTGTCCCTTCCCTGTTTTGCACTTCCCCCGGCTGAATCACCCTCAACTATATAGAGTTCACACAGGGCAGGATCTTTCTCCTGGCAGTCAGCAAGCTTGCCGGGAAGCAGCGTGCTTTCCAGGGCTGTCTTTCTCCTCGTCAGTTCTCTGGCTTTCCGGGCGGCTTCACGTGCCTGGGCACTATCAAGAATTTTCTTGATAATGGCCGTAGCCTCGTTGGGGTTTTCGTTCAGATAATCGCCTACCGCATCATTCGTGATACTTTCCGTCAGCCCCTGTACCTCAGAATTACCGAGTTTCCCCTTGGTCTGTCCCTCGAACTGAGGGTTGGGGAGCAGGACTGACACAATGGCGCACAGACCCTCTTTTGTGTCGTCTCCCTGGATGGAGACCTTTGAATTCTTCAACAATCCCTTATCCTTGGCATAGGCGTTAATGGTTCTGGTAAGGGCCTTGCGAAATCCTATTACGTGGGTGCCTCCGTCATGGGTATTTATGTTATTTGCAAACGAAAAGAGGCTCTCGGAGTAAGAGGTGTTGTACTGAAGCACGCACTCAAGGACAATCGCCCCCTTTTCCTTCTTGAAATAGATCGGAGGATGAAACGGTTTTTTCTTGGAATTCAGATACTTCACGAAATCCTTGAGCCCTTCCTTGTAATGAAAGACCTCTGTGGTGTCCGTGCGCTCGTCTTCCAGTTCAATCTTCAATCCTTTATTGAGAAAAGCCAGTTCTCTCAAACGGTTAGCAAGAATATCAAACTCGAACGTGGTTGTCTCGAAGATATCGGGATCTGGCTTGAAATGAATAATGGTACCAGTCTCATTTGTCTCACCGGTCTTTTTAAGGTCCTCTTTCGGAACGCCGCGTTCGTACTGCTGGCGATATATGTCGCCATTCCGATAGATATCGATCTCAAGCGACTCAGACAGTGCATTCACCACCGACACACCAACACCGTGGAGACCACCGGAAACCTTGTATATGGAATTATCAAACTTGCCTCCGGCATGGAGCGTAGTCATGACAACCTCTACAGCAGATTTCCCGGTATCTTTATGGGTGTCGACAGGTACCCCTCTGCCATCGTCCTTTACCGTAATACTCTCATCCATATGAATAATAACATTAATATGACTGCAGAATCCCGCTATTGCCTCGTCAATGCTGTTATCGACAACCTCGAATACGAGATGGTGAAGGCCTTGTCCGGATGTCGAGCCAATGTACATGGCGGGGCGAAGACGAACGGCTTCAAAACCGCCAAGAACCTTGATATCCTTTGCTGTGTATTCCTGCATAAATGTTTCCTTTGTACTGGTAATTAAAATCTCATGGGCATTATCACCCACTTGCTTAGGGTTTCTCCATTATCCGTGATCATGCACGGGCCTTGCGGTCCCTTCAGTCGTATCTCTATCTCTCCGTCTGTATACGAGAGACAATCCATAAAATATCTGGGGTTGAAATTGATATCAAACTCCTCACCATGATGCTCAGATACTATGGGCGTCTCGACCTCTCCCTGATCGGGATTGTTCGCATATACAATGGTTTTATCTTTCTGAAATGAAAATCTGACACAATTAGAAATATCAGATACCATTGCAACACAGACCTTAAGAACACTGAGCAATTCCTGTGCGTTAATGCGAGTATAGTTGGGATAGCCGTCGAATGCAACCACACTTTTATAATCAGGAAACTTTCCATCTATAAGCCTCACCGTAGCGGTGGTATCGGGTGAGACAAAGAAAATGGAATCCTTTGACAGAAGGATATTTGATTCCTCTTCCCTGCTTTCCATGAGTCTCTTCAGTTCCTGCAGGCCTTTTCTCGGAACAATAATGCCTTCACCCATGTCTATTTTTTCTTCGGTGGAAAATCGAACAACTGAGAGACGTCTGCTGTCTGTTGTCACCATTTCTATGTAATGACCGTCCTTTTCATCCTCACCTGAAATAAGCAGGGCTCCCCCAAGGGTATATTTCGAGTCGCTCTCAGCAGCAGACGGTATGGAAAAGATGGTCCTGTCGATCATGGGTTTGATTACGGATACATCAAGCGGGAATCCGGTATCCATGTTGGAAAATTCAACCATGGGATATTCCTCCGGATCCATAACGTTCATTTTTATTTTACTCTTTTCACTGGTTATAAGCGCCCTGGCATTGTCTTCAACTACTATTTGAAGCGTTTTTTCCGGCAGTTCTCTGATGACGTCATAAAAACTTTTACCATTGATAGCGCATGCACCCGGATCTAAGACTTCGCAAGGAGATTTAACCTGAATCGAGGTATGCAGATCGGTAGCTTTTACTCGAAAACACTCATTCTCAACCTCGAGAAGTACATGGCTCAAAATAGGAAGTGTGGATTTTCTTTCGGTAAAACCTTGCACCTTCGAGAGCATATTCTGCAAAATACTCTTATTGATTTTACATTTCATTTTTTTCTCCCTATTTAATATATATATTTATATTCGATGTAAGTTTGTTGATAACTCACTCACCTCTTTGTTTTTTAACAACAAATCAATGTTACAACGAGGTATAAAACTTATCTACATCTCTACATGCAGGCTTTCCGTTGTAGATAAGTTGAAAACCTCTGCAGCTATATGGGTGTTTCATACCGTGAGAGTTCCTCAACTATTCTCCTCAAATCCTCCTTGGAGGAAACATCGATAATAATTTTACCCTTTCTTTTACCCCACGTACACACAACCTTCGTGGAAAACCTCTCAGAGAGAAGAGAAGAGAGACTTTCAAGGTGTTGGTCCGTTCTTTTCTGAGGTGATTTTCTCTTTTTTGTGTTCGATGCAAACTGCTCTGTATCGCGGACACTCAACCCCTGATGAATAATCTTTTCCAAAAGAGCGCGTTTCTCCAGGATGCTTTCCACCATGAGAATGGCACGTGCATGCCCGGTAGTGATCGTACCATCCCGAAGTGCGGATTTGATCTCTTCGGGAAGATTCACCAGGCGCAACGCATTCGTGACGGTTGAACGATCCTTCGCCACCGCGTCGGCTATCTCCTGATGCGTGAGGTTGAACTGTTTTTTCAGGGTATGGTAGGCCTCTGCCTCTTCCATAGGATTCAGATCTTCTCTCTGAAGATTTTCTATCAGTGATATCTTAAAGGCCTCTTCATCGGAAATCTCTTTCACAATGGAAGGGATCTTTTTGATGCCGGCCCTCTTACAGGCGTGATATCTTCGCTCACCTGCGATGATTTCGTATTTCGAATTAATCTTTCTGACTATAATGGGAGATATGAGTCCGTTATGTTTTATGGATTCGGAGAGCTCGGCAATCTTTTCCTCATCGATGAATTTTCGAGGCTGTATGGGATTCGGGTATACATCGGCAAGGGATATATCGATAATCTGGGCACTATCCTCGGCGAGGCTGTCACCGAAAAGCGCATCGATACCTCTTCCCAAGCGTGGTTTAGTTTTCATGACATACCTCCGTATCAAGAATCTCCTTTGCCAACATCAGATAGTGTTGAGCGCCCTTCGAGGTGATGTCGTACAGGCATATAGGTAAGCCAAAACTCGGCGCTTCACATAAACGGATGTTTCTCGGAATAATGGTTCTAAACACCTTGGAATCGAAATGAGACTTCATATTCTCAGCAATATCCTGACTTAAACGGGTACGGGTATCATACATAGTGAGGAGAAAACCCTCGATACCAAGATTCGGATTTAATCTCTTCTTTACAAGTTTAAAGGTATTTAAAAGACTCTTTAGACCCTCCAGGGCATAGTATTCACATTGTACCGGTATCAAAAGAGAGCGCGAAGCCGTTAAGGCATTCAGGGTGAGCAGTCCGAGAGAAGGAGGGCAATCTATAAGGATATAATCAAACGAAGAGGAGATAGCGGCAATCATAGTAGCAATGATGCGCTCCCGCATAGGCTCATTCATGAGCTCAACCTCGATTCCAACAAGATCGGTATGGCTTGGTAGAATCGATAAATTATTTAATTTCGTATCAATAATCACAGAATTAACATCATTCTTCCCGATCATGACATGGTAGATATGCGCATCGAGTTTGTCGGGATCGATCCCGACACCGGTAGTTGCGTTGGCCTGCGGATCAAGGTCGATCAAGAGGGCACGCTTCCCCAAAACAGCGAGGGAAGAGGCAAGATTAACCGCAGTTGTGGTTTTCCCGACTCCCCCTTTTTGATTTGAAATACTGATTATTTTAGGACACACCATGAACCTCTAACATAAAAAAATTAAAATAGAAATAGAAAAGTTTCACGTGAAACAATACCCATAACATATTAAAATATCTCTAATATTTAGACATGATGTTGGTACGAAAGACACGTCATTCATCGGGGAAAGAATCGCACAAGAACAATGATCAGCAAGAGGATGACGGTAATCCAGGCCCCGGTGATATCACTTCTTCTGACAACGATGTTTTCTTTCAAGACCTGCAATGAGCCTCCATGGGTTTCCTTTGGCAAAACAGTTATCAGATCGTCGATGATCGCTGCAAACCCTTCAAAGCTGTTGGGGATGAGGTAATTCCTTTTTTTTGTTGTGATAGTGATGAACTGTCTGGTCCCCATGGTCATGCCGTCGATCAGGGTAATTTCGTCGGTTGGTATGTTTCTGGGGCCGAAAATACCTGAGATGCTCACCTGAGAATCCGTTATACGGACCTTACGCAGGACATTATTCAAGGTTAGAAGGTAAAAGATTATCATGAGCGATAAGGCCATTACGAGTGTTGTTATTTCAAAACCACGCATGATGACATCGGCAAAGATGGGGATTGATATTAAGGTTGCGAGGATCATCGGGGTCTTCAGCGCCTTTTTGATTTTGTATATCCGATTCATGGTTATTATGTTACATAAAAGCTAACACATTGGCAAGGGCCGCTATGTTGAATTTCGCTATAAGGACAGGAAAAAAGGCAGGAGAATATCTTCTGACAAAGTTTAGGAGTGAGCTCCTGGTGGAACACAAAGGCAGGATCGATCTGGTAACCAGCGCTGACAAAGAGGCGCAAAACATCATTGTCAGGGAGATCGAGGAGCGATTTCCCGACCATACCATTGTTGCGGAAGAAGAAGGCCTGAGGAAAGAAAGAGACGGTCAGTATACGTGGTATATTGACCCGTTGGACGGAACGGTTAACTTTGTGCACGGGATCCCGATATTTTGTGTTTCGATTGCAGTGTATAAATCAGGAGAACCGTTTATCGGCGTCTGCTATAATCCCGTGGCTGACGAGCTCTTTTATGCACAGACGGGGAAGGGCGCATATCTGAAGGAAGAACGTATCAGGGTTTCAGAAACGGACCAGCTAGTAGATGCTCTCGTGGTGACCGGATTTCCCTATTCTACAGATGATACCGAGACGTTGTTGGCAAGATTTTCCAGGGTGTTGCGTGAGGTCCAGGGAATCAGGCGTCTCGGGTCTGCGGCACTGGATCTCTGTTACGTCGCAGGGGGAAGATTCGATGCATTCTGGGAAACAGGCCTGAATCCATGGGATATTGCAGCCGGTGTCGTAATTCTTTTGGAGGCAGGGGGGAAGATCTCTTCATCGAAGGGGACCTCCTTCCATCTTGAAGGGAAGGATATACTTGCAAGCAATAAGAGGATTCATGATGAACTATCACAACTCATGTGAGCCCACGCTCATCGATTCGCACAACCATCTTCATTTCAATGCATACAAAAAAGATAGAGATTCAGTCATGGGTCGAGCAGCAACCGAAGGGGTCACCTCCATGCTTCTGGTGGGTATTGATCCTGATGATTCACTCAGGGCTTTGGCGATCGCCCGCACACATGATGGATTGTATGCCGCGATCGGGATTCATCCGCAAATGGCAGGGGAGTATGCTGCAGAAGATCTGTTTTCCCTGGCTGAAAAGGCGAAGGATCCAAAGGTTGTCGCTGTTGGGGAAACCGGGTTCGACCTGTTTCGGACTCCCGAGAGCGAGGGCAAACAGCGAGAACTGTTTACCGCACATATTGAGCTGGCCAAGAGGCTCGGGCTTCCGATAATCATTCATGATCGGGATGCCCACGAACAGACGACCGCGCTCTTGGACGAGCGGGAAGGATGGTCGAGAGGAGGAGTCTTTCATTGTTTTTCCGGCGATGTTGCTCTTGCGCGAAAAGTCCTTGATGAGGGATTCTATGTTTCTGTTCCCGGGGTTGTTACCTATAAAAATGCAGCCAGACTGCATGAGGCAGTGGCGTTTTGTCCTATAGATAGGCTCCTTATCGAAACAGATGCGCCATACCTCTCCCCGGAACCCTATCGTGGGAAGAGGAATGAACCTTCGTATATCCGTAAAACCGCTGAAGCGATCGCACGGATAAAAGGGCTTTCCTTTGATGAGGTTGCCAGGGCCACAACTGAGAATTTCAGCAGGTTATTTGTATACAAAGGACGTAATTACAGCTAGTTATATGTATAATATCATGAAATGAGGAGAATTATGTTAAAAAGACTGGAGGTAAAGACAACAACCCGCATACAGCTTATTGACATCACCGCACACATTAAATCACTGCTGCGCAGCGAGAACCTGTCATCGGGAATCATTGTCGTGTATGTTCCCCATACCACATGCGGCGTTACGATCAATGAGAATGCCGACCCCACCGTGAAAGAGGATATGCTTGAGGTGTTGGATCGGCTCGTACCTGCGAATGGTAATTACAGGCATCTCGAGGGAAATTCCGATGCGCACATCAAGTCGAGTATCATAGGTTCGAGTGTAACCGTTTTCGTCGAAAGCGGCGCACTTGTCCTGGGTACCTGGCAGGGTATTTTTCTTGCAGAATTTGATGGACCGAGAAAACGCTCAGTCCTGCTGAAGATGGTGGCAGACAACCCAGAATGACCCCAGTGGCTCTCTGGGCAAACTGATGCGGTTCCGTATCATAATACCCTCAAAGAACGGTCTTTAAGACACGCATCTTACCTTCAATACGGCCTTATTCTCAATATTTAAAGACTAGTTGACAAACAACAGGCCATATTCTATTAGGAAAGTCAGTGCGGGCATAGCTCAGTTGGTAGAGTGTCAGCTTCCCAAGCTGAATGTCGCGGGTTCGAATCCCGTTGCCCGCTCCAGAAAAGTTTTGGGAAGCGGCGGAGCAGGAAACGAGGGAGGTGACAAAGTGGGCAAATGCCCACTTTTTTATTTCATATGAAAACGGAAGGATTGGTATCAAGCGTGAATAAGCTGGTAGCACCCGAGATTGCCCTGATGGGCTATGAGCTCATCGAACTCGATTTTACCGGGGGTATTCTGCGGCTTACCATTGACAAGCCGGGCGGGGTAACGCTTGATGATTGTGTTGCGGTGAATAGACGGGTGAGCTTGCTGCTCGACTCACAGGACCCCATCAAGGGATCCTACAGGCTTGAGGTATCATCACCCGGCCTTACCCGCAGATTAAAGACGTATAAGGAATTTGATCATTTTACAGGAAGAAGGGTAAAGATTCAGACTAAAGAGGGGATAGTCAGGGGAACTATCAAGGGATTGGCAGGCGATAACGAGCTTTTTATAGATAGTGACGGGTCCGAGATTCTGCTTCACATGCAAGACATTATTAAGGCCAATCTTGAATTTGATTTCTAGGGAGAAGGTATGGTTTTAAATCTTTCAAAGGTAATTGAGTTGATTGTGAAGGAAAAAGGCCTTCGACAGGAAGATTTGGTTCAAGTAGTAGAGGCCGCGGTACAGAGTGCTGCAAAAAAAGTCTATGGCGACTATGACAATATTGAAGCACAATACAACCCGGAACTCGATGAGGTCGAGGTCTTTCAGTTTAAGGTTATCGCTGAGGACGTTGAAGATCCAAACACGCAAATCTCCATCAAGGCCGCCCGTGAACTTGACCCCAACTGCCAAATCGGCGACGAGCTTGGAGCAAAGCTCGATGCGTCGAGACTGGGCCGCATCGCTGCCCAAAGCGCGAAACAGGTCATTGTCCAGAAGGTGAAAGAGGTGGAGCGCGATGCCGTCTATAATGACTTCATCGACCGGAAAGGGGAGTTGGTCTCCGGATTCATTCACCGATTCGACAGGCGTGACGCCATCGTAAACCTTGGCAAGGCTGAGGCGATTTTGCGCGAGAAGGAGATGATTCCCGGGGAGACCCTCAGGCGCGGCGACCGGATCCAGGCGTTGATCCTTGATGTGACCAAGTCCCTGCGGATGCCGCAGATCGAGCTGTCGCGAACACACCCGAAATTCCTGATAAAACTCTATGAACTGGAGGTTCCGGAAGTAACCGAGGGGATCGTGGAGATTGTAACCGTTGCACGAGAACCCGGCGTACGGGCAAAGATTGCCGTACGCTCGCATGATCCCAAGGTAGATCCGGTGGGAACGTGCGTCGGTGTCAAAGGAGCACGCGTTCAGAATGTCATACAGGAGCTGAAAGGTGAACGGCAGGACATCATCATATGGTCGGAAGACCCGGTTCGCTTTGTCTGCAACGCGCTGTCCCCTGCACGGGTATCGAAGGTGATCGTAGACAAGGCGGCATGGAGCATGGATGTGGTGGTGGCCGATGATCAACTCAGCCTCGCGATCGGGAGAAAGGGACAGAATGTCAGGCTGGTGGCAAAGCTTACCGGCTGGAGGATCGATGTCCATTCCGAGAATACCGAGGAAATCGTATCATCAGTAGAAAAAAATTCCCTGACCACCATGGAAGACATCGACGAAGCTCTTGCAGAGGTCTTGAGAGAGGCCGGATATAAGACCAGGGAAGATCTGGCAAAGGCAAAAGAAGAGGATCTCCTGGAATTTGAAGGGATTGACGAAACGTTGGCAAAAAAGCTGATTGAAAAGGCTGCGGTGGGAGAGAGTGAGGCATAGTGGGGAACCCCAGAGACAGTGCATCGGCTGCCGGAGTGTGCGGCCGAAAAAGGAGCTTATAAGATTGGTGCTCATACCATCCGGACAGACAGTATTCGACGCGACGCACACAGCTAAGGGACGAGGTATATATCTGTGCCCTGATGGCATGTGTTTTCAACGTGTATATAAAAACAAGCGATGGATGAAATACTTTCACGACAAAGACAACCTTCGAGAGCTCTTTGACAGGATTGGTGAGACTCTTCGGAAGAACATAAAAAGATATTTTGCACTGGGGACAAGGATGAAGCTTCTCCGCATTATTCATAAGGAAGTAGACCATCTGGGCAAGGATGACCTCATCATTATCAGCAGAGATCTGTCCCCGGAGAAAAAAAAGAACGTACTCGCGGCCGCTCGGGAAATAGGAGCTGTCGTTATCGATGTACCACAGGATTGCATGCAGGAGGCGGCTACACATGTCATGAAGGAAGACTTTCCGCTGATATCGCAGTTGAGAAAGGACCTTCGCGTGTATGAAAGGCTGTCTTCCAAGGGGCTGGCTATATGAAAAAAATGAGGGTTTTTGAATTAGCAAAAGAGTTGTCCATTGAGGCGAGGGAACTGCTCAAGATTGCAAAGGATCTGGCAATCTCTGTTGAAAACAACATGAGCATGGTGGATGTTCACGATATTGAGCGGATTAAAAAGAGAGTGCAAAAGGATACTGAAAAACTCGAAGAAGAATCTTCTCAGGACACATATGTGGAAAAAAGGGTAAGTGCAAATGTCATCCGTCGCAGAGCCCGAGTGAGCCCACCACCCGAACAGGAGCCAGAGGCAGCAGAGCAGGAAAAACCGGTTAAGGAAGAGAAGGCCACCGAGGAAGAAGTCATACAGGAAGTTCAGGAGCCTCTTGAGGCCCAAGAGTCTGAAGAGGTGGCTCCGGAGCAGGCAAAACCCCAAGAAGAACCTCTTGGCGAGGAAGTGGAGGAAAAACCGCAGGAGCCCACTGTAGAGGAAACCGTAGAACCCGAAGCGGAGATAGCTGCAGAGAAACAGCCCGAACCTGAACCCGTGGAAGCGCCGGCGTTAGAAGAAGCCCCGGCTGAACCCAAAAAGGAACTGACGGAAGAAGAGAAAAAGGAAGAGGAAAAAGAGAAAAAGAAAAAGGAAAAGAAGAAAGGGAAAAAAGGAAAAGAGCTGGAGGAAGAGCCGACCGAGGGGGAAGAGGTCAAACATGCCCGTCTCGGCGTGAAGAAAGCCAAGAAACCCAAAGAAAAGGAAAAAGAGGTCTACACGCTTTCGGATCTGTACGGATCCGGGAAACAGGCCTTCGGGAAGAAACTCAAGAAGAAAAAAGACAAAAGAGCATTGTCGTCCACCCCGCTGAAGAAAAGGAAGATTCGTATCGGCAGGAGCGTAACGGTCTTGAACCTTGCCAAGGAAATGGGGATAAAGGTCTCGGATGTGATAAAGACGCTCATGGACCTCGGTGTAATGGCAACACAGAACCAGTATATAAGTTCGGAAGATGCATTGCTGGTCGCCTCCGAACTGGGCTTTGATGCAGAAGAGGCCAGGGATGAGATCAAAGAGACCTACTTCAGCGAGCCAACCTTCGATCCCGATGAGGTGAAGCCCAGGCCGCCGGTTGTCACGGTCATGGGCCATGTTGATCACGGGAAGACATCGCTGCTCGATGCTATTCGGGAAGAGAATGTAATAGACAGCGAGTCCGGTGGGATAACTCAGCATATCGGTGCCTACCAGGCAACCTGCAAGGGCAAGCTCATAACGTTCATTGATACACCCGGGCATGAAGCCTTTACCTCCATGAGGTCCAGAGGTGCCCAGGTAACGGATTTTGTCGTGCTCGTTGTTGCTGCGGATGACGGGGTCATGGACCAGACGAGGGAAGCGATCAATCATTCCCGGGCTGCTCAGATCCCCATTCTCGTGGCGGTAAACAAGATCGACAAACCCAATGCCAACCCACAGCGGGTGAAAGAACAGCTCTCTGAACTCGGGCTCGTGCCTGAAGATTGGGGCGGGGACACCATATTTGTGGACGTCTCGGCAAAAAAACATACCGGGATTGAAGATCTCCTGGAAATGATCCTTCTGCAGTCCGAGATCCTCGATCTCAAGGCGTATCCGAAAGGAGCAGCCCGGGGGGTTGTTCTGGAATCGAAGCTGGATAAAAACCGGGGGCCTATGTCAACGATCCTCATACAGCACGGTCTGATGAAGCGGGGTGATGTGTTTGTCGTTGGCTCAAACTGGGGCAGGGCCCGGGCGATGTATGATTTTACCGGGAAGCCGATTTCACAGGCAGGACCTGCAACGCCCCTTGAGATCATCGGTTTGAATGGTCTGCCCTCTGCCGGAGATACCTTCTTCATCGTACCCAATGAGAAAAAGGCGAAAGAGATTATCTCGTACATCAGCGATAATGAAGAACTCGCCAGGCAGCAGGTCCAGGAGGCCAAAGGACAGGTGACGCTCGAAGACCTCTACAGCCAGGTTAAAGAAGGAATGCTGAAGGAGCTCAACCTGATCATCAAAGGGGATGTTCACGGTACTGTGGAGGCTATAGAAGGCTCCGTGACAGGTATTGATGTTGGAGAGGAAGAGCTGCGCATCAATGTGATCCATTCCGCTGTCGGCGGTATTACGGAAAACGACGTGTTGCTGGCATCCACGTCGATGGCCATTATTGTAGGATTCAACGTGAGGCCCGAGCCCAAGGCGAGAGATCTCGCCAAAAAGTATAATGTCGAGATAAAACTCTATTCCGTTATCTATGATCTTATTGAAGACATCAAACAGGCATTACGAGGCATGCTGGAACCGGTCTTTGAAGAGGTTATCCAGGGCAGGGCAGAGGTGCGGGATCTCTTTAAGGTCCCCAAAATCGGGATTATCGCCGGGTGCATGGTAACCGAAGGCGCCATAATGAGAGGGTCAAAGGCTCGACTGCTGCGTGACAATGTCGTGGTTCATGAAGGCAGGGTTGAGTCTCTGCGGCGCTTCAAGGATGACGCAAAGGAGGTTGCCTCGGGGTACGAGTGCGGGATTGGCCTTGGAAGCTTTAACGATCTCAAGGTTGGCGATATTATTGAAGCGTTCTCCCAAGAGAAAGTGGAGATAGAGCCTGCGTGGTAATCGGTGCCTTTGAGGTTAGACTGAAGGTATTGGGGGCGCGGTCGCTGAAAGAGAAGCGCAAGGTTCTGAAATCTCTCAAAGATAGATTCTCACGGATGAATATCTCGATAGCCGAGGTCGATGATCAGGATAAGTGGCAGGCCGCCACGATAGGTATCGCCCTGGTGAGCAATGATGCCGGATATGTGAATTCTGTCATTGACAAGATAGACAAATCACTAGGCGAGCTTCCCGGAGTGGAGGTTATTCACACAAAAGTGGAGATTATGCACGTATGAAACTGGTGACGAAGAGACAGGCCCGGGTGGGTGACCTCCTGAAGGAGACCATAGCCGAGCTCCTCCAGCGAAGGGTAAAGGACCCTCGGGTCGAGGGAATAACGATCACCGGTGTCGATGTGAGTATGGATCTGAAGGTTGGCCGGGTATTTTACTGCATGTTGGAGTACGAGAAGAAAGACGAGGCACAACAAGGGCTTGACAGTGCTGCGGGGTATTTAAGACATGAACTGCGCAAGATCCTGAGGCTTAAGAACGTGCCGGCTCTTACCTTTGTCTATGATGCTTCTTTTGATTATGGATCGAAGATTGACGGTATTTTGGACGACATAGAAAAAGATGAAAAACCAGATAGTTGATGTTCTCAGAAACAACGAGCGGTTTGAGATCATTACCCATGAAGGCCCTGATGAAGATGCGGTTGGTTCCACCAGGGCTCTGGCATTCGGCCTGCTCACAATGGGCAAGAATGTGAAACTCGTATACCCAAGCCGGATTCCAGCCTCCCTGCTCTTTACCCCTGCACCGAAGGTCCAAAAAAATGTGAACCCCCAGATATCCATCCTTGTGGATGTTTCCGACATGAAGATGCTCGGAGGTATTCATCCGCGAGGAGAGATCGTGGTGGTGGACCATCACAAGACAGACAATAAAGTGGGAACGATGTGCTGGATAGATTCACGCAAGTCTTCGGCTGCCGAGATGGTGTATGAACTGCTGCGAGCGCTCGAGGTAGAAATCACGCCTGCAATAGCTGCGAATCTGTATTTAGGCTTGTTCGGGGATACCGGGGGCTTTATTCATGCAAATACCACCCCAAAAGTCTTCAAGCTCGCCTATGAACTTACCAAAGCGGGCGCAGATCCCAACAGTATTGCCTATAAAGTCCGCAGGACCCGGTCTATAGTATACTACCAGGTTTTAGGCATTGTCATGGACAGGATGATCATTTCCGGGAGAGTCTATGGCAGTTACATCAGCCTTCAGGAGCTCAACAGGATCAAGGCAAAGCCCGATGATGCTGCAGGGATTGTGGAAGAGATGGCCACATTGGCAGGGGCCGAGCTCGTCATTTTCCTCAAGGAGCTTAATCCTGACACCGTGCATTGTTCCATGAGAAGCAAAACCACCGATTCGGCCCTGAGGACAGCGAAGGCCTTTGGGGGTGGCGGCCATGAACGGGCAGCGGGGATTACCATGAAGGGAAGGGCCTGCGAATTCATCGACGAAGTGATTGAGGAAGGATCAAAGTGGGTAAACAAGGGGTAGTTCTTATCGATAAACCAAAGGATATCACGTCCAGAAAGGCCGTGGATCGGGTAATGGCGATTCTAAAGGTAAAGAGAGCGGGTCATTTCGGGACACTTGATCCCTTTGCAACAGGCCTTTTGTGTATCGGCGTGGGACAGGGCACAAAGCTCCTGCCGTTCATGAACGAGTACCCCAAGGAGTATGCAGCAACAATAGGGTTTGACATGTCCACCGATACCGACGACATAACCGGCACCCCGATCGATCGCTTCAGTGACGTCTTAATCGACATTGATTCGGCCAGGGCATGGTTTGAAAACAACAAGGGCTGGATCGATCAGACCCCTCCCTTGTACTGTGCGCAAAAAGTCAACGGCAAGCCTCTGTATAAACTTGCAAGGGCCAATAAAGAAGTGAATCCCAGACCAAAGCAGGTACATATCGAAGAGGTGGATATCTTGGACTGTGGGCCTGACTGGCTCAGTGTCCGGGTCGTCTGTTCACGCGGCACGTATATACGGTCCATCGCACGGGATCTGGGCAGGCATCTGGGTTATGGCGGGTACCTGCGCGAACTCAGAAGGATCAGGAGCGAGGGATTTCACATAGACGATGCCGTGACGATCGAGGCCCTGGCAGATAAAGAGCAGAGAGGAGAAGAGGTCGTTATACCCCTTTCCATGTCCCTGCATATACCGAAGGTGCGGGTCACGCGCACAGGCGAGAGCGGAATTCTCGACGGCAATCCCATTCAGGTATCCTGGCTCCTCGATGACGTGGATGCAAAAGAAGGTAGTTATGTAGCAATGATCAATACCGACATGCAGTTGTTATGCGTGGCAAAGGCAGAGCAGAGAGGAGGCATCTGGGGGTATATAGAACGGGGATTTCGCCCGTATTAGCTATTTACAGTAGATTCAAGGGTGTGCTAACAACCATTAATGTACAAGAAAAAACAGGAACAAGTTTGACTAGGAGGAAAACGAAGTGGGTTTAAGTGTTGATAAAAAGAAAGAGATAATTAATCAATTTAAACGCCATGATAGCGATACCGGATCTCCGGATGTACAGGTAGCTATCTTGACGAAAAGAATCAATGACCTAACCGAGCATTTCAAGATTCACAAGAAGGATCATCACTCCAGACGGGGACTCTTGATGCTGGTAGGACAGAGGAGAAGACTGCTTAACTACATCAAGGACCGGGATATCAAGCGGTACCGGGAGTTATTGCAAGAACTCAATCTCCGAAAGTAGGTAACTATATGAAAATAGAATCAAAAGGAACGGGCAAACCGCTCATCTTTTCAACGGGCGATGTTGCTCGGCAGGCAGATGGATCTGTCCTTGTTTATCAGGGAGATAGTGTCGTTCTTGTTACGGCCACAACGTCAAAGGAAGAGCGCAAAGGAATCGATTTCCTCCCCCTTGTTGTTGAATATCAGGAAATGAGCTATGCCGCAGGCAGAATCAAGGGTGGTTTCATAAAGAGAGACGGAAGACCGGGCACGCAAGAGATCCTCACTGCACGATGTATTGACAGGCCGATTCGGCCTTTATTCCCGAAAGGGTATCATAACGAGATACAGGTCATTGCCATGGTTCTCTCCGCTGATCCCGAATGCACGCCGGATGTTATGGCCATTAACGGTGCGTCAGCGGCGCTGCATATCTCGAACATCCCGTTCGACGGTCCTATCGGCGGTGCGCGGGTTGGATTTATCGACGGAGAATTCATCATCGACCCCTCGGTGGCACAGCTGGCAAACAGCCAGATGGAATTACTCGTTGTCGGCACCAGGGATGCGATTGTCATGGTGGAAGGCGAGGCGAAAGAACTTCCCGAACAAACGATTCTCGAAGGTATATCCTTTGCCCATACCCGTATTCTGGAGGTTATCGAGGCCATTGAAGAGCTCAGGGCTGCTGTGGGTAAAGAAAAGATAGACGTCCCCGAGATCCCGGAGGACCTGGGGCTTTATGGTGAGATAAAATCGCGTACCGAGAAGCAATTCGAAGACATAATTGCAGGGACACATACAAAACAGACCAGGAAAGAACTTACGGAAAAACTCCATACAGAAACCATAGCCCGGTATGCGGATGAAACCGAGGAGAAGCAGGCCCTGGTAAAAATGACGCTTGCCAAGGTGGAGAAGGAAACATTGCGCCGTATCATGCGGGAGAAAAAGGTCCGCATCGACGGCAGGGCCTTTGATGAAATCAGGCCCATCGAATGCAAGGTGGGAATCCTGCCGCGGACACACGGTTCGGCTCTTTTCACCAGAGGCGAGACCCAGGCCCTGGCCACAACAACGCTGGGGACTCCGCGGGATGAACAGCGGGTTGAGACGCTGCTCGGGGAGACGACAAAGTCCTTCATGCTGCATTATTCATTCCCCCCGTTCAGTGTCGGAGAGGTGAGAATGCTCAGGGGGCCCAGCAGGAGAGAGATCGGCCACGGAAATCTTGCAGAGAGGGCCTTGAGCCAGCTTCTGCCCGAGGAAGGGACCTTTCCGTACACCATTCGGCTCGTATCGGAGATCCTCGAATCCAACGGTTCCTCATCAATGGCGACCGTCTGCGGCGGCTCCATGTCGTTGATGGATGCGGGTGTTCCCCTGAAGAAACCGGTGGCAGGTATCGCCATGGGCCTCATCAAAGAAGAGGACGAGTACCTTATTCTCTCGGATATCCTGGGCGATGAGGACCACCTGGGGGACATGGATTTCAAGGTGGCAGGAACCGCTGACGGTGTGACCGCCCTCCAGATGGATATCAAGATTTCCGGGTTGCCGAAGGACGTGCTCGGCGAGGCCCTGGAAAAGGCGAGAATCGGCAGACTTTTTATTCTGCAGAAGATGAATGAAAACATAGAGAAACCAAAACCTGAGATATCACCGTACGCTCCCAGAATCTATACATTGCAGGTCAACCCGGATAAGATCCGCGAGATCATCGGCCCGGGCGGGAAGATGATCAAAGAGATAACCACAAAGACCGATACCAAGATCGAGATCGATGATTCCGGAAGGGTGGACATCTTTTCCCCCGACGAGGATCATGCAAAGATGGCGGTGGATATGATCAATATCCTGACCGAGGAACTCGAACTCGGCCGCGTCTACAGCGGCAAGGTTGCCAAGATAATGGATTTCGGTGCTTTTGTTGATTTTCCGTCCGGAGAGTCAGGGCTTGTGCATATCTCTCAACTTGCCAATGAGCGGGTCAAGAGCGTCAGGGACGTGGTTCAAGAAGGCGATGAGATCATTGTCAAGGTCATTGGTATAGACCCCAAGACAGGAAAGGTAAGACTTAGCCGAAAAGAGGCGCTCAACGATACCCATCGTTGATATTGCATGGTTATCTCCTCCGTACTTGACAACGGCGTCCGTATTATCACCGAGACTATGCCCGGGGTACGCTCAGTATCTCTGGGCGTCTGGGTGAAAGCCGGGTCAAGGCAGGATCCCCCTGAGCACGCAGGCATCGCTCACTTTACAGAGCATATGATGTTCAAAGGAACGCCTAACAGGAGTGCGAGTCAGATCGCTCGCGAGATCGATGCCCTGGGCGGGGTGCTCAATGCCCAGACCGCCAAGGAATATACCGTTTACTACGTAAAGGTTCTCGATGAGCACCTCGATAAGGCCGGAGATATCCTCTTTGATCTCTTCTTGCATTCCTCCATGGATGCCGATGAACTGGAAAAGGAAAAAAAGGTCGTTCTTCAAGAGATTAGAATGACCGAGGACACCCCGGATGATTACATCACGGATCTTTTTGCAGAGGCCTTTTTTGAAAATTCATCGCTGGGGACCTCAATCCTCGGCTCACAGGAGAGCGTCAGTTCGTTCAAAAGAGAACATGTAACCGATTTCATTGATCACTTTTATGCGCCAGGCGACATCGTCATCTCAGCAGTCGGGAATGTGGAGCATTCACGGCTCGTTGATCTGATAGCTTACCGCTTCGATAGCATCCCCAGAACCAGTTCTGTCCCGGCAGAGGATATGGCCCCCAGTTTCAAGGGAAGCACGAAATTTTATTTTAAAGACATTGAACAGGTCCATATCACTCTGGGAGCAACCGGCGCAGCCATGAACGATGAAAAGCGCTGGACCTATATCGTGCTGAACACCATGCTGGGCGGATCAATGAGTTCGATGCTGTTCCAGGAGGCGCGGGAAAAGCTCGGTCTGGTCTACTCCATATACTCGTATCTGAGCTCGTACCGGGATTGCGGTGTGATGGCTATGTATGCTGCAAGCACGCCGAACAATATCCACAAGACGCTGGAGGTAATCGGCACGCAGATGAAAAGGCTCAAAACCGGTGACCTGGCCGGTGAGAGCATCGATGATATCAAGACGCAGATCAAGGGAAACCTGCTGCTTTCACGTGAGAGCACCATAAGCAGGATGTCTTCCATTGCCAAGAATGAAATCTACTACAACAGAGAGGTCAGCATGGAAGAGGTGCTCGAAAAGATCCAGGCCGTGACCTTGGATGATATGATTGCCCTCGCAAACGACATTTTTTTGACAGACCAGTTGACCCTGGTTTGCCTGGGCAAGATGGATCAGGGAGAACTAAACCTCACCGGCCTGATGTAAATTTATATCTGCGCGTGATTCATGCTCTGGTTGACCACAAGACCCCGAGAGGAATCCAAGAGTTTTTTCCAGGTGGGTATGTGCCACTTGTTTACGCTGATGCCGATGTAGTACCGATCTCCGTCGATGGTATACCACCTGAAAGATCCGTCAATGATTACATTTTCGATTTCCAGGGTTACATCTTTGTTCAGCAGTTCAAGCAGCGACATCTTTATTCTCGGAGTAGGCACCTCCAAACAGAATCCCTTGTGAGAAATGTCTTTTGTTATTCCCCGAACAGACATTTCACCCAGTCTGCACGTAATATGCATCTGGTGAAAGCTGCGTCGAAAGCTCCTCAATTCAAATAATATCATGATTCTCCTTGCCTCTCTCTTCCTCTTTCATATATCTTCAAGCAAGAACAATGCCTAATATGAGAAATTTAAAAATTATCCTTGCATATGACGGCGCGGGATTCATGGGTTGGCAGATCCAGCCCGGGGTCAGGACCGTCCAGGAAACCCTTGAATCAGCCCTGGAGAAGATTTTTGGGCACGAGGTGCGGGTACACGCATCAGGCCGCACCGATACAGGGGTTCATGCCCTCGGGCAGGTAGTTCATGTACACACCTCCTCACCGATCCCAAAGAGTGGCCTTATGAGGGCATTGAACTCGAAACTCCCCGGCGAAATATCCGTCCTATCCGTGGAGGATGTGGATCTGAATTTTCATGCACGGTTTATGGCGAAATCGAAGAAGTATGTATATATTATTGACACCTCACCCACCTTCAGTCCGTTTCTTGCACGATATGCCGTTCATGTGAAGGAGCCTCTCGACGTCTCGGTAATGTCGCTGTCTGCTGCGTATTTAAAAGGGGAACATGATTTTATTTCGTTCATGGGTGCTGGATCATCGGTAAAAACCACTCAGCGAAGGATCCTGGAATCAGAGGTTTTTTCTCATGGAGAAAGAGTTTTTTTCTACATCCACGGTAGCGGCTTCCTCCGGCATATGGTAAGGAATATCGCAGGCACGCTTTTGCTGATCGGGAACGGAACACTTCCTCCTGAGGACATGGCGGCGATCCTGGAAAAGAAAGACAGGACCTGTGCAGGCCCTACCGCACCGCCGCAAGGGCTCTATCTTGTGGGGGTTGATTATTGAAAGATGCAGTAAATAGGCGCCATGTCCAGAAAATCAGCAGATGAAGTATAGGGTAAATGCTTAAAAAACAGAGCACGAAGAAAAAAGATTTTCATGGGAGGGTTACACAATGAGAGGAGTTGTTCTCGCTGGCGGCCTTGGAACAAGGCTGTACCCGCTTACGAAGGTTACGAACAAACATTTGCTTCCCGTATACGACAAACCCATGATTTACTATCCCATAGAAGCGTTGACCAATGCAGGGATCAAGGAGATTATGGTGGTAACAGGCGGGAATAACGCCGGAGATTTTTTGCGGCTGCTCGGTAACGGAAAGGAATTCGGTCTGAATCGGATCCATTATGCATATCAGGAAGGAGAAGGGGGAATTGCCGAAGCCTTAAGCCTTGCCGAAGCCTTTGCTGAAGGCAGACCCATCTGTGTTGTTTTGGGTGACAATATCATCGAGAACAACATCATAGAGGCTGTCGGTGCATACAAGGCCCAGGGAGGAGGCGCCCGCATCATGCTCAAAGAGGTCCCGGATCCGGAGCGGTTCGGTGTACCGGTCTTTGCCGGAGAGAAGATCGTCCGGGTTGAGGAAAAGCCGAAAGATCCCAAGAGCAGCTATGCCGTGATCGGTATCTACATGTATGATTCCAAGGTGTTCGATATTATCGGGGGTCTCGAGCCCTCCCAGCGGGGTGAGTTGGAGATCACCGATGTGAACAACGCATATATTGAAGCAGGCACCATGAAATGGTCCCTCCTGGATGGCTGGTGGACCGATGCCGGAACTATCCAGTCCCTGCTGCGGGCAAGCAACATGGTAGAGAAAACAGGAGCAAACAAGAAAGGGTAATCACCTGAATTTCGTTAAAGGAGCACATCCATGGCAAAGGTACTCGTCACCGGGGGTTGCGGATTTATCGGGACAAATTTGCTCAAGTATATCCTTGCAAACAGACCTGATTGGGAGGTGGTAAATCTTGACCTCCTGACCTATGCCGGAAATCTCGAGAACACGCTGGAGTTAGAGAAACTCTATCCACAAAGATATTCTTTTGTCCGTGCTGATATTGCAGACGCAGAGACCATCGATACGGTATTTCAAGAACACGCATTTGACCTGGTGATGAATCTGGCAGCGGAATCCCATGTGGACAGGAGCATTGAAAATGCCGGGGTGTTTATCAGGACAAATGTGCTGGGCGTACAGGTTCTCCTCGATGCAGCGGTAAAGTATTCGGTGAAGAAGTTCCTTCATGTCTCCACCGACGAAGTATACGGAAGCCTCGGGAGCGAAGGACGGTTCCGAGAGGACCTGCCGTTGGCCCCGAACAGTCCATACTCGGCATCCAAGGCTGCAGCCGATCTGCTGGTTCGGGCATATATCAAGACCTATGGACTCGATGCCGTAATTACCCGGTGTTCCAACAATTACGGTCCATACCAGTTCCCCGAAAAGCTCATCCCCCTGATGGTGGTAAATGCCTACCATGAAAGGGAATTGCCGGTTTACGGTGACGGGAAAAACGTTCGAGACTGGATCTATGTAGAAGATCACTGCAGAGGGATCGTCATGGTGGCCGAACAGGGGGAGTGCGGAGAGATTTACAATATGGGAGGAGATGCGGAAAAGGAGAATATACAGATTGTCCGGTCTATTTTAGGACACCTGGGAAAGACCGATGACCTTATCCGCTATGTAAAGGACCGGCCAGGGCATGATTTTCGCTACGCCATGGATTTTTCAAAGATTGAATCGGAGCTGGGCTGGTCGCCCGAATATGATTTTACAGGCGGCATAAGCCGCACCATTGACTGGTATCTGAACAACAAACCCTGGTGGGAGCGTATACTCTCCGGAGACTATCAGAATTATTACGAAAGGATGTATGCGAACAGATGAAGATTGTTGTTGCCGGTGCAAAGGGCCTGCTTGGCTATGAGGTGGTCCGAGTCTGTGCCACAGCTGGTGACGAGGTCATTGAAACCGACGTTACCCCTGATCTGAGGATTCTCGATATCACGAACCTCGATTCAATAACGGGTATATTACGTTCTGAACATCCTGACTGGCTGATCAACTGTGCCGCATACACCGATGTTGACGGGTGCGAGAACCATGAAGATATAGCTTTTTCGTTGAATGCCAAAGGTCCCAAGCTGCTTGCGCAGGCGTGTGAACACTATGGAACGAAACTCCTTCACATCAGCACGGATTATGTCTTTGACGGGGAGAAATCCGAGCCGTATTCTGAAGAAGACACCCCTAATCCCATAAGTGTGTACGGAAAGAGCAAACTCTCAGGCGAGAAGGGGATAGCGCAAAGCATGAAGGACTTCATCATTGTTCGCCCGCAGTGGTTGTTCGGCCCCCACGGGAAGAATTTTGTGTCCACCATCCTTGGAATAGCTACTCAGCGGGACAGCATCAATGTCGTGAATGACCAGTGGGGATCGCCCACCTATTCCAAGGACCTTGCCAAGGCCTTACGACGGCTTATCGATTGTGATGTCATGGGGATATATCATGTCTGCAACCGAGGCAGGGCAACCTGGTATGATCTGGCAAAAAAGGCGATCGAGCTTGCGGAACTCGGCACCACGGTTGTCCCTGTGGACACTTCGGAGTTTCCTCGTCCGGCTCCAAGACCGAAAAACTCCATTCTAACTACCAGAAAATTCACCGATACTACGGGAAAACTCATGCCTGTCTGGCAGATTTCCCTGCAACATTACATCAAGGAGTACCTGTTTGAGTACAGACAGTCAGGTCGGGCCTAGGCTCTCAGGTAAGCCGAAGACAAATGGCCACCAGATGAGAGGCCACGATTTGAACATGGACTTGACTATTTTACCGGTGATAGGGTTATCATATCCTATGATCTGAGGTTCTATCCGGTGTTGTATTGGTTTTTGAGAACGGAGAGATGCGAGGCCAAAGGGATGTATTTTGAAACGATGAACCACTGGCGCACAAGAAATCATGATTGGTAAAAACGAACAGAATGATGAACAAGGAGTAGGCGTTGAGCAAGAATAGAACAAAGAATGTAGCGCGTGATTGGGCCGAAGCCCTTGTCGTGGCATTTGTCATTGCCATGATCATACGGGCCTTTGTGCTTCAGGCTTATCGAATACCGTCTTCCTCCATGGAAGACACCCTGCTGAAGGGAGACCACATCCTGGCCACCAAGTATAATTATGGCCTGACCATCCCCTTTACCACTCGGAAGATGCTGGGAGAGGACAAGGTTCCTGATCGGGGCGATATCGTCATCTTTACCTTTCCGGGGAACCACTCAATGGACTTTGTCAAACGGGTAATAGGACTGCCCGGGGATACGATAGAAGTCAGGGATAAGAAGGTCTATGTCAATGGAGAGCTCTACAGGATCCCCTACGAAAAATATACAGATCCGTTCATTCTCACGCAAGGACAAGGCAAGGTCAGGGATAACTTCGGTCCGGCTGTTGTAGAAAACGGGCACTGTTTTGTCATGGGTGATAACAGAGACCAGAGCTACGACAGCAGATTCTGGGGGCAGGTCCCCATACAA
This sequence comes from Thermodesulfobacteriota bacterium, assembly GCA_036825155.1. Lineage (GTDB taxonomy): Bacteria > Desulfobacterota > Desulfomonilia > UBA1062 > UBA1062 > DSAD01. Next base: position 7,407 of record DAISYU010000008.1, on the reverse strand, counting down.
AATATCAAGGGCAAGGCCTTTATCATATACTTTTCCTGGGACAGCGAAAAGCATTGGATCCGATTGTCCAGGGTCGGACACATTGTGCATTAGGAGAGAGGTATGACGGATATACCGCGAAGCGCGAAAGAGATCGATGGGATGCTGCATGAACTGGCAGAAACCGTCATGCACTCCATCGATAATTGGAATGACATCGTATTTATCGGCATACGGAGCGGAGGGGTCCTGGTTGCAAAAAATGTGGTGGCTCTGCTCGAAGAAAGAACCGGGAAAAAGATCCCGCTGGGGGCCCTGGATATTGCGCTCTACCGGGATGATCTCTCGAAGATACGGTTTTATCCCGAGGTCAGACGAACCGACATTCCGTTTTCCGTGGATGACAAAACCGTTATCCTCGTAGATGACGTGCTGCATACCGGCCGATCGGTTCGGGCGGCGATCGATCATATCGTCGACCTGGGACGGCCCATGAGAATCTATCTGATGGTGCTGTTCGACCGCGGAGGCAGGGAATTCCCCATCCAGGCGGATTTTATCGGGAAAACGATAGAACTTGGGGATGATAAGATTATCAAGCTCGAGACATCCAAAGATGCACAGCTGATCATCGAGGTGATCTCAAGCGAGGTGAGCAGATGACATGGCCTTATAAAGACCTCATTGCCATTGCCGATCTTTCTGCGGATGAGATCGGGACAATTCTCGACATGGCCGCCTCCTTCAAGGAGATATCCAGGCGGGATATCAAGAAGGTGCCCACCCTGAGGGGCAAGACCGTGGTGCTGCTCTTCTATGAGCCAAGCACGAGGACCCGGCTCTCCTTTGAGCTTGCGGCAAAACGCCTGAGCGCAGACACGACAGCGCTGTCGGCATCAGGATCCTCCTTTACCAAGGGAGAGACCATCATGGATGCTGCTTATAATGTCATGGCGATGGCACCTGACTGCATCATCATCCGATATCCGTATGCAGGGATTCCCAAGAAGATGGCGCAGCTGCTCCCCTGTTCCGTAATTAACGCAGGCGACGGCTATCACGAGCATCCGACTCAGGCCCTTCTCGACATGTACACGATGAAGGAGCGCTTCGGCAGGCTCGAAGGACTGAAAGTTGCAATCGTCGGCGACATCATGCACTCGAGGGTCGCACGGTCCAATGTCTACGGATTAAAGAAGATGGGTGCCCAGGTTGTGCTCGTAGCTCCGAAAACCCTGCTCCCGCCCGGTGTGGAAACATGGGGCGTCGAGGTATCTACCGAGCTTGACCCGGTCATACCCGGATCAGATGTGATCATGATGCTGCGGGTACAGAAAGAGCGCTTGCATCAGCAGTTCTTCTCAGGAGAGAGGGAATATTCCTTCTTCTATGGCTTGAACAAGGCGCGAGTGGACAAGATGAAGGATGATGCGGTGATCATGCACCCCGGGCCAATGAACCGGGGGGTCGAGATAAACTATGATGCAGCAGATTCCGCCCGATCGATCATCCTCGATCAGGTGGAAAACGGGGTGGCCATACGAATGACGCTTCTTTACCTGTCGCTAGGAGGATCAGTCAATGTGGATTAAGGGCGGTATGATTTTTGATCCAGAGAACAACCTGCAGGAGACAGGGGATGTTCATATACAGGACGGGCTCATTGCCGGTGTATACCCCGGTGGGAGTTCCCCGCAAAATGGGGATATCATAGATGCGAGCGGGTTATGGGTGCTTCCAGGCCTCATAGACATGCACGTTCACCTTCGGGATCCGGGATTCGAGTATAAAGAGGACCTCGCTTCAGGCAGTCGGGCTGCGGCAGCAGGCGGGGTTACAACCCTTGCATGCATGGCCAACACCGATCCTGTGAATGATAATCCTTCAGTCACCAACTACATTATTGAAAAGGCCAAACAGGTCTCAGTCGTGAGGATCCTCCCTGTCGGGGCAGTTACAAAGGGGCTGAAAGGGAAAGAACTCGCAGAGATGGGGTTGATGAAAGCATCAGGGATCGTGGCTGTTTCAGACGATGGACAGCCCATCGAAGATGCTTCCATCTTAAGAAGAGCCCTGGAATATGCCGCAACGTACAAGCTTCCCCTGATATCCCACTGTCAGGACAGAAACCTCAGCGCTTCAGGCGTCATGAACGAAGGGGCCCTGTCCTCACAGCTTGGTCTTCCCGGCATATCGGCCGCTTCCGAAGATGTTATGGTTTCCCGGGATATCATCGTATCGAAATGCACCGGCATCCCCATACATATTACCCATATTTCCACGAAAGGCAGTGTGCAGCTCATCAAGCAGGCAAAAGAGCAGGGGGTCAAAGTTACCTGCGATGTAACGCCGCACCATCTCCTGCTCACCGAGGAAGCGGTGCGTACCTATGATACCAATGCCAAGATGTATCCTCCTCTTCGGGGGGAAGAAGACAGACTGGCCCTGATAGAAGCGTTGAGGGATTCCATCATTGATTGCATTGCAACAGACCATGCTCCTCATGCACGGGACGAAAAGGACCTCGATTTTGACTTGGCACCATTCGGTATGATCGGGCTCCAGACCCTGCTGCCCGCAATCATGAAGGTGCACCTGGACTACGGGATCGAATTTATCAGACTCCTTGCGTGTGTCACAGGGTACCCTTCTCGCATTCTCGGCATAGAAGGCGGGAGCCTGAGCGTCGGTTCACGGGCAGACATCACCCTGTTTGATCCACGACCCACCTGGACATTTACCCAAGAGGATGTGGTATCAAAATCGAAGAACTCACCTTTTATCGGTCAGGAGTTTGTCGGCAGGGTGGTCAGGACGATCGTGAAGGGGAAAACGGTTTTCAGCGGTACCTAGAGGAGAGCAGCCTCACGGAGTATCTTTTCTACATGATCCCCGATGGCCAGGCATGACGTCAGACCGGGAGATTCGATACCGACGAGATTAATAAGGCCATAAAGACCGCGGTCTGCCTCATGGGATATGACAAAATCCCGAAAAGCACCCCCGGGGCTTTGGAGTTTCGGCCGGATTCCTGCCATATCCGGTATGAGGTCTTCTTCCCGCAGGAAGGGCAGCAGATCGTGTGTGCTCTCGAAGAAGGCGCAGGCGTGGTCCTGATCGACATCAAATTCGATGCTGTCGACATAGAACGCATTTGGTCCGAGCCTGAGCGATCCCGAGAGGTCTTTTGTGGCGTGAATACCCAGGCCCGTGAGGTTTTTTTCAGGGCTCGGATAGACGAGACCGTTTACGAGCCCCTGCTTGCCTCCCCTGACCCTGAAGTACTCCCCCTTGACCGGAAAGATCCTGTAGCGGGCCTGATCAGTATCGACCCCGGCCATAGCTGCCACGGCCTGGGATTCCAGTCCTGCTGCATTGATCAGAATGTGCGTTGAAAAGGAATAGGAATGACCGCCGGGTGGCTCCACCGCGCAGATAAATCCCCGAGAATCTTTTTCAATCCCTTTCAGATCGGATCTGTACAGAATCGTGACGCCTCCTGAGAGGCACAGGGCTTCGAGGCGTTTGGTCAGCTGATGGGAGTCGATGATTCCGGTAGTGGGCGAATACAGGGCGCTGTGGCCGCATACATGGGGCTCTACCTTTGCAATCGCTTTTTTGTCCAGCATGCGAAGGCCCGTCACACCGTTTTCTTTTGCAGTGAGGAAGAGTTCTTCGATCGAGGCCTCTTCGCTATCTGATGCGGCAACAATCACCTTGCCTGTCCGTTTGCAGGGGACGTGATATTCGGCGCAAAAGTCATAGAGCATCGCAGCACCTTGCACACAGAGCGTTGCCTTGAGAGAGCCGGGAGGATAATAGATCCCTGCATGGATCACCTCGCTGTTGCGTGAGCTTATCCCTCTACCCGGACCGGGTTCTTTCTCGACAACAACGATATCCTTCCCCTGTCCGATCAGCTGCCGGGCAATGGAAAGGCCGACAATCCCGGCACCGATAATCGTGATATCCACCTTGTACATACGTCTTCCTATAGCAATAAAAACCTGATGGGAAAAGGGCCTCAGCAAAAAACAAAGGTTTGTCAATAAGGTGGCAGGCTGGACTTGATGGTGCCAAACAATAGAGAATAATCAAACTAAGTATATAGTATTATAAAACATTCGCTGGTCAAATCGGAACAGAACAGTCCTGATTTCCTTGCTAGTGTAGAGCCGATCTGATATAACATTGACAATTCATATTTCTGTAGCTTTATCAATTAAAACACGTGGAGGAGATCATGGATATCAGAGACAAAGTTCCTGTTATCAGAGTCGCAATCAGGGGAGCGAATGGAAGAATGGGGCTTCAGGCCATTTATGCTTCCATGGAAAACAACGAGGATATTCTCGCACGGGCAAAGAAACAAGAGCTCAGTGACAAGGATGTCTGGATAGATGTCGTCTACGGAGCATTCACGGCAGATATCCCCACTGTGCAACAGCTGTTGGCCGGCGTTATGAGGTCGGAGAAAAATAAGATACTTGAGGGCTATGACAAGTCGGGTTCTCCTATCTACAGGCTGAAGGCGGAAGGAAAGCATGAACTGAGAACCAAGTATGTTGAACAGACTCTGGACGAGGAGCCACAGAGAGATCATGTGATCCCCTTTGATCGCCAGGAGATTGTTGATACAGCCGAAGGGCTTCCCGCTATCAAGATCCTGTCTCATGACAAGCAGGAGGTATTGTCCATTATACGCCATGCAAATGTGAGGCTGGGAGAGCTTTCCGGAGAGGCCATCATGGACAGGGTTTTGGATACGGCGAATGACCTCGGTGCCAATGTGCTTCTGTCCTGCGTTGGTGATACGGCCAAAAAGGCCGACAGGATGAAGAAGTGGCTTGATAAGATCCATGAGAAGGGATACTCGATTGGGTTCCTCGAATCCGCACCGGCAAAAGGATGGGAGAGCAGACTTTTGTCCAGGCAGGATCAGATCAGCGTCCTGTGCTCAAGAAATTTCAGCCCCACCGGAACACTCTTTAGAACCGGTCTTGCCCTGAAGAAGCCTCTGTTTGATTATAATCCCTATGAACTCGGCAAGGCGGCTACCAAGTTTAAAAACGTCTTTAAGAGAATCGTGGAGCAGATTATCGCTACAGATGAATACAAGAATTTTGCTCAAATCCTGAACAATCAGCCCAAAACCATACGCGAGATCGATGGTGAAGAAATGCTGATCAATTTCCCACCGAAGTTCCTTACGGTAACCTCTCCGAATTATCTCACATTCAGCTTTTATGAAGACAATGAATACGGTTTTATCTGTGCTGCACTTATTCCCAACCTCAAGGGTCTCGGCTTGTTATATCGGCAAAAGGATGTAGTTGAAAAATACCGCAAAGAGGGACTGAATTACGAGGCCATAACCAACGTAGCAGGACTGTTCGGAATAGACTGGTTTACCAAGGCCCCCAAGGAAATTGTGTGCAGAGGCGGGGCAATGTCTACCAGTTCGTGCACGACAAACGGTAATCTCATCGGGGATTTCATTATAATCATGGCCCTGTACGGTTACTATGACTTCTTCTTCGACACCCTCAAAGGCTACTATATCTGTACGGAAAAAAGCGAATGCAAGAAGATCGAAGAAGCGATCGACAAGAAGATGTCCGAATTCAAAGGCTACCTTGAAGCTCTCATGTCCAAGAGATCGGGCATGTTGCGTACCGTCCTGAACTTCTACTATGACAACATCGAGTTTATGAATACGGATATGCAGCATGGTTTGACACGATCCGAATCTCCTGATGTCATCGACTACCTGCGGGAGACCTCCTCGGGTTCGCAGACAGAGGTTCCGAAACTACTCTCTCTGCCTGATAGGGAATTGGAGTATCTGAAAGGGGTGAAAAAAGTAACCGAAGATCTCCTGGCCAAAGAGAGCGATGAGGAAGAAAAAGAGGTCTTCCAAAAGCAGCTGAAAGAGCTTCAGGCAAGTATAGATACGATAGAAGAAAATATAAAGATCGTAAATATACTCGACGATCTCTAGGCTAAATAGGGCTTGACACCTATATTTTAATTGGACTAAGAACCCTGGTGAAGGGCCCATAGCTCAATTGGTAGAGCCACCGGCTCATAACCGGTAGGTCCCTGGTTCGATTCCAGGTGGGCCCACTTTCGAACATAAGGAAGGAAGGGTGGAACAGAGATTGCTTTTCGGAACGTGTACAGGCAAAAATTTCTCCTAGGGAGAAAAAGGGATGCTCGAAAAAAGCATCCCTTTTTTTTATTTGAAAATGCAGATATCAAAAATGCTTTCCATACTTGATGAGCTGGCCCCTTTCGAAACGGCCGAGAGCTGGGATAATGTCGGGCTCATGGTGGGCGATCCTGCTCAGGAGGTAACTACCATTGTCGTCTCTCTTGATCCATCTTTTGAGGTCATATCCTGGGCGCAGATGCATGCAGCGGATTGCATTATTACCCACCACCCCTTATTTTTTGAACCCATCAGATGTCTCAATCTGCAGGAGAACACGGCAAAAAAAGTCGCGATGCTTTTGACTTCAGGGATCTCTCTGGTGAGTATGCACACGAACCTTGATACGGCTCAGGATGGGGTCGCCGATGTGCTCGCCCAAACACTGTCGTTGAACAACATAGAGAAAAATGGTGTCCTGCGCACGGGCAGCGTGACAGGAGAGAAGATACTGCCATTGTGGAGCAGAGACCTGCCCTTTGAAAACATCCGGCTGGTTGACGCCGGCAAGCCGGTTCGCCGTGTCTGTACATGCCCTGGAAGCGGGATGGACTACTGGCGGGATGCATATGCGTCAGGATGTGATACCTTTGTAACGGGCGATGTCAAGTATCATGCCGCGCTTGATGCAAAAGAGGCAGGTATGAACGTCGTAGATCTCGGTCATCACGGGACCGAGGAACTAATAGTAGTACCCTTTATGGAGAGGTTACAACAGGAACTACAGGGAGTATATATCAGTGCTTATGAAAGTACGGATATATTCACGAGTGGAAAAGGAGAGTGAAGATTGAAGGATTTATTAACAGATTTAATTGCCTTGCAGAATGTTGAGCTCGAGATGTTCAAGGCAGAAGAAGGACTCAGAGAAATCCCCAAGGGCGTAGAGGAAATCGAGAGTATTATTCGTGCCCGCAAAAGCGCCCTCGATGCAGTTGATGAAGAGATTGCAGCTCTGGAGGAGAGAAAAGGTCCTCTGGAGGCCGAATTAACGGAGAACCAGACCATACTCGATGCTGCAGATGCGAGGATCAAGAGGATCAAGACGAACAAGGAATATCTTGCCCTTCAGCGGGAAATGGATCTTGCCAAAAAGCGCAAGGCCGATATTGAAGAGCAACTCCTTACTATCATGGAAAAGATAGACAAGAAGAACATGGACAAGGAGCGGATACAGAGGTCCTTTGAATCGGACCGGGTAATCCTCGATGAAAAAA
>DAISYU010000007.1:29735-64521 GCA_036825155.1 Thermodesulfobacteriota bacterium | reverse complement strand
ATCATTCTGCAGCTTGATCTATCGTGGTACGGGCACATTTCGGTCAGATAGAGGAACCCTGATACGGTCTACAGGAATGAACGTGTGTGGGCATACCTGTACACCACCCTGGCGAACTGCAGTGAAAATTCCTGCAGGCACCCTGGATTCGTGGCTGGTGATTGTCTCAAAATTTCCTGAGAAAAGAATGGATTATACCCGAAAATGCCCGTCTTTGTGGGTGTGGTCGAGGATAATGTCTCTTCTGTACATCTCAAAAATGCTGAGAAAATCTCTGTTGTAATCGTCCATGGACGAGTAGCTCTTGAAGTCGTCGCACGGTTCTCCGGCAATTGATATCGGGACGTAATGCTCGGTTAACGCATCCGACAGATCCATGGTCATCGCCTTTTTTTCAAAGAGTGATTTGCCCAGAAGCCTGTCCATTAATTCGGAGAGAAGCTGTGTGAAATAGTTGATCATAGTTGTTCCCTGCTTTGATGTTCATCGTATCGGTTTACGTGAATATAACCTAACCGATTTTTCAGCCCGTGACAAGTTAAGAAACGAGTGTCACCTGCCGATAGGGCAATAAATATGAAAGGGACAATTAAAGATCTTCTCAAGGTTTCAGGCGTCCATGGATACATAATTGCTCGAGAGAAGAACATTCAGATAAAGCTTCCCTCGAGACATAAATTTTCCGGGGCAAAGAACAACATCAAATCGTTGTACGACTCTCTTGTGCCCGTAAAGGACAGACCAGGCAATGTAGTTGAAATCTTCCTGGAAGACATGGTATTGACCATCTTCATCAGCGGGATGACCATGCTCATGGTCATGTCCAGTCTCCGGGTCAATCTCGCCCTGCTGCGCATGACCGGCAAGTTGGTATTGGCAAATCTCGTGAAGGAGAAAAGGTAGATGAACCAGGATATCAGCGGCGGTCTTGAAAACACCCGTTGTCCGGAAATCATGAAGATACTCTCTCTGGGCAAACGGTCGGGTAAACTGCTTCTGAATAACGGGGCAGTCACCGGCAATATCTTCTTCAGGGACGGCCAGATAATTCATGCACAATGCGGCCCTCTTAATGGGACAAAGGCTATATACGAGCTCGCAGTATGGACCTCCGGCGAGTACCGGTTCTTCGTGGATGAAACGCCGGATATCGTGACCATAGATATCTCCATGGACGACATCCTCAACGAGGCGGCCAACCGTATGCGGCAGATGGACAGGGTCACGTCATTGATCCCTTCGAGTTCAATCGTATATTCACTGGACCCTGATATCAAGCAAAAGGAAATCCAGCTCAAATCCATTCAATGGAAGGTCCTCGCCAATGTCAACGGCAAGCGCTCCATTGCAGACATAGCGCAGCATATCGGTCTGGGGGTTTCCGATGCGATGAAGGTGTTCTACACCCTCATGAAACAAGAACTGCTCCGTGATGCAGAGCTTGAGGAAACGGAAGCGGCACACACCTCGATAGATCTCCCCGAGACATCGTTCATACGATCATTGAGAGAGGATCTTACCCGGGCAATCGGTCCTATTGCTCCATTCATCATCGTGGAGACTGCCCAGGACATGGACCTCGACCTCCTGTCCGATGATGTCGGTCAAAGGGCGGCATTGATAGAGACCATTTCGAGCAAGATTCCGGACGAGGAGATGTCGTTGAAATTCCTGGACACCATGACAGACTGGTTGAATGCGGAAGGGCAGTAAAGAGATGAGACTTAAAATATTTACCATCACATTCATTGTAATGCTCATGATCCTTTCCGGCTCATCTTTTCTGGTATATACCCAGCTCATGACGATTAAGGGCATCAACCTCGGGCTCCTGGAGGACAAACTCTACGAAGAAAGCACCGAGATTCTGTCCTGGTCTCTGAAAAATATCGATAAAGCCTCGCTTAAGGACAACCCGCTACCCAAATCATGGGCCGAGATTATGCTCGTTGACAACAACAACCTGACTGTCATCTCATCCACAAATAAGGCTCATGCAGGAAATTCCATGTACAAGGTACCGGAACTGCTGGACCAGGCATCCGGGATTATCGACGCCATCAAGGCCAAGAAGTCCGCCCGGATAGCGTCTGAGACGTATATGATTGCAATTATGCCCTCAGAAAAAAACACTTCCCTGGTGGGGTTCAAGCCTAAATCATGGGAAAAGGCTATTCTTGCAGAACAGAATTCTCAACTCGGTACGAACATACAGTCAATAACCACTGTCTTGCTGATCTTTGGCGCGATCGGCCTGGCACTTTCCTTCATAGCAGCCCTTGTCATTTCTAACATAGTCACAAAACCAACTCGGAAAATGGTTTCAGCATTTGAACAGCTGAGTATGGGAAACTTCGATGTCGATGTCCCGAGATACGGCGGGAAGCTTTCTATAAGTCTTGCCGAATCATTCTTCCGTCTGAGAACATCGCTCATGATGGCTCTGGAAAGGCTCGGGGGTAAATAAAAATGCCCAAGCAGGTTTTAATAGTAGATGATGAAGAGACTCTAACCTGGTCTCTGGCAAAATCTCTCTCTCATGACCGTGAGGCCTACGAGATAACCACAGCAAACGATGGCGAGACCGCCCTGTCTCTTATAAAAGAGGACAGCTTCGACCTGGTGGTTCTCGATATACGTCTGCCCGGAATCAGCGGGCTGGACGTTCTGGTGAAGATCAAGGAAATCAATCCCGCCACCAAGGTCATTATCATGACCGCTTACGGATCATCCGAGATCAAGGCAAAGGCAAAGGCCCGCGGTTCTCTGTTCTATATAGAGAAGCCCTTCGAGATAGACCAGATGAGGGAGCTTATCCTGAAGGCCCTGCGTGAAGACAGCGCCAGGGGATTCAACGGAAGCATCAGCGGACTGCAGCTGCCGGACCTTATTCAGATGAACTGCCTCTCCCAGGTCACTACGGCGCTGTATGTGACCAAAGGCAAGAGAGAAGGCTGCATCTTCTTTGAAGACGGGCAGATAACCCATGCACAGATCGGGGCGATCGACGGAGAGGAAGCCCTCTTTACCATCCTCGCATGGTCGAGCGGGAGCTTCAGGTTTGTCGGCGGGGTAAAGGCCCCCAAGACAACGATCAATACAAACTGGGAATACCTCCTGATCGAAGGGATGCGAAAAGCCGATGAAATGAGCCTTGCCCTTGAAAAGGGCGACGTGGACAACGATGACATCGCCATCATCGATGAACCTACCCGCATCGTGATAAAGAACATATCCTCGCTGAACGAATGCACCGGCATTGCGGCCATAACCTCGGAAAAAGAGATTCTCTACCAGAGCGGGAACATATCCAGTGAGATCGATGTCGACTATGTCACCAGGTTCTTTCTCAATATATCGGAAAACCTCGGCGATCTGTCGCCATCAACCCCCAAGAAGGTCTCTTTCATCAACCAGAACAGACTGGTTCTGCTCTATCCCTTCAAGATTTACGTGCTCGCCCTGCTGTTCAACCGGGCGGTGCTCTCTCAGGAAACGATCTCCACAATAGAGCGGGTAATCTCTCGGTATCAGGTTTAAGTTATCCAGCCAGGCCGGATCAATATCAGACGAAGAGACAATGGTATCTTCAACCCGGAGTGTATCGTAGTAGTGAGACAGTATTCTCTCCTGCCTGGTCTCATCGGTTCCGTATCGCTCCATCAGGTCAACGAATCTTTTTGATAAAGACACGATCGTATCATGCATCACCCTCTTATCCGCATAGTTGACGACGAGGGCCTCATTGAGCTCCATTGATTTCAGTCGTACATGCTGCCCCACAACATCGCCTACCGCCGGGTACCCGTTTTGTGCAAGCAGCTGCTGACCCAGAAAAGCATGGTCTCCCCCGTCTCTGATCGAATCCATCTTGCAGATATCGTGAAGGATGGCCGCGCGGTCCACAAGTAGCATATTCATCTCATAACCCTGTTGCCTCAGGGCATATGCAATGACTACCGCAACCTGCCTGACAATCATGCTGTGTCGGAAGATGTGCAGGGGCATGGCCTTGCGCCGCATGAGATCGAATGACCATGCTCTGGTGGGGACGGGCATCTTCATTCTCCTTCCCTGCTTTGACTGAGATTGAACACATCACCGAGGCCTAAGAAGTTTACCGTGAGATAAATGGTTGTCTCCCGCGGGATACCTATGTCGCTGGGTTCGACATCACGGTACAGATCGATGCTCCAGCACTGGGAGGTATAGTTAATGCCCTGGCGTGAGCTGTCGTACCTGCGCTTCATATAATCGTATTCTGTCTCGAAACGAACAGAAATACCCCTGCCAAGATACAACCTGGCACCGGCCACTGCAGACTTGGTGTCGATCCTGTTGTACTCCTCCTGGAAGTAGAGTGAATCGCCTCGGTCGTCACTGAGTCTTACCTCGCTTGAATGCTCATAGGTTGCATACGGCCGGAACGGCTCCCTCCCGAATTCATTCGTGTGCTTTGCCATGAACCAGGAAACAGGCTGCAGCCGAACGCTGGTCTGGAAGTTGTCCCAGTCCTCGGTAAGATAACTGTATATGCGGCTGACGCTGAAATCGAGGACCGATTTACCGGATCTGTCCCTGATATAATTATCGAGAGAAAGCTTCATATCAAAGGTCTTGACCCAGTCGTCGCCGGAAAGAATATAGGGGTATATGTCGGTTGCATCTGCTGCATCATAATTTCCGCCGATGCGGGATTTAAAGAACCACGAAACACTGGGGGCCATCTGGTGATACCATCCCCCGGCAAACCGCGAACTGTACAGGGTGGTGGTGAGAGATGCCCCCCTTTCCTGCCAGTGCTCCAGGTAGCTGTCATCCTCGTATACGTCCCTGCGGTCGGTTATATAGGTGTCACGGTAACGCTCCCTGATATACGGCCTGAGGGTAAAGTACGGATAGACGGTCAGCGGCCAAGAGACCTCGATTTGTGCATTGTCTTTTATGGCCTCGATCCAGTCTTCTGAATACACCCTGACAGCGCTGATCTGTGAAGAGACCTTAAGCGGGGTATGCGGAATATCCCGCTGATTCATCCTGCCCTTGATCTTGGGAAGCTCCTGAAAGGTCCTGTCATCTCCCTTGACGGTCAGGTCCTGCTTCCACTGGCCCGAGACACTCAGGCTGAAGCCGTTGCCGAAACTGAGCCATTCCATGCGTGATATCAGTTCTTCAAGCTCCTTGTCATCCTCAATGGTGGAGGTCTCCCTCCAGTATTGCTCGCTGCCGTAGAAAGAACCGATGTCACGGAAATAATCCTCGTGACTTACCAGGTTGATATCCCAGGTGAGAGGCCCTCCTCTCTGGTTGGCCTTGACGAACCACCGGTGGTCCGGGATTCTCTCGAGGACCCCACCCTCAAGCGGCTCACCGCTTTCTTTGTCGAAAAGACTCTCAACGTACATCAGACCTGACCGTTCATAGTCGAGACGATAGCGGAACTCGGCCGCCGTGAGAAGCCCCCTCTTTGACAGATACATCGGGGTGAGCGTCATATCGGCCGAGCGGCCGAGCGTGAGATACAGCGGGATCGCGAAACGGGAACCATAGTCGGATGACTGGCTGAATTCGGGGAAAAGCAGTCCCGACTGTCTTTTGAGTTTTGCAGGGTAGAGAAGGTACGGGACATAGAACACGGGGACATCCCGGATCATGAACCGTGCATGTCTGGCCTTGCCGTATCCCTCGACGGGAACCTCCAATGACGATGCAGCCATTGACCAGTCAGGCTTCTCACCCATGCACGGGGTGAACTCGATATCCTCTCCGATATAGAAATCCTCTCCATAGCGTGATATGGATTTCCCCGATATAATCATTGGCTCCGAGTAGATGAATACGCTCCCGTCTTCCAGCTGGACATCCTTTCTCCTGGCGTTGTAGTACATGGTCTGCGCATCGATCTCGCCCTTTTCCTCTTTGAGATGACAGTTGCCCGATGCCCACAGATCCTCGCTGAGGGTGTCGTAGACCACATAGTTGGCTCTCAGGGTGATATCCTTGCCCATGATCACAACATTACCCGAGGCCTCGATCCTCTGCCCCGTCTTCTTGATGGTGTCCGCCTCTACATCAAGTGTTATTGCAAACACGGGACACGATAAAGAGCATAGAAGGAGAATGACAATTACCGCAGTGCGCATAGAACAGAACCCCTCACCTCTCCTACCGTATAGAACGATCCGGTGACAACGATACGCTCCCCTGTCTGTGACGCCTGGTGATATGCATCGGTAATACTCATGCATCGGGTGATATTCCCGAGTTCAATACATGCCGACATCTCCTTCTCACCCCAGGAACGCTCGCTTTTAACCGGTGCGATATAGATATGTGAACATACCCTGTCAAGCAAATGGATCATCGTCATATAATCCTTGTCTGCAAGTACACCAAACACCCCTGCCCCATGAAATCCAATAGTTTCAAGATAGGTAACAAGAACTAGCATAGATGAGGGGTTATGCGCCACATCCAGTATGACCTTGCCGCCTATGGTTTCGAGTCTTCCGGGCAGGAACGCCTCTTTCAGCGCAGTGTTCAACCGGTCCCTGCTCAGATCCACTCCCAGTGCCTGGGCGGCCCGGATTGCCAGGGCTGCATTCAGCTGCTGCACAGGTCCTTTCATTGAGACCTCCCCGGGGTATGGCTGATTCACCTCATAGAGATCCGCACCGATATTCTGCGCATGTTCCCTGAGAACATCGAGGGCCTCGCCCACGGCAGTTGTTATCAGCGGCCTGCCTCGGCGGGCAATGGCAGCCTTCTCCCCGGCTATTCCCCGGATGCTGCTGCCGAGATAATCGGTATGGTCGATGGAGATATCGGTAATGACCGAGACAGCGGGGTCCATGACATTCGATGCGTCGAACCGTCCTCCCAGGCCTATTTCGAATATGCCTATATCAACCTCGTGCCTGGCGAACATCACTGCTGCCAGGACCACGCACCATTCAAAATAGGTGAGCCCGATGTCATGAACGACTCCCTGTATCTCTGTGCGTATCTGCTCCAGTTCCGCCTCATCGGCCTGACAGGAATTGATCCGGAACCGTTCGGTAAACGATGTCAGATGGGGAGAGATGGTTGTACCCACACGGTATCCTGAAGCAAGGAGGATACGCTCCAGGTAGATGCATGTGGAGCCCTTGCCGTTTGTACCGCCCACGAGCACGTGCCGGTATGCCTTCTCGGGATGGCCCAGGCGTTCGAGAGCTTGCTTTACCCGTTCGAGGCCCAGGGACCATTTGTTCTGGTCGATATCCCCTAGAACCATCTCAGGAGGAAACCCAGGGTATCCCGGAGATCATGGCGATGGATTATGTTGTCAAGAAACCCGTTTGAGAAGAGATTTTTTGCATCCTGAAAGTCCGGCGGCAGGGTGCACTTGAGGGTGGATTCGATCACCCGCGGCCCGGCAAAGCCGATGCGTGACCCGGGTTCGGCAAGCAGGATATCGGCCAAGGCTGCGAAACTTGCGCTCACACCGCCTGTTGTAGGATCGGTAAACACGGTTATCATGGGCACATCCCGTGTCAGATTCCTCGCATGTGCGGTCCGCAACATCTGAAACAGCCCCCAGATACCTTCCTGTATCCGTACTCCGCCGGACGCACAGAACACAATGAATGGAATAGCCTGGTCCTGGGCCCTCTTCATGAGTTCTATTATGTACTGCCCCAGATACACGCCCATGGTACCGCCCTTGAAAGAGAAGTCCATAACACCGAACATGCAATCCTGTCCGTTGATCTGGGCTCTACCGCCTATGATTGCCTCATCAACAACTTGAGAACGATCGTCGAGGAGAGGATCGTTCATATCCATCTGAACGAATGTGCCCTGATCGCACACGATATCTATCCGCTGCCTGGCATTGAGTCTGAAATGAAAATCGCAGTGCGGGCAGACCATGAGATTTTCCTGGAGTTTTTTGGTTATTATGATCTCTGAACAGGATGGGCACTCGGTCCACCGCCCATCTTTCTTTGCTACATCAAGGACCTCGATCAAAGTTCGAAAACCTCCCCGCCCTTTATGTAATCAACGCCGGATGGCAACTGTGCCACCACTTCGTCAAGATGCTTGGGCTTGATATGATATGCTATCACCTTTGTCGAAGATGATACAACGCCATCAAGTCCTTTTGCAACAAGTTCCGGCGTCAGATGTCTCGAAACCCCGGCAATGTCGGCCATTTCATTGGGGAACGAGACTTCCACAAACAAGGCGAGCAGGTCATCTCCGAGAGATTTCACAAGATCAAAGAGATGTGTATCGAAGCCGGTATCTCCGCTGAATAGGACATGCTTGCCCCCTTCGGAGATCACATAGCATACCGAGCCTTCGATATGGTCCACCGGGAATGCCTGTACCCGGAGACCCCCTGTGAGGAAGCCTTCCTGCGGAATGGGGCGGAGGGAGAGAAAGTCCTCTTCTATCTTTAATTCATTCATATCCGGCCAGATAAGACCGTTGAATATATGTGTTTTGAGCGCTTCGATGGTAGGCACACTTCCCCAGATCGAGATCCCCCTGGCTTTCTTTGCATACAGGGTGTCCACGATAAAAGGGAGTTCTTTAATATGATCGATGTGCGTGTGGGTAATAAGTATATTGCGGATCTTTTCTATGGATTCTTCATCCAGGACTGAAGAGGCAGACCCGGCATCAACGAGCAGACTGCCGTTGATCAGGATGCTCGCGGTATTGAACCCTCTCATAACTGCTCCGCTGCAGCCGAGAATCTCTATTTTCATATCAAACCCTTCAACTGTCCCTTTGAGATGATCTTCGTGCCTGTAAAATTATCATATCTGATCGGTAAATGATGATTCAAACTGAAATTATTTAATGATCATTCTTCGATCATACACCCAAACAGTTCATGTCATATCGAGCTGTCCGGTTTTTTATGGATATGTGCTCACAAGATGCCGGCAGGGTTCTATTTGACCATCTTCTTGACAAGTGCACTAATCCTTTGGGACGCATCCCGCGGACACACCAGTATTGCATCCTCGCCTTCAATCACCACCAGGTCTTTGGCATCCATGACCACGATCTTTTTGCCGGACGAGAAGACCACGTTGCCACTCGATTCCTCCAGCACCACATCTCCGCTTACTACATTTGCATGACCGTCTGGCGGCAGGACCTTTCCTATGGCATCGAAGGACCCGATATCATTCCAGCCGAATTCTGCAGGTATCGTGGCTGCATTGCGGGTTTTCTCCATCACGGCATAATCAATGGAAACAGACTCGACCCGCTCATAGAATGCAGCGATTTTATCCCTTCCCTGTTTCATGGACGCTCTCAGTGCCATCAGATCATCATACATCCCGGGCGTATGCTGCCTGAATTCCTCCAGAATCGTATCCACCCGCCACAAGAACATGCCTGCATTCCACAGGCAGCCTTCTTCCATGTATTCAAGGGCCTTTTCTCTGCCCGGCTTTTCATGAAAGGTGTTAACCTTGTACAGTTTGAACCCTTCATCGCTGAAAAGTATCTCACCCGGCGCAATGTACCCGTAGCCGGTTTCGGGATGATCCGGGACCATCCCGAGCGTTATGAGCAGATGCGGATAGGTCTTCAGTGCATCCAGAGCGAATCTTAGTGCACGTGTGAACCCCTCGGGATCGCCCACCAGATGGTCGGACGGGAATACGGCCATAACAGCGTTATTATCTTTCAGAGAAATCATTGCCGCTGCATACGCAATGCAGGGTGCAGTGTTGCGTCCGATCGGCTCGGCCAGGATATTTTCCCTGGGCAGATCGGGAAGCTGCTCATGCACCTTGTCTGCAATCGCGGTGTTGGTTACGACATAGACATGTTCTTTGTCGGTCAACCCTGCGGTCCTGTCTACGGTTGCACGCAACAGGCTTTTCTCCAGACCGAATGAAAGCAGCTGCTTTGGGGTATTGTGGGTGGACAGAGGCCACAGGCGCTCACCCTTTCCTCCTGCCATGATAACGACGTGTAAAGCCATATCTACTCCAAATTATTCCTATAAGTTGTCAGTATATGTAGTATAATCAGCCCGCTCAGGTCAACATATCTTCCTCGTTTCCCGGTATGGTCCTAGTATTTCCAGGAACACCAGCACTAGGTTCTTGAGCCCCAAGTCTTGCTCTGCCTTCTCCCTTGGATCCTGTTCCCCAAGTCTTGCCTATTGGTTTTCAGGTTTTTCCTTCTGCCTTCTGCCTTAGGTCACGAGCACTCTGGTTTGACTGCCTCAGATCAGGAGCTGACTGGCTCGACCTGCCTAGGTTTTCCCTATATGTAATGCACGGCAACCAGGACGGTTTTTCTAAAACCGATTGACATAATGCACAAGGTATCTTAGAGACTATGCCCACACGATGGATAAAATACTCTTTATTACAAAAGAATACCGGATAGCGATCACACGGGTTTTTGGAGCGGCAATCCTGTTCCTTATCCTGTTTTCACATTATTCATGGAAGCCTAATGTCATTGTGAACCTTACCATAGAGTTTGTTGCATTCCTGCTTGTCCTCATCTGCACCTTCGGCCGGCTCTGGGCCCTCGCCTATATCAGCGGGCACAAAACAAGGGACCTCATTACCCAGGGCCCCTACTCCCTGGTTCGCAATCCGCTCTACCTCTTCAGCCTGATCGGTGCGGTAGGGGTGGGCCTTGCATCCAAGAACGTTCTGGTATGTGCCCTGATCATTGTCATGTTCGGCTTGTACTATCCCTTTGTCATCAGGGCAGAAGAAGAAAACCTGCGGGAGGTTCATGGAGAGGCCTTTGAGGAATATACCAGGAAGACCCCGATGTTCATCCCGAGATTCTCAGGTTTCCATGAAGAGCCCTACTATTCCATCGATGCCCGTCTGTTTCGCAGGGCCTTCATCAGCGTTATCTGGTTCCCCCTGATATTCATGATCCTGCTGGTGATCGACCGCCTCCATGAATCCGGAATCATGCCGATCCTCTTTACTGTCCCATAACTTGCATTGTACGGCCTCAGGTTATATATGGTAGGAATGAAGAAAACACTATCATCCCAAGGAGGTTGAGGATGTTTCCTGAACACAGACCTCGCCGGTTGCGGCAGAACCCCGCTATCAGAAGAATGGTACGGGAGACCCACGTGTGCGTGGACAATCTTATCTACCCACTTTTTATCAAAGAGGGAAAATCCATCTGCGAGCCCATCGAGGCCATGCCGGGACAGTATCGGTATTCTCCTGATTCGCTTAAAAAAGTCATACAGGAAATCACCTCCCTCGGCATACCAGCTGTCCTGCTCTTCGGAATACCAGACAGGAAAGACCGGTATGGTACTGAGGCGCATAAGAAGGACGGCATTGTCCAGCAGGCCATCAGGACAATAAAGGATGCAGTTCCGGACCTTATGGTTATCACCGATGTATGCCTGTGCGAATACACTGATCACGGTCACTGCGGGATCCTGGACGAAAAAAACCGGGTGATGAACGACGACACCCTCGAGATCCTGGCGAAGGTCGCCCTGTCACATGCAAAGGCAGGTTCCGACATTGTTGCGCCTTCGGACATGATGGACGGCCGCGTCGGTATCATTCGCGACGCCCTGGACGAGAGCGGGTATGAAGACCTTCCCATCCTGAGCTATGCCGCGAAGTATGCTTCGTCCTTTTACGGGCCGTTCCGCGAGGCAGCGGGCTCCACGCCGGCATTCGGCGACAGGAAAGCCTACCAGATGGACCCGGCGAATGTACGTGAGGCCATCAGAGAAGCCGGCCACGATGTGGAGGAAGGGGCGGATATCATCATGGTCAAACCCGCACTGCCCTATCTCGATGTGATCAGGACCATTGCGGATGAGTTCAATGAACCCCTGTGCGCCTATCAGGTATCAGGGGAATATGCCATGATCAAGGCCACGGCTGAAAAGGGCTGGATCTCGGAGAAGGCCTGTATGATGGAGAGCATAACAGCGATAAAAAGGGCCGGGGCTGATATGGTCATCACCTATTTTGCCCCTGAGATCGCCAAGAGACTGTAATGAAAGCACCGTTTATCCTCGCGTGGGAGCTCACCAAGGCATGCAATCTTAACTGTCTCCACTGCAGGGCGTCTGCCACAAACCAGGTCCGGCCGGGCGAACTCACCACTGAGCAGGGGTATTCCCTGCTCGATGAAGTGAGCAGACTCGGCACGAAAATGGTCATCCTTTCCGGGGGTGAGCCGCTGCTTCGCGAGGATGTCTTCGATCTTGCACGCTACGGAACCTCCCTGGGACTGAGAATGACCATGGCTGTCAACGGGTCCCTGGTTACCCCTGAAATCGCCCGCAGGATAAAGGATTCCGGGATTGTTCGTGTATCTATAAGCCTCGATGGCGTAACTAAAGAGGTGCATGATACCTTCAGAGGCATGGATGGTGCCTTTGAGATGGCCGTCAAAGGTATAGAAACCCTTGTGGCAGGTGGTGTTCCTGTTCAGGTCAATACAACGGTGGCTGCCATGAATGTTGCTCAGATGGATGCCTTCCCGGCATTCATCAAGTCGCTCCGGGCGGTTGCATGGCATGTTTTCTTTCTCGTTCCCACAGGGAGAGGCGAATCTCTCGAAGCGGCCAAGATCAGGGAATACCGGGAAATGCTCGATGCCTTCTATGAGGTATACAAGCTGGCCGAGATCGAGTGTAAGGCCACATGTGCCCCGCAGTTCTACCGGCTTCTTGCTGAAAAAGGCGAGTCAGTGCACACAAAGGGGTGCCTTGCCGGAGACGGGTTCGGGTTTGTATCATCAACCGGTGATGTGCAGCCGTGCGGTTTTCTGCAGATCCCGTGCGGAAATATCAAGGAAAGGCCCTTTGAGGAGATCTGGTCGAATTCCCCTACCCTTGTTTGTCTGCGGGATATCGAAGGCCTCGAGGAAAAATGCGGGGCCTGTGAATACAAGGATGTCTGCGGTGGGTGCAGAGCCCGGGCCTATGAGGTAAAAGATGCTGTCATGGGGGCAGACCCCATCTGCTGGTTTAAATAGACTCCGGGTATTGGCAGTGCGATACCTGAAAACACTGACTATGCAAGTACAGGGTGACAATGGACACTATAGACAAAAAGATCCTGACGCTCGTAAACAAATCCCTGCCTGTGGATGAGAGGCCATACGGAAAAATCGCCGAGACCCTGGGCCTTGCCGAACAGGAAGTGATCGAGCGTCTCAGGAGTATGCGCGCACAAGGCCTCATACGCAGGATCGGGGCAGTCATCAACCCCAGGCGAATCGGCTGGCATTCCACGCTTTGCGCCATGCAGATCCCCGAAGAGAAGCTTGACTACTACGCCGATACCGTGAACTCCTATCCGGAAATCACCCACAATTATATCCGTTCAGGACAGACGAACTGCTGGTTTACCCTTATAACGCCGGACAAGGAGTCGAGCCTGCGGATCATCTCGGAGATCGAGCAAAGATTGGGCGAGCGGGTGCTTGATCTCCCGGCGCGCAGGGTATTCAAGATCAAGGTGGCGTTTGACCTGGAATAGCCCTACAAAAATCTAGCCCTTGCCCATAAGTCTGGAGAGAAAACCCCCGCCTGATTTTTCCACCGCTTTTCGCAGTTCCTTCTCGTATCCCATGGTGGTGAAATAAATAGCTCGGTCAAAGAACAGGACCACGCGGTTGTTGAACTCGAGGGCCTGCTGAAATTCATACGAGGTATCAAAAAAATGTTTCTCAAGCGTGTAGAGCCACAAGTGCCTCTTTATCAGCATGAGTGCCATCACCACTTCGGTCAGGGGGATACCTTCTTTGAACCGTTTTTCGCCCAGCTTGGTATAGTGGTGTAAGATCTCCCCTTTTGCCTTGTCTTTGGCAAGCCATGAATCGAGCCTGCTATACACATCGTATACCCGCTCATACACAAGGTCCTCATTCAGTTTTCTATAATTCTTGGTCTCCTCTCTGCTGAGCAGGTCCTTACAGAGCCTTTTTGTCAGTTCATCCGCATTGTCTTTGATTATTGATATCATGGCCTCGGAAATCATGAGCAAACCTCCATAATGTTCTTTGTCAATATAACTCTCATTCAATAATATAGTAAGAGAACGCACCTCGACATACAACTCTTAGCAAAACAATAAAACCGGAATTCATGCTCATGATCCCAGGCAGAATATCCCTGGTATGACACCGTGTCTACTTCTTGAGCAACTCCTCTTCATACCCCATGGTGGTAAAATAGATAGCCCGGTCAAAGAACAGGACAACCTTGTTGTTCATCTCCAGGGCCTGGTAGCATTCGTATGTGGAATCGAAGAAATGCTTTTCCCTGACATACAGCCAGAGATGTCTCTTGATGAGCATCAATGCCAGCACAACCTCGTGAAGGGGTATGCCCTCTTTGTATCTCTTTTTTCCCAGATCCGTATAATATTTCTGTACTTCTCCACTGGCCTGCTTTTCCTTGCTGAGCCATTTGTCCAGTTTGGAGTACACATCGAAAACCCGTTCACATACGATATCCTCTGAGAGTTTCCTGTAGCTCTTTGTCTCCTCCCTGCTGAGCAGGTCTTTGCACAGACGTTTTGTCAGTTCCTGGGCATTATTCTCGATGAGTTGTATCAGTTTTGAATAGATCATCTCTTCTCCCCTCTCATGTCTCGTATTGTAGTGTAAGCAATTCAAATCAAGCCGGTCTTACTTATCACAATATACAATACTATGCCCGAAAAGCACAATACTTATCATATCACTTCACATGCCGTCTCTTCCCTGTGACACCACAGGATTTTGTGCACTCACAGGCCTCGGCGGAAGGAGTCCCCGTGCCGGGATGACATCTGAAAAAACGGGAATCACTGATTTCCTGCCTTCCCGTCTCCCTCTTATTTTGTAAATGATTTGAGAATCAATCTGCCTGGATTGCTTGACACAGTTCTTATTCACCTTATTTTATTAAGAATATAAGTTATATTTTTGCTGCCGTGGGAGCTTATTGCTGCACGAAGGGGTGTAGGGGGTAGACGAGATGAACGGTCAAACAAACACGGGCACCGTAGTTTCTGTCCGAGGCAGTGTTATCGATGCACAGTTTCCTGAACAGCTTCCTCCCATCTACAATGTCCTCAAAGGGGGGGACAATAAAGAGATCGTTATCGAGGTGAACACCCATCTCGACGCTAAGACCGTGCGGGGAATCGCACTGACACCGACGCAGGGTCTTGCCCGAGGTTCACAGATCTTGGATACCGGTTTTCCCCTTCAGGTCCCTGTAGGAAAAGAGCTCATGGGGAGGGTCTTCAACGTATTCGGCGAACCCATCGACTTAAAGGGAGAGGTTACCGGAGAACTCCGCTCCATTCACCAGTCTCCGATACCACTGACGCAGCAATCCACGGTATCACAGATCTTCCAGACCGGGATAAAGGCCATAGACGTTCTCGCGCCACTGGAGCGAGGCGGCAAGGCAGGACTCTTCGGCGGCGCAGGGGTGGGAAAGACCGTTCTTATTACGGAGATGATCAACAATACCGTGAAGGGACACCAGGGTGTGAGTATCTTCTGCGGGATAGGTGAACGCTGCCGTGAGGGAGAAGAGCTCTACCGCGACATGCTCACTGCCGGGGTCCTTGACAACACCGTCATGGTTTTCGGCCAGATGAACGAGTCTCCCGGGGCACGATTCAGGGTCGGGCATGCCGCGCTCACCATGGCGGAATACTTCCGGGATGATGCCAGGCAGGATGTCCTGCTCCTCATGGACAACATCTTCCGTTTTATCCAGGCCGGCTCCGAGGTATCAGGTCTCATGGGCCAGCTGCCCTCGCGCCTCGGATACCAGCCGACAATGGGCACCGAACTTGCCGAGCTCGAGGAGCGGATCTGCAACACCACCACAGGGGCCATCACCTCCATCCAGGCCGTGTACGTACCAGCGGACGATTTCACCGATCCTTCGGCCGTGCACACCTTCGGACACCTTTCCGCAACCATTGTACTCTCCCGCAAGAGAGCGAGTGAAGGACTCTATCCTGCAGTGGATCTTCTCCAGTCCGGGTCAAAGATGCTCATGCCTGCGATTGCGGGACAGAGACACTACCGTATCGCCCAGGAGATTCGAAGGACCCTGAACATCTATGAAGACCTCAAGGATATCATCGCCATGCTCGGTATTGCTGAACTTTCCAGGGACGATCAGCGCATTGTCTACCGGGCGCGCAGGCTGGAGCGCTTCTTCACCCAGCCGTTCTTCACCACCGAACAGTTCACCGGCCTTTCTGGAAGGATGGTCAGCCTCGAGGACGCATTGGACGGCTGCGAAAAAATCCTCAACGATGAGTTTGCAAATTATCCTGAGTCAAAACTGTATATGATCGGAGCCATAGATGAGGCCCATATAATCTGATGTATGTGTATGATTGGGATGAACTATGAGATTTAAGATTCTTCTGCCATCGGAGATATACCTTGACCAGGAGGTTTCAAAGGTCATCGCTGAGGCGAACAATGGATCGTTCTGCCTCCTGCCTCGCCATATCGATTTTGTTGCCGCCCTTGCACCCGGGCTCTTAAGTATTGAGGACGAAAAAGGCCAGGAGGTATTCATGGCGGTGGATGAAGGTATTCTGGTAAAGAAGGGGCAGGACGTGTCCGTATCCACCAGAAACGTGGTCACTATCCCCAACCTTGGACAGCTCAGAGAAGTGATAGAGGAAAAATTCAAGGTCATAGACGACCGTGAGAAAGCGGCCCGCACTGCAGCGGCACGATTGGAGGCCGACCTGGTGCGGCGTTTGATGGAGCTGAGAAAGGCATGAATGAATGCAGGCTACCACCCAAAAACAGGCGGCGCGAAGCGCTCAAGAGATTCGGCAAAGAAGCGCAGAAGAGAGAATCTCTCAAGATCCGCGGCATGAAGGAGAAGGAAGATACCGTCTGGTTCGGCCTCGGCATGTTCGGCGTGGTGGGATGGTCGGTGGCCATCCCCACACTCATCGGCGTTGCCGTTGGTATCTGGATAGACAAATCATGGCCAAGCCAGTTTTCCTGGACCCTCATGCTCCTGATCGGCGGTCTCATGGTGGGGTGTATGAATGCATGGTACTGGGTACGTAAAGGGGGAATCCAGAAATGAGGGAAGAACGCCAACAAGAAGGATTCACGAAAAGAAGAAAGGACTGAAGGAATGGGAGAGACCCTCTACCTTATCCTTTCATTTTCTGCCGGCATGGCTCTCGGCGCCTTCTATTTCCTGAGCCTGTGGAAGACCCTGCAGAAGATCACTGATATCCCGAGTCCGGGGTTCGTGATGTTGAAAAGCTACCTCATCAGAACATCCGTGGTGCTAGCAGGGTTCTATCTCGTTATGGACGGACATTGGCAGCGCGCTGTTGCCGCCCTTGTAGGGTTCGTTGTAATGCGTATGATCCTGACCCGGCGACTGGGAAAAGAACGGCTGGTTTCGTAAGAGGACTTTTATATGGAGATCTTAAGCCTCAATCAGATAAGCCCCGATCAGGTTATCCTCTGGCAGTGGGGCATTATCAAAATTACGGCAACCCTTCTTTATACCTGGTTCATCATGGGTATCCTCATTATCGGTTCCTGGCTGGTTACCCGCAACATCTCATCAGAGGTTCGCACTTCGCGCTGGCAGGGCCTTTTAGAGGTCGTTGTATCCACCATCCGCAATCAGATCAAGGAGATAAGCCCGGAGAACCCCGGGCATTACCTTGCCTTTATCGGCACCCTTTTCCTCTTTGTGGGGCTTTCCAATCTCCTGCTCATCGTGCCCGGATATGTCGCTCCCACGTCTTCGCTGACCACGACAGCCGCCCTGGCCATATGCGTATTCATCGCCGTCCCCCTATATGGGATAACAAAACAGGGCATCAAAGGGTATTTTAAGGAATATTTTCAGCCGACGTTCATCTTCTTTCCCTTCCACGTGATGGGGGAAGCCACGCGTACACTGGCTCTGGCGGTCAGACTTTTTGGAAACATGATGAGCCATGACAAGGTGATTGCCATCCTTCTTGCCGTCACCCCGCTCTTTTTCCCGATCATCATGCACGCCCTGGGATTATTGATCGGGCTCGTTCAGGCATATATCTTCGCAATCCTTGCCATGGTGTATATCGCGTCAGCGGCACAGGCCCATGAGGACAAAGGAGACAAAGGGGCTTAGGAATAGATTGTGAAAAAATACAAGTGAAAGGGGAGGATTTATGGACAGCGTAACCCTCATTGGAATTGCTTCAATCATAACCGCCGGACTGACCATGGCAATCGGTTCTATCGGGCCGGCATTGGGCGAAGGAAGGGCCACACAGCAGGCATTGAGCGCCATTGCCCAGCAGCCGGATGAAAGAGGATCAATCACGAGAACCTTGTTTGTCTCTCTGGCCATGATCGAGTCCATCGCCATCTACTGCTTCGTCATCTCCATGATTCTGATCTTTGCGAATCCATTCTGGGACCATGTGATATTAAAAGGGGGATAGTGGATGCATATTGACTGGTTTGTCTTCTTTGCGCAGATCGTCAACTTCCTTATCCTGGTCTTTCTCCTGAAGCATTTTCTCTATGGGAGGATCTTACAGGCCATGGATGACAGGGAGGCCAAGATCGTCTCCCGCTATGAGGAGGCAGGGAGGCTGCAGAAAGAGGCGCAAGAGGCTGCAGCCGAGAGTGAGAAAAAGAACCAGTCCATGACGGATATGGCGCAAGAGATGCTGAACAAGGCCAGAGATGAGGCGGAAAATACCCGCAAGGAGCTGACCCGCAAGGCCAGGGAAGAAGTCGACCAGGTCCAGATGAGGTGGTATGAGGCTCTCGAGAGTGAAAAGAAGACCTTTTTAGAAAATCTCAGCGCCCGGGCAGGCACCTATGTGTACGACACCATTCGACGCATACTCCTGGATCTGGCCGATGCAGAGCTCGAAGACAAAATCGTGAATGTTTTCATCAGGCTCATCGCGCAGGCGGATGAGGAAACGCTGTCTGTGCTCAAACAATCCGGGATCACGACAGGGACAGGGATCGCCATACGGAGCGCCTTTGAACTTTCTCCTGACCAGCAGACCGCCATACAGGAGGCATTGAAGCCGTACATATCCGAGGAACTTGAGATCGCCTACGAGGTCACGCCCAGGGCAGTGGCCGGCATTGAGATGACAATACACGGTCATAAAATCTCATGGAGCATTAACGATTATATCTCCTCCCTGGAGAAAAGTTTCTCGCGTATTCTCAAGGAGGAGATACCAGTGATGCCGGAGCCATAAACGGTCTTTCCTCTTGAAGGAAAGAAAGGGAATAACGATGAAAGAGGTCAACAGATGAACCCCACTGATAAAGACGAAAAGACATTGGATGCGTGTGTTGACGATACCTTTGAGAAACTGGATACCGTGCTGAGCCGGCATGAACAGGAACTCGAGGCACAGGAGATCGGAATCGTCCATTTTGTGGGCAGAGGTATCGCCCAGGTCGGCGGCCTGTCCAATGTCAGGTCTGAAGAGCTCGTCTCCTTTCCCGGCGATCTCATGGGCATGGTCTTCAATGTGGATCCCACTGAGATCGGGGTAATCATGCTGGATGCAAGCGAGCATATAACGGCAGGTGCCGAGGTGCAGCGCACCGGAAGGATCCTCGATGTCCCGGTGGGGGAGGCGCTCCTGGGACGCGTCGTGGATGCTATCGGCCGTCCACTGGACAATCTCGGTGAAATCCCGGCCTTAAAACGCTTACCTGTTGAGCGGGAGGCACCGCCGATCATGCACCGCGACCCTGTCACGGTTCCCCTGCAGACAGGGCTCAAGGCCATTGACGCCCTCATCCCCATAGGAAGAGGACAGCGGGAGCTCATCCTCGGGGACCGCCAGACCGGGAAGACCGCCATAGCCATGGATACCATAATAAACCAGCGGGACAAGGACGTTATCTGTATCTACTGTGCCATCGGCAAGCAGAGTTCTGATGTGGCGAAAACCATTGCAGCCCTGAGGGAGCATAATGCCCTGAATTATTCGGTTGTGGTGGTGGCGGCAGGTGAAGAACCACCGGGGCTCCAGTTTGTCGCCCCCTATACCGCGACCTCTATTGGGGAGTATTTTATGGCCAACGGCCGTGATGTACTCGTTGTGTACGACGATCTGACACGGCATGCGAGGGCATACCGCGAACTCTCCCTGCTCCTGCGCCGTCCCCCGGGGCGGGAGGCGTACCCCGGTGATATCTTCTATATCCATTCACGTCTCCTCGAGCGTTCCACCCACCTGCGAAAAGAATACGGCGGCGGTTCACTGACCGCCCTGCCCATCATCGAGACCGAGGCACAGGACATATCATCCTATATCCCCACAAACCTGATCTCCATTACCGACGGACAGATTTACCTGTCACCCGGACTGTTCCAGAAAGGGATCCTGCCCCCTGTCGATGTAGGGAAATCGGTCTCCCGGGTCGGGGGCAAGGCCCAGTTGCCGGCGTACCGCTCCGTGGCAGGCGACCTGCGCATAACCTATTCACAGTTTGAAGAGCTGGAAAGCTTTTCACGGTTCGGGACGAGACTCGACGAACATACCCGGGCGAGCCTCGAACGTGGATGGCGCGTGCGTGAAATCCTCAAGCAGCCTCAGTATATGCCCCTGGCCGCATCGGAACAGATAGCCGCCCTTCTTGCAGTCATCAGCGGGGTTCTCGACGACACTCCCCTGGATCAGGTCGCAGAAGCCGAATCGAAAATACGTGCCAATATCACCACTCACCTCTCAGAGTTGTGTGCCAGGATAGAATCAGGGGGCAAACTCACCATGGATGACCACAACGCCATGCTGAGAATTGCCGGGAAGGCATTGGGAATTGAGGTGGAAGCAGGATATGCAGACTATTGAATCGCTGAAAAGAACAATCAAGAGCACCGAAGACCTCCTGTCTGTGGTGAAGACCATGAAGGCCCTTGCTGCTGTGAGTATCCGCCAGTATCAGAAGGCGGTGGAGTCCCTGGCAGATTATAACGCAACCGTCGAGATGGGGCTTCAGGTGGTTCTGAAGAAAAAACAGGAGGATACGCTGCTGGTCAGATCAGTACCGAGAACTCACATCGGGGCCATCATTTTCGGTTCTGATCAGGGCCTGTGCGGACAGCTCAACGCGCAGATGGCATCGTATGCACTGGATGAGATGGAGGCGCTGGGTGTTCCTATGGAAAACCGTACCGTGCTCATAGTGGGAGAACGGGTCAGGGATTATATTGAAGAGGCCGGTCAATCTCATTGCGAGTGTCTTCCCAACCCCGGATCCATAGCGGGCATCACCCCCATGGTCCAGGAAATCGTGATGATCCTTGAAGACTGGCATTTCAACCAGCAGATCAACCATATATATCTGTTCTATAACCAGTACATTTCCGGATCAAACTACAAACCCACGATGCTCCACCTTCTGCCTGTCGATCAGGACTGGCTCAAGAACCTGCAGGACCGAAAATGGGAATCAAAGACGCTGCCCATGTTCACCATGGAATGGGAAGCCCTGTTTCTATCGCTCATCCGGGAATATCTCTTTGTCTCGCTGTACCGCGCCTTTGCCGAATCTCTTGCCAGTGAGAATGCGAGCAGGCTCGCGGCCATGCAGAACGCGGAAAAGAATATCAGCGAGCGCTTAGAAGAGATCTATCTCCAGTTTCACCGTCAGCGCCAGATGAATATCACCGAAGAACTCCTTGATATCGTCGCCGGTTACCAGGTCCTGCTCTGAGTTCAGAAGGCCTGGGTCCTTGCCAGACGGTGAAGGGTGGGGATCGTAAGAATACAGCCATAACCCTTTATTTATATTCATTCTTTCTAGAAGCATTTGCAAGAGTGAGCTTTTTGTGATATATCTTAATACCTCATGGCAAAGAGTGCCTATTTTCTCTTCAGATAGTCCGGGCACCATCTTTACCATGCAGGCATACATTGGAAGCCTAAACATCAATAAACGCGGCTAATTTACAGCTTAACCGCATTTTGTCCGATGAGATACTAAGAGAACTGTACATGTGAGGTGATTACTATGACTTGGGAAAGACAACTGGAAGAAAGTGTTCGTACTATTCAGGACATAGCATCGTATCTCACTCTTTCAACAAAGGAGAGGAGAAAACTAAAGAGTGTTGTGGAGAGACATCCGGTGTGCATACCGTCATACTACATGTCTCTCATCGACAAGGACGACCCTGATGACCCGATCCGGGCAATGGCTGTCCCCTCTCTGGACGAATTAAACCTCATGGGATCGTATGACACGAGCGGAGAGAAGGAAAACACCAAAATGCCCGGGCTCCAGCACAAGTATTCCCAGACAGCGCTGGTCCTGTCCACCAACCGCTGTGCCATGTACTGCAGGCACTGTTTCAGAAAGAGGATGGTAGGCCTTTCGAACCATGAACTTCTTCATCGGTTCGATGAGGCCGCAGAATACGTGAAAAAACACCGGGAGATCAATAATGTCCTCATCTCAGGGGGTGACGCGCTGGTGCTGCCGACAACCATCATTGCAAAATTCCTGGAGATGATCTCGGATATCGATCACCTGTCCTTCATCAGGTTCGGGTCGAGAATACCGGTTACCCTGCCTGACAGGATCATTGAAGACGATAATCTGGTGCAACTCCTCGAAAAACATTCTCGCAAAGACAGACGAATCTATATCGTGACGCAGTTCAACCACCCAAGAGAGATAACCGACAAATCAACCGAGGCCATCGACCGCCTCATCCGTGCAGGCGTCATCCTGAACAACCAGACGGTTTTGTTGAAAGGGGTGAACGATAACCCGGAATGCCTTGCCTCGCTGCAGAATTCTCTGGTGGGTATCGGGATAAATCCGTACTACGTGTTCCAGTGCCGGCCGGTCAAACGGGTAATGCATCATTTCCAGGTTCCGCTTCACAAGGCATATGATATCGTTGAGGCGTCAAAGAAGATGCTCAACGGACACTCGAAACGGTTCAAGTTCATCATGTCCCATAAGAAGGGCAAGATTGAAATCATAGGAAAAAGCGGCCGCGATATGTACTTCAAGTTCCATCAGGCCCGCAACCCGAAAAATACCGGAAAATTCTTCAACCTGAAAGTCCCTGCGGGTGCGGGATGGCTTCATGATTTCGGAGAAGAACCGTACCCTGAGATAAAATACGCAACACACGGGTAACTACTCAGGTTTATAGGCTGTAGGGGTTTAGACTGTTAGGAAAAGATGGTGCGTTGGGAGATAGATTTAGCAATGATCATGGACCTGACAGCACCCCAAGGGCATTTCTTTCAGGGCACCTACAGGCTAATAACCTGAACAGTAAAGATGGCTTTTTTCAGGCAAATAGTGATACGGCCGTACCTGGTAATTCTGTTTGCCTCCGGGCAGCACAGTCATTTGTGATAGGGCTCGTTGTTTATTATGGTGAACGCCCGGTAGACCTGTTCAAAGAGCATTGCCCGTATCAACTGGTGATTAAAGGTCATTCCCGAAAGAGAGAGCTTGAGATCGGCTGTCTCAAGGAGTTGGCTGTCAAAACCGGTGGGGCCTCCGGTATAGAAGAACAGGTGCTTTTTCCCGCTCGTGAGAGTCTGCCCGAGAATCTCGGCAAAACCCTCGGAGTTCATTGTGCTGCCGTCCGGGCTCAGCACAATGTGCACGCCATCTCTGGTCTGAGGCTTCAGTGTCTTTGCCTCGATAATCTCGACAGGAACGTATCGTGAGATCCGCTTTTTATACTCATCAAGGAGATCTTTTATAGGCCCCTTGAATGTTTTCCCTGAAAAGCAGAAAACCAGTTTCACCCCACGATCCTTTTTGCATCGAGCCACATGCCTTCCATGTCATAGTAGCGCCTGAGTTCATCCTGGAAGATGTGGATCACCACATCGAGATAGTCCAGGAGGACCCAGCGTCCCTGCTCGATACCTTCAGACCCGAACGGCTTCCCTATTTCCGCTATGACATGCTCGGCCATGGCCTTTATCTGCCGGTCCGACATCCCGGTACACACGATAATATAATCGGAGAACGAGCATGATCCTCTCACATCCAGCACTACGACATTGGTCGCCTTCTTATCCTTAAGGGCCTGTACCGCCCTGTTCCACAAGGGTTCCATCTATACGTATATCCTTTCTTCTCTGATATAGTCTTCCACCTCTTTCGGCACAAGGTATCGGATTGACTTTCCCGTCTTACACAGGGTGCGGATTGTGGAAGAAGAAATATCCAGAGGGGTCACATCGACAAACACGATTTCGCATCCGTCATGATTGATAAAACCTTTTCCGGTTTCTTGATATTCCAGGGCATGCGCCCCTATTGTCTCGTTCAATGGAGGTCTTTCTGCGTGGGGTCTGGACATCACAGCAAAGTGCGTCAGACCAAAGAGCCTGTCCTTTTCAAACCACGAAAGGATATCATTAAAGGCATCCTGCCCCAGGATAAAATAAGGGGTCGTATTATAGGTCTTGCGGATGTGCTCGATGGTCCTGATGGAGTACGAATTGCCCCCGCTGTCCACCTCGAAGGATGAGAGCTCGAAGCAGGGATTGTCTGCTATGGCGATCCGGACAATCTCGAGGCGTTTGTGACCGATCACATTGTCTGCGAGGTCTTTGTGAGGAGGAAGATA
This sequence comes from Thermodesulfobacteriota bacterium, assembly GCA_036825155.1. Lineage (GTDB taxonomy): Bacteria > Desulfobacterota > Desulfomonilia > UBA1062 > UBA1062 > DSAD01. The sequence continues at coordinate 39,890 of DAISYU010000007.1, read as the reverse complement.
TGAGGGAACAAATATGATCTTTTCAAGTTCCAGGCTCGTCCTTACCTCTTCCGCGACACGCAGATGCCCCAGGTGTATGGGGTTGAAAGTTCCACCGAATATTCCCAGCCTCATTGCCTGATCTGGCCGTCTCCAAAGCAGATAAACTTTTGTATGGTGAGATCCTCGATACCCATGGGCCCGTATGCATGTATCTTGGATGTAGAGATTCCCACCTCAGCTCCCAATCCGAACTCTCCGCCATCCGAAAACCGGGTAGAGGCATTCACGAGCACAGTGGACGAATCAACCTGTCGCAGGAACTCCATGGCCCGGGTATAATTCTCCGTGATAATGGCCTCGGTATGGTCTGAGCCATACTTTTCTATATGATCGATGGCATCGTCCATGTCATCGGTGACCTTGACTGCGAGGATAAGGTCCAGAAACTCCTCATACCAGTCGTCCTCGGTTGCCTCTGTTATATCGGGAACAATGGCCCGTGTTCTGTCACAGCCCCGAATCTCCACACCACTTTTCCTGAACTGTTCTATCATCTTCGGGAGGAACTGCGCCGCTATAGGAGAATCCACGAGAAGTGTCTCCATGGCATTGCACACCCCGGGCCGCTGCACCTTTGCATTGAGGCAGATAGGATATGCCTTTTTAAGGTCGGCATCCCTGTCTACAAAGATATGACATACCCCTTTGTAGTGCTTCAACACGGGGATCATCGAGTTCTCGACCACGGTCCGGATCAGACCCTCCCCTCCGCGGGGGATAATGAGGTCGATGTATTCCTCGAGTTTCAGCAGATCGAGGACCGCTTTTCTGTCTGTGACCGGCATGAATCCGATAACGTCCGGATCAATTCCCCTGTCTTCCAGCGATCCACGCAGGATCTCGGCAATCGCCTTGTTGGAATTGAATGCCTCCGATCCGCCCCTAAGAATAACGGCATTGCCCGATTTCAGGCAGAGGCCGGCTGCATCTGCCGTCACATTGGGCCGGGACTCGTAGATGATGCCTACAACCCCCAGGGGGATGCGCATCCTTCCCACCATAAGCCCATTGGGCCTCCTTGTCATGTCGGAAATCTTGCCCACCGGATCAGGGAGGTCCGCGATCTCTTCCAGGGCCCGTGCCATGCCCTCGATAACACTGCTGCTCAATGTCAGCCGGTCGATCATGGCAGAACTCAGATTATTCTCATGTGCGGTCTCCAGGTCCTTTTTGTTCTCACCCTGCAGATACGGCACGTTGTCCCGCAGAGCAGCGGCCATACCTGCGAGCGCCCCTGCCTTGTCGGTTGTGGAAAGATTCATGAGGGTCCTCGAGGCACGTTTTGCATTGCGTGCCAGAGCGACGATCATATCCGTGCTCACTGCCCGAACTCCTTTCTCAAGATCATATTGTTTCGATGAACAACCTCTTCATCGCATTCATGCGACAGGATGGCACAGACATCCTTGGTATTTGCGCCTTTCACCTTGCCGATCTCATCAGACGTGAAATTGCTCAGCCCGACAGCGATCACCTCGCCTTTGTGTTCCTTGATCTCTACAGGGTCTCCCGCCTGGAAGTTCCCCTCCACCCTCACGACCCCGCAGGGCAGGAGACTCTTTCCCTTGTTGATGAGCATCGAAGCCGCGCCGTTATCAACGATCACCCTGCCTTTGGGCCGGGTAACAAAACTGATCCAGTGATCCTTCTGGGTGAGCCTTCCTTTCTTCCTCGGATGGACGAACGTACCGATCTCGGCACCTTTCAGCACCTCGCTGATCACCTGCGGTATATACGCGGACGTGATGACGGTCGGCACCCCGAGCAGTGAAGCATGGTAGGCTGCCTGAAGTTTCGATCTCATGCCCCCTCTTCCCATATCGCCGGCATCCCCGCCAAAGTCGCTTATATCCTTGGATTTGATATCCTTTAATTCAGAAATCATCTCTGCATCAGGGTTCTTGCGGGGATCATCTAGGTATACGCCCGGGGTATCCGTCAATATTATCAATGCCTGCGCTTCAACAAGCGGTATAATCATTGCTGAGAGCATATCGTTGTCGGTAAACTGGATCTCATCGACAGAGACCGTATCATTCTCGTTGATGATGGGGATGGCGCCGAACTCGAACAGCGCGGTAAAGGTATTTCGGATATTGAGGTAACGCCGTCTGTCATCCAGGTCTTCGCGCGTTATGAGGATCTGGCCGGCCTTGTACCCGTACCGCTTGAATGCATCGGTATAGGTCCTGATCAGGCTACCCTGCCCGATGGCGGCAAGGGCCTGTTTCTTTGACAGGGTCATGGATGAACGGGGCACCTTCATGACTGCATTGCCCTCTGCAATGGCACCGGATGAAACCAGGGCGAATTCTTTACCCTTGTCGCGAAGCAGTGAGAGATCGTCACACAACCTGTCAATCACCCGGTTATTGAGGCCGTTGCCGGTATTCAGAACTCGTGATCCGATCTTGACAAGAATACGTTTGCACGATTTCAGAGATGATCTGGAACTTCCCTTCATATACGTTATATGTCCTTTATAATTTCATCCAAAAGATCGCTCAACCCCTCTCCGGTGAGCGCTGATGCCATAAAGCAAGGATACCCTTCATCCATTATAAAGGCAACAGCTTCTTTTGCCCGCTCCTTTGCCGTGAGAAGATCGCACTTATTGAGGAGCACCATTTGCTTCAGATCCAGGAGGCGTTGTGAGTAAGATCCGAGCTCTCGCCTGAGGACCATGAATTCCTCTTTCGGGTCTCTCATGGTCTCTTCAGACATATCGATGACATACACGATGATCCTGGTTCTCTCTATATGCCTCAAGAACCGCAGCCCGAGGCCCACACCCGTATGGGCTCCCTCGATGATGCCTGGGATATCGGCCATTACAAAATCGGCCTCCTTCCATCTGACCATGCCGAGGTTTGGCACGAGCGTAGTGAAAGGATAGTCCGCGATCTTTGGCCGGGCAGAAGACACACGGGATATCAGGGTGGATTTCCCGGCATTGGGGAAGCCTACCAGGCCTACATCGGCAAGGAGTTTCAGTTCAAGGATGTAATCCTTTTCTTCCCCCGGCCTGCCGGGCTCGCAGTACCTGGGTGCCTGCATGGTGGATGTGGCGAAACGGGCATTGCCCCTGCCGCCGATCCCGCCGCGAGCAACGATCACGGTTTGGCCCTCTTCCACCAGATCGGCAACGATCTCTCCGGTCAGTGCATCCTTTAACAGGGTGCCGACAGGGACGTGGATTGTAAGATCCCGTCCGGATTTTCCCGTGCAGTTCTTGCCTTGGCCGTGCTGGCCTCTCTCGGATTTATAGTGGGGATGGTAGCGCTGATCCAGGAGCGTGTGGACATGGGGACTGGCCTCGATGATGATATCTCCGCCCTTGCCTCCGTCGCCTCCGTCAGGACCGCCTTTGGGTACGTATTTCTCTCTTCGAAACGAGCAACAGCCGTTGCCGCCGTTGCCCGCTTTTAGGTAAACCTTAGACTCATCAATGAAGTCCATATGCTAAGCAGCACTGGATATCACATTCACCCTCTTTTTGTTGTTGAAAAGGGTTTCGAACTTTACGACTCCATCTGAAAGGGCAAACAGGGTATAATCTCTTCCACAGCCGACGTTCTCACCGGGATGGATCTTGGTTCCTCTCTGGCGAACAATGATGCTGCCGGCTGTTACCTTCTGCCCGTCAAATCGTTTTACGCCGAGACGCTTTCCTGCCGTATCTCTGCCGTTCCTGGAAGTACCACCGGATTTTTTATGTGCCATGGGTTACGCCTCCTTACCTGCAGCTATCTGGGTGATAGTGACTTCCGTAAGGTTCTGTCTGTGACCCTGCTTCTTCCTGTAACCCTTACGTCTCTTCATCTTGAAAACGATGATCTTCTTCGCTCTCATCTGCCTCACTATCCTTGCGTTTACTGTGACGCCTTCAAGCTTTGGTGATCCGAGTTTGTATTCATCGCCGCCGATAAAGAGCACATCGTCAAATGTTACCGTATCACCCTTTTCAGCATCGAGTTTTTCGATCTGTATCGTGTCACCTTCTTCAACCTTGTACTGCTTACCGCCAGTTTTTATAACAGCATACATTTTTACACCTCTATTCCACGTTTATCTTCAAAGGTCTTTGAGCTAATAATGAAACTTGCCGTGATTGTCAAGGAGTTTCCCCGGCATTCAAGCATTATTTCAATACAAATCATCAACAGGGCAAAAAAAATGCCAGAAGACAAGGTGTGGGGACGGTTAGCGGAGTAATTCTTTTGTCCCATCTTCTGGCATCAAAAGGAGGTTTCAGTTAAGAACTTTTATCCGAGTACTGTTCGGCTTTAGCATGACGCAACACATACCAGCCGTTTTTGCATCCACCGAGAGTACGTGAGATTCTCTATCTCAGCCATATTGTAAAAGAGCTGTTATCGTACTGAAAACCTTCATGTATTTTTGCCTTTCTTATTGCTAAAGGTATGCCATAGCTTATTGTATTATAACCCTTTGTTTTTATAGTATCTTAAGGTACATACCTGCACGGTTTATGGTGATAAAACCCTATAGAGATTATGCCTTTAGGGTGTACAGACCATAGAACTGATGTATCTCTTAAGAAATGATCAGATCTTCAGTTTTATCTTGAACCGGTTATCCCTTTGCCTGCCATTGTTTACCATGTCAGTTACCTTATCGAGGCCAAAGACCTTTTCATGCCGTGCATTGGGATTGACCAGTGAGTCCTGTTTGCATTGTATGCAGAAATATTTGACCGTTATCTCTCCGGCATCTGCCGGACATATCTCCAGAAACCGGCATTTCTTGCAGAGCGTCTTGCCGCAGCCGTCACAACTGACAACTGCAATGTATTTGCCACAGTCATCACACAATCTATCAGGCATCTTTTCTATTTTGATATCCTTTTTCATGGGTGTTAACTTTTCTCGCACCCATAGTATGCGAATGGCGTGCCATGAACATGTCGCAATACATCTATATGTTTTTACGAGTTTTATTCTCTATGCCTGGGTGCCTGATAGGTTGGCTTTCCCATTCTTTGAATTGGTGCACAAACCATAATATGGCATGAACACCATAAGAAACAGTATACCTTGCGGCCTTATCTCAATAGGCTACACCACGAATCCTTACTGCAGTCAAGCATGCGCGGAAGCTACACCTCTACCCATGTCGCAGTAAGTTCAGACCCTATCCTAGGGAAAGTAGTTGCGCATCATTGCAGGGTGTGACTTGCTGGATCCCTTGGAGTCTCTTATGAGATGACAGCCTATCGAGTTTTTGTTTCTCCATGCAGCGTCGGCCACCAGAATCGCGGCCTGCGCACCGTGAAAGAGGCTGATGATGTTTTTCGATACCGGCGTCTCCTTGTAGAACTCCTCGATCCTGAGGTACATATGACGCAGGTCTTCTATGGCGATCTTCAATCGAGGTCTGGTCCTGACTATCCCCACATAGTTCCACATGGTACTCTTGATGGACATCCAGTCCTGTGCAATCAGCGCCGGGTCCTCATTCTCCACCGTACCTGTGGGTATCCAGTCACGTGCAGACTTTAAAGTCTTCACGTCAACGGTATATCCTGAATTAATGTTGTCAGCTATATTCTTCGCTGCATAGTAGCCCCAGGTGAGACCCTCGAGCAGCGAGGTCGAGGCGAGCCTGTTTGCCCCGTGGAGCCCGGTACATGTGACTTCACCTATGGCATAGAGTCCGTCTACCGTGGTCATCCCCCTCGTATTCACCTGTACTCCTCCGCAGAAATAATGGGCGGCAGGGACGACCGGTACCGGCTCTTTCGTTATGTCGATTCCCGCTTTCATACACGTGGCATAGATGCTGGGGAACCGTGTGGGGATGTCATCTTCAACAAAGTTGGCGATATCCAGAAGGACATGGTCTTCCGCGTTTTCTATCAATTCCTCCCATATGGCAACAGATACAATATCTCTGGGGGCAAGGTCTTTGAACTCAGGATTGTATTTCTCCATGAAATACTCCCCTCTCAGGTTCCTGAGCCGTGCTCCCTCTCCGCGGACCGCCTCAGAGATGAGGAATCTCCTTGTGCCGGGGACAAAGAGCGTTGTGGGATGGAACTGCATAAACTCCATGTTCATCACCCGTGCACCGGCCCTGTGTGCCATGACAATGCCGTCTCCCACCGTACCTTTCTCGTTCGTGGAGTGAATAAAGATGTCCCCCAGCCCTCCGGTGGCAAGCACGGTGTACTGGGCGAGGATCGTGTGCACCTCTTTTGTATCATGCGAGAAAACATACGCACCGATGCATCGATCATTGAGCAGGTACCTGGTCTGAATATCTGTGGAATGATGTTGCAGGGTAATCAGGTCGATGGCTGTTGCACCGGTTATGATCTCCACATTCTGAGTCTTTCTCAACACATCGATCAATGCATGTTCAATCGTCTTGCCGGTATGATCGGCGGAGTACAGGATACGGTTTATCGTGTGTGCCCCTTCCTTGGTGAGGTCAAAGCTTTCATCCTCAGGCCCCTTGAGATGGGTAAAATTCACGTTGAGGTCGTCAATGAGCACCTCTTTGACGATGTTCGGACCGTTTAATGCGAGAAAATCAACCGCTTCTAAGCAGTTGATATTTCTCCCTGCCTTGAGGATATCCTGCTTGAGCAGTTCAGGGCTGTCTCCTCGGCCTCTGTAGACGATCCCCCCCTGGGCACGGTTTGTGTTGGTGGATGTGGGATCCGACCTCTTTGTAAGCAGACACACTTTGAGTCCGGCCTTTGCAGCAATATACGCACACGTGGCACCGGCTATTCCGGTCCCGATGATCAGGCATTCCGTCTCTTTGACTGTTTCGGTCATCTTCAGATCCTCAGCATGTTTTCCAGGGCTACAAAGGCATCGCGGGCAATGTCCTCGTCCACCTCAACACGGTATGTATCCGCATCAAGACCGGCCAGGGTTTGTGCCAGCTTATCGAGGGTTATCTTGCCCATATCCTCACACAATTCCCTGCTCAGGGGCATGACATCGACAACTGATTGATAATCCTGGGCTACCCGGGAAACCATGTTGAACTCTGTACCGATTACAACCCGCTCGCCCGGCTCGAGGGCTTTGACGTACTCGAGTATCTGTGCAGTGGAGCCGGATTCGTCACTTGCTTCGACCGTGGCAGGGTCTGACTCCGGATGCACGATTATTTTCGCACCGGGAAATTCCCTGCGTATTTTCTCAACCGCGTCCTTCGAAAAATTCGGCCAGTGTACCGGACACCAGCCCTTCCAGAGGATCACCCGGGAGTTTGCAATGGCGGCTTCGTCAAGTCCTCCGTCTTCTCTGTCAGGGTCCCATTCCACCATCTCATCATCAGGTATATTCATACTACGGGCCGTATTTCTTCCGAGATTCCTGTCCGGCATGAAGAACACCTTGTCCGATTGCTGAAATGCCCAGTCAAAGACCTTATGGGCATTGCCGGAGGTACATACCGTGCCGCCATGGCTTCCGCAGAAAGCCTTGATTTGAGCCGAGGAGTTCACGTACGTCACCGGTGTCACCGAGGAGGTGCACTGCATAATGCTGTCCCATGCACGCTCTACGTCTTCGATCTTTGCCATATCGGCAAGCGGACATCCGGCACCCACATCAGGGATATACACGGCCTTGTCAGGGGCAAGGATAGCAGCGGTCTCGGCCATGAAGTATACCCCGCAGAAAACCAGGATATCGGCCGTTTGTATGGTGGACGCCTTTCTCGCCAGTTCGAGAGAATCCCCGACATAATCTGCATATTCCAGAACATCGTCGCTCTGGTAGTGATGCCCGAGGATGACCAGCCGTTCTCCGAATTCTTTCTTTATCCTTTTAATGAGATCCCGTGATTGATTGTCCTTCATGATGCTCCCTCTATAAGCAGAGAGATATCCAATGATTTCACTGAATGTGTGATATCTCCCACCGATATGTAATCCACCCCGGTCAAGGCCACATCGCGGACCGTCTCGAGGGTAATGCCTCCTGATGCCTCCAGCGGGATCGATTTGTTCACCATCTGCACCGCACGTCTCATGTCTTCAAGGGAGAAGTTGTCGAGCATGATCCTGTCTACTCCGATCTCCATCAGTTCCTTCACATCGTCCAGATTCCTGGCCTCAACCTCGATCGGAATATCCGGACTTGACGTGCGCACCATTTTAACAGCTTCGGTAATCGAACCGACGCGGTCAATGTGATTGTCCTTGATGAGCGCCATATCCCACAGACCCATCCGGTGGTTCGTACCACCACCGATCCTCACGGCCCACTTGTCCAACACCCGGTGGCCGGGGGCGGTTTTCCTCGTATCGAGAATCCGGGCCGCTGTTCCCCGGACCCTTAGTACGTACTGTGCGGTTGCACTTGCAATGCCGGACATTCTCTGCATAAAGTTCAGTGCGATGCGTTCTGCCCTGAGTACATCCACAGCTGGGCCCGTTACCCATCCGATTGTCTGCCCCTTATGGACCGGGGCACCGTCTTTTATGGCAAGCTCGCATACAATGGACGGGTTTACCCGGTCAAACACCTGCCTGGCTACATCGAGACCGGCAATTATCCCTTCGCCTTTCGCCAGAAAGACCGCACGCAGTACTTCATCATGGGTGAATACGGCGGATGAGGTGGCATCATGACCGTCTTCCAGTAATGCCAGATCAATTATCTTGTCTATCAGCTCTTGCGTATTCATTACAGAATCCTTCTACCAGCAGATCCATCCATTTCTCTGCCGCATCCAGTTCCTTCCCGGATTTGAAACGCGATGACAGGCTCAAGAATATCGGATCATAACGCGACACCGCTGCGTCGAGCCCTTCATAGTCTATCCTGTCGATATCATACTCCTCGCCCACAAAGTAGTACTTTCCGAATCTCGGCCTGGTGGTATCCCTGTACGGCCACCTCACCTTAAGGGCATAATATTTCTGCAGCATCTCTATTAAATTGCCGTTTGTGCTGACGACTTCCGGGGATACTTCTTCCCCCATCGTATCCTGTACGATCCTGAAAAAGGTCTTTACAAAATCTATGTCGGTAATCACACTCCCGTAGAGATACCAGTCGTCCAGGCTTGCAAGCACAGTCTTTGCCTCGTTCGTGGTAAGTTTTTGATAACTCGGACAGAAGTGCCCTTCACAGATGTCTCTGCCGTAAAAGCTTATTTCCCTCAGATCATTGTTGTCGTTCGACATGGGATGGAGCATACAGCCGACCCGTGTTCTGCTTTCATTCAGAAACCCCACAAACTCGCATGTATAAATGGTTTTGTAGATTCTTTTGGCATTTTCTCTATGACGTATGATGTCCCGGTACTCATCTATCGTGATCTCAGAGTTCCGTACCCGGGAGAAAAGACCGGTCCTGTAGTCAAAACGGCTTGTCAGAGCATCACGGGTGTTGTCCACATAATTGTATATCCCGCAGCATGCAGCGCATGATTTGGTCTTATCGGGCTGACAGAGATGAATATCTACCATGACGAACCATCACTTGATGACGATCATAACATCAGAACCATCTACACCGACAGTATAGCATATCTCTTCGTAACTAATGGTATACAATTCAGCATCGCCTCCATCGTAGGGGATAAATGCATCATTCTCAAGGAGCACATCAAGGATATGGTGCAGGGCGACAAGCGCAATATCATCCTCGACAATAATGTTGTACATCTTTTGTCTATGCAGAAATGGTATCTTCTCGATCATAATGTTCTCTATAACACAATGAACTACCCCCAGCAAGCTGCGGGGTATCCTGAATTCAGTATCTTTGAATCAAAAAATGATACGAAAAAGAGACTTGATTTCTCATATTCCATCATGAACCACTGTACAGGGAATGAATCCCTGAGTGTGTTTAAAAGAGGTGTTAAGGATCAAATCAATTCATGTTTGATAGAATCAGCCGGAGAGAGTTGTGGGGAGTGTATTGAGGGAAGAAGGCGCCTGAGACGCCTTCTTCCCGTCTTGGTTCGTTGTTAGATAAGCAGAGGTGCGATAACCAGTGCGATAACGCTCATGAGCTTGATCAGGATGTTCATGGAAGGACCTGATGTATCCTTGAACGGATCGCCGACCGTGTCGCCGATAACCGAAGCATTATGTGCCTCGCTGTGTTTGCCGCC
>DAISYU010000007.1:0-29635 GCA_036825155.1 Thermodesulfobacteriota bacterium | reverse complement strand
GTCATGGCTGCCACCAGGAACGGGACGATACCGCCGATGAACAGACCCATAACAACATAGGGGCTGGTGAGGTTGATCGACTCAAGGTTTACCGCCTGGCCGTATGCGGAGAACAGGGCAAGTGCGGTCAGTGCTGCAGAACCGATAGCAAAGCCTTTCCCGATAGCTGCCGTGGTATTTCCCAGTGCATCGAGAGAGTCTGTGATCTTTCTGACATCCGGTCCGAGACCGCTCATCTCAGAGATACCGCCTGCATTGTCTGCCACAGGTCCGTATGCGTCAACACTCATGGTTGCGCCCACTGTTGCAAGCATACCTACAGCAGAAAGACCGATACCGTAGAGACCGGCAAAGTATGCTGCCAGGCCGATTGCGATCACGATCAGGAAAAGAGGAATTGCCGTGGATTCCATGCCGATGGCAAGACCGGTGATGATGTTTGTTGCCGGACCGGTCTGTGATGCCTCTGCGATTGTCCTGATGGGTTTTGCTGCTGTGTAGTACTCAGTAATGAGACCGATCAATGTGCCGCACACCAGACCTGCAACAACCGCACCGAAGTTTCCCATTCCAACACCCAATGTTCTTACGCAGATATAGGTGGCAATAATGAAGAGGATTCCTGCGATGATTGAGGAATATCTCAATGCAGTAGCAGGACCGGCCTTCCCAAGCGCCTTGACTGAATACACACCGACGAGCGAGCACACGAAACCGACCATAACGAGGATAATCGGCAGAGAGATGTACCCCTGTCTCAGCCCTTCGCTGGAAAGAGCCATGGTGGCAGCGATCGCAATGGATGCGATAATAGCGTTCACGTATGATTCAAAGATGTCGGCACCCATACCGGCAATATCACCAACGTTGTCGCCAACGTTGTCAGCAATAACACCGGGGTTTCTGGGGTCGTCCTCAGGGATACCGGCTTCCACCTTACCAACGAGGTCTGCACCGACATCGGCGGTCTTTGTATAGATACCGCCACCGACACGGGCGAAGAGTGCAACAGAAGAAGCACCCATACCGAACCCGCTCAGATATTTCAAGGTCTCAGGGGTATTGAAGATGAAGTAGAAAGCCCCGACACCGAGAAGACCCAGGGAGGCCACTGCCAGACCCATAACTGCACCGCCCCCGAAGTAGGAAACATGAAGTGCAGCCTCAAGCCCTTGCGTTTTAGCGGCCTGAGCTGTCCGGACATTTGCCATCGTGGCAGAGTTCATGCCGGTGTAGCCTGCCAGGATGGAGCAGATGGCACCACCGAGATAAGCAACGGCAGTCTGCCATTCCAGACCGAACAGAAGGAGCAAGAATACTACAGCGATGAATACTACCAGAATGGAGTATTCCCTCTTGAGGAATACCATTGCGCCTTCATGGATCTGTGCAGCCAGATCCTGCATTTTCTCATCACCCGGATCCTTTTTCCTGAGTGCCGCATACATCAGATAGGCGATGATAAAACCACCAATTCCTAAAAGCCATGCCCAATTTGCCCACTGTTCCATATAAAGTTAACCTCCCTTCACGTACTTGAGATATCTTTATCCCGCCTGTTGTAGGCGTTCATTGCCTTTATAACTCCCTCTTTCAGACACATGATCGTTGCATCCGCAGCATCATGTATCTGCCTTTCAACGACCTTCATTTCCTCATTGGCGAAATGCCCTAACACATAATCACTTGGCTCGCAACCATTTGCCGGTCTGCCGATCCCACAGCGTATGCGGATAAAATCATCGCTCCGGGTTTCTTCAATGATGGACTCGAGCCCCTTGTGACCCCCGGTACCGCCTCCCGACTTCACCCGAATCTTTCCGAATTCGATATCCATATCATCGTGTATGACAATAAGATCTTCCGGCTTGATATCCAGGACACCGAGAGGAATCCCGCTCAGGTTCATGTACGTATAGGGTTTGGCAAGCATCACAGCAACCTTATCGATCTGCCCCTTACCATAGACAATGTCTGTTCTGAGGGTGCCTATGGGTATGTGCCATTTCTCGGACAGGAAATCCACAACCATGAATCCGATATTGTGCCGTGTCAGCTTGTAGCGCTCTCCCGGATTCCCCAAGCCATAAATCATTTTCATGTATGCACCTAAAAAATGAATACTCATTCATCACGTGATTGTATATACCTTATACCCATACGGTGTCAAGAAAACTTTCCCGCAGAAATACATGAGATCGTCGTATTTTTCCAGGTGATAATCTCCCGATTCATCTCCCTTAAAAGACCCTGATTTCATATCTTTTCATCTGAAAATCATCCCCTTGAAATCTCATCCGGCAATACCCTGCCTGCCCGGCATCTCTTCCATTACTTCCAGTCCGGAGCAGAGCCATTATGAAAAGCGATTCTGAAGATGTTCTCCGAAATCTTCATGCAACGATGGATTGTGGATACTCTGAACATAAAATGCTATGGTGTTCTTATGGGTCTTACTGCTGAGATCATAGCCGGCATGCCCCGCTCAACCGGGGTGTATCTCCTGAGAAATACAAAAGGTCAGATCATCTATATCGGGAAGGCAAAGGATATCAGAGCACGCCTTCAATCCTATCTTGGCCATGATACACGTCCCTGGGCCAGTCATATCGTCGAAAATACCTATTCGGTGGATTTCATGATCACGAGGAATGAAAAGGAGGCGCTCCTCTTAGAGAACCAGTTGATAAAGGCGCATAAACCGAGATTCAACATCGATCTCAAAGACGACAAGACATACGTCAGGATCAAGGTCACCGCAAAGAATGACTGGCCGGGCATCTACATCACCCGGAGGGTTTTGAAAGACGGCTCACACTATTTCGGTCCCTATTCTTCCGTTCAGGCGACAAAAAAGACCCTGTCCGCCGTGGGCAGGATTTTCCCCGTGCGCCGGTGCAAGGACACGGTGTTCAGGAACAGAACGCGGCCCTGCATGTATTTTCAGATCGGGCTGTGCACGGCACCGTGTGTTCACAAGGTATCGAAACACGAGTATTCGCTGCTGGTGGAGGACCTGATCAGTTTTCTCGAGGGGAGAAACAAGCACCTGGAACGCACCCTCCAGACACGAATGGAAGAAGAGGCCGAAAAGCTCAATTATGAAACAGCGGCCAAGATACGCGACCAGATCCATGCAATCAAAAACACCCTTGTTCCGCAGGTCGTCGTGGGCGACGCCCCGGTGGATACCGATGTTTTCGGCACCTACAGACACCAGAACTCCGTACAGATTGCCGTCCTGCACACAGCAAAGGGAATCCTGGCAGACAGCAATAATTTCACACTCAAAGAAAATGAAGAAGAAGATTTCATCACCAACTGCATCCTTCAGTTTTATCTGCAACGGGGGACCATCCCTCCCCTGATCTATACGGATATCCTGCCCGGACAGAAAGACATGCTCGAAGCCATACTCTCCGATATGCGAGGAAGCAGGGTCACCATCAGGAAGGCCGCCAGGGGAAGACCCCGGCAGTGGACCGACATGGCCCGGGAGAATGCCAGGAATTACTACAAGCCCGCAGATTCTTCCGTGCTCGATGATATTGCCCGCTCCCTCCACCTGAGCACCATCCCCTACCGTATGGAATGTTATGACATTTCTAACCTGCAGGGCACGCATGCCACCGCATCCAGGGCTGTCTTTATCGGGGCAGAGCCTGACAAGACACTGTATCGCCACTACAAGATCAGGGACATCCCCGGCCAGGATGATTTTGCCATGATGGAACAGGTCATCAGGAGGAGAATGAGTACGGATGAGCCCAAACCGGACCTCATGGTTATAGACGGCGGCAAGGGACAGTTGAACATCTGCATCAGTGTCCTGAGCGATCTCGATCTGGGATCGATTCCTGTTGTCGCCCTTGCCAAGGCTCGGGGATCAAAGACCGACAGATTCTTTGTCCCGGGCCGAAAAGATCCCATCAGCCTGCCTCAGCGCAGTCAGGCGCTCAAGGTCCTCATGAACATCCGTGACGAAGCGCACCGTTTCGCAATCAAATACCACAGGAATCTGCGCACGCAGTCTGCCAAGTCCGTCTTTGAAGAGATCCCGGGGATCGGGCAGAAAAAAGCCCGGGCACTGCTCAAGCATACCTCCCACATCGACAACCTGGCAAAAATCAGGCAAGAGGACCTCGCTGGGTGCCCGTCGATCAACCAGTCAGACATCGTCAACATATTGAATTTCTTTAAGGTTAAACAATAGACACCCTGTTCAGATCCGCTTCGTTTCACATCCGGACCTTCAGCAAGAATGATCTTCCCAATATGCACCGCTTAGTCTATAATCCCGGCCCTATGAGAAAAGGAAGAGACGAATATATCTATCAGCTTGAAGGCGAGTACGGACTGCTGCTTCGACCGATCATGAACCGGCTCTTTTCACAGATGAACATCCCGGAGCTCTACAAGGAATCCATTTCGTCACTCAGTGACAAGGGGCATATCATCTATGCCCACAGCACAAAAAGCACGATCGATGCCTTGTTGATAAACTACCGGTTCAAGAAGGAAGGTCTTCCGGTCCCGCGGATCATCTTCCATGAAAAATTCCTCTTCTTCCAGCCGGTCAGGAGACTCGGGGCGATTTTCAGGTCTCTTTTCACGAGAAAAAAATCGGTGTTTGATGACAACTTCTACAAAGAGTTCCTGCAGCATGAAAACTCTTCGTCTCTGCTGTTCCTCGACGAGAAGGCCGCACGATCACAGAGAGATCCCATCCTGGAACTCCTGAGAATCCAGAGAGATCTCGATACACCCATTTATATCGTTCCTCAACGGCTCATCTACAAACGTTCACCGCTCAAGATCAAGGATGCCACCAAGGAGGAAAAGGCCAATATCCGGGGAACCAGAAAACTGGCCACACTTGTATGGGCACAGGAACACGGTTTTATTGAACACGGAGAGCCCATAAACCTGCAGGAGGTCATGCGGGATTCTCTCGGCAAATCCAAATTCTTCGAAGAGATCGCCGCTGACATCAGAAACGACCTCATGCACCGGCTTGCCCTGCTGGGAAGAAACATCTCGGGCGCACCTATCAGGGAACGGCAGTTCATCATAAAAAAAACCATCAAGGACCCGATCCTTCAGACCTTCCTTCGGACCTTTGCCGAGGAGAACAAAAAGAACAAAGAAGATCTCGAGAATACGGTCTACAAGCATCTCGACCAGATCGCCTCGGACCTCAGCCCTGCAACGGTCAATATGTTCAACAAACTGCTGACCTGGATATTCAATAATATCTACGACGGTGTGGATGTGAATCCCGATGGTGTCCAGGCCGTCAAGGAGATGGCAAGGAATGGTTCTCTCGTGTACGTTCCATGCCACAAGAGCCATATCGATTATCTCATCCTGTCATACTTCCTCTTCCATAACTGGATGAGTGTCCCGGTGATAGCGGCAGGTATCAATCTCGCCTTTTTCCCCATGGGAACCCTGCTGAGAAAAGGTGGTGCCTTTTTCATGAAACGCACCTTCAAGGACAATCCCGTCTATGCACAGACATTCGCAGCCTATGTGCGCACCATCCTGCAGGAGAGAATCCCTTTGGAATTCTTCATAGAGGGAGGCAGGAGCAGATCAGGAAAACTCATGATCCCCAAAAAGGGTCTGCTGTCAATGATCGTGCAGGGATGGGAATCGGGCGTGAGCCGCGATGTCATCTTTGTGCCTGTCTATGTGGGATACGACACTGTTGTGGAGGAAAGTTCATACATACGGGAGATGAAAGGAGCACCAAAGGAAAAAGAGAACATCTGGCAGCTCTTGAAGGCCGGCTCTGTCCTGAAGAACCGCTACGGCAAGGTCTATATCCGTTTTGCAAAGCCGATCTCGCTCAATACGTTCATGAAAAGCAAGGCTCTTCATGCAAAGATCGATACTGATCAGAAGGATGTATTCCATGATGTCCTGGCCCGCGAAATCATCTCCTCCATCTACCAGCAGACTGTTGCCACACCCTTCTCAATCCTCTCATGTGTGGTGTCAAGCCATGCATCGGCTATTGAAGAAGAGACCGTAAAAGAAGGATTCCATATCTTTGTGGACTACCTCAAGTTTCTTGACTGCAATCTTGCATCATCGCTCACGCCTGAAGACGAGGCCTTTGCAGATGCCTTTGCCCTGCTCAAGGAGAAAAAGCTCATCACCATTGACGAGGGCGAATCCGACGAAGACCCCAACCTCGTTATTGCAGAAGGCGAAAACAGGATCCACCTGGAATACTACAAGAATACCATTCTCAATTTCTTTGTACCCGCTTCACTCATATGCAATGTTCTCCTCAAGAACCCGGGGGGCATTGACGAGAAGACCTTTAGGGAACAGGTACGAAATCTCTCGGCATTGTTGGAAAACGAATTTATCCTGGACATAGAGAGCTTGAAGAAAGCGCAGCAGTATTTAGTAGACAACAGGATCATAATGAACCCAAAGGGCATCTATTCGGTCAATGAAGCCAGAAGAAGCGTAGCAGTGATGTTCGACGGTCTCGTTGAAAACTACCTGGAATCGTATCTGGGTGTCGCAAAATACCTCAAAAAAGTAAAGGACCTGGGGAAAAAGGATCCACTTAAAACAATAAACAAATATGCCTCCAGGATGTATAAAAAGGGAGAGATCAAGCGATATGAGGCTTTGTGCCTTCCCGTGTACAAAGGGGCACTCGACACATTCAGAAAGAAGGGACTGGTGAACGAAAAGAATTCACTGAGTAACGCCAAGGCCTTAGAAGACCTGATACATGAGCTCGAGGCATATCTTGAAGACTGATCGTATCCTCATTCTTGCCCTGGTCCTCGCTGCCTTCTTATCGGGATGTTCGCACATGCATGCATCCAAGAGTTCATGGCAGCAGGTTGGGACAGCCTCGTGGTATGGAAAGGATTTTCACGGCAAGCCCACTGCATCCGGAGAGATTTACAATATGTACGGGTACTCTGCCGCACATAAGACTCTGCCTCTGGGCACACGAGTACGCGTTACCAACCTGGATAACGGCCGCAGGATTGTGGTACCCATAAACGACAGAGGCCCCTTTGTCGGCAAACGGATCATTGACATGTCATACGGTGCCGCCAGACACCTCGGTATGGTGAAAGAAGGCCTTGCAAAAGTCCGCATCGAAGTGATACAAACACCAAGCACCAACGCATCAGGATACACCCTACAATTTGGCGCATATACGGAAAGGCAGAATGCCGTGGCAATGGCAGACAAGCTCACATCTATTGGTTATACGCCCAGCATTGAGGAGGCTTTTGTGCGTGGCAGGAAATTTCACCGGGTGCGCCTTGGGGTATTCCCGTCTTATAAGAAAGCTCAACGATTTGCCGGACAATTTAATGACAGTGGAATGAAATATAGAATTATCGGGCTATAGCTACAAGAGAGGGGCTAATTTATAGACTTTAGGAGGAAGATGCATATGAGTGAGATTATCGATGTTGTTGCAAGAGAGATTTTAGATTCACGGGGAAATCCAACAGTCGAAGTAGACATTTTTCTAGCCACCGGCGATATGGGAAGGGCATCTGTTCCTTCAGGGGCATCCACGGGCCAGCATGAAGCAGTCGAGTTGCGCGATGGTGACGCGAAAAGATACAAGGGCAAAGGCACACTCAAGGCAGTCGAGAATGTGAACAAGAAGATTGCCCCGAGGCTGGTGGGCATGGATGTACTCGATCAGGTGGGCATCGACCAGCTGCTCCTCGAGATCGATGATACCCCCAACAAGGAAAAGATCGGTGCCAATGCAACAACAGGGGTGTCGGTGGCCGCTGCCAGGGCCGCTTCAGTATTCATGGGCCTGCCGCTGTTCAGATACCTGGGAGGAGCCTTTGCCAGAGAACTGCCGGTACCGCAGATGAATATCATCAACGGCGGCAAACACGCGGACAACAATGTCGACCTGCAGGAGTTCATGGTTACCCCTATCGGGGCACCGAACTTCCGCGAGGCACTGCGTTATGCCGCAGAGACCTTCCATTCACTCAGACAGATTCTTATCGACAATAACTATGCTACCGGCGTAGGGGACGAGGGCGGTTTCGCACCCAACCTGAAATCGAACACCGAACCCTTCGAGCTCATCGTACAGGCCATTGAGAAGGCCGGATACAAACCCGGCGAAGATGTTGCCATCGCCATCGATGCAGCTGCAAGTTCCTTCTACAAGGACGGCAAATACGTTCTCGCATCCGAGAAAGACCCCGAGAGAACCGCCGAGGAGATGATCGACTTTTACGAAGACCTGATCGCGAAATTCCCCATCGTATCCATTGAAGACGGGCTTGACGAGAATGACTGGGACGGGTGGAAACTCATGATGCAGCGTCTCGGCAGCAAGATACAGATCGTGGGTGACGACCTCTTCGTGACCAATGCCAGGTTCCTCGAAAGGGGCATCCTTGAGAACGCCGCGAATTCAGTCCTGATCAAGGTTAACCAGATCGGAACGCTGACAGAGACCATGCAGACTGTGGAGATGGCCCGCCGGGCTGGTTTCACGACCGTATTCTCTCACCGTTCCGGGGAGACCGAAGACTCCTGGCTGGCAGATGTGGCTGTGGGCTACAGCGGCGGTCAGCTGAAAACCGGGTCCACTTCACGGGGAGAACGTCTCTCCAAGTACAACCAGCTCATGCGTATCGAGGAAGAACTTGGCTCCACAGCAGTTTTCAGGGGCAAGAACGTCCTCTACAGCATCAAAAAATAACCACACACAGGGGGGGACGTCTGGTCCCCCCTGTTTATGAAAACCTTGAAAAAGATTATACCTGTCATCATCCTGATTATTGTGCTTGGCCTGTTCTTCTGGCACAGGGACCGTCACAAGATATACTCCATGCAGATCTTTGCCATGGATACCATCGTTGAATTGCAGGCTCAGGGAACCGAGACCCTCGCCCATACCGCCATCATAAACGCTGTGCAGGAACTCGGCCGGGTCGATTCCACATTCGGGTATTCGGATTCCCTGGTAGCGGAGCTCAATGAGAAGCACAACATCAGCAATGCTGAGCTCTATGATCTTGTAAACCACTCTCTCGAGGTACACAAAGCTTCTTCAGGGGCCTTTTCCATAACGCTGAGGCCCATTCTCGATGCCTGGGGATTTACCGGCACCCACCCCTATCGGATCCCAGAGCAGGAAGATTTTGCCCGGTGGAAGTCGCTCCCCGGGGATGAGAGTATAATCCTCGATGCAGATGGTGAGACCATACAAACCCGGGAGGGTTCACTCATTGATCTCGGCGGGATTGCCAAGGGATATGCAGCGGACCGTGCAGCAGGCGTCATGCGTAAAAACGGCATAACCACCGGATTGATAAACGCAGGCGGCGACATCATTGCCTTTGGTGACAAGACGTGGCGGATCGGGATCAAACACCCGAGAAAACCAGGCACGTTTGCCACCCTGCCTATCAAGAACAGGGCCATCGCCACATCAGGTGATTATGAACGGTTCTTTGTCGAAAACGGCAAACGATACTGCCATATCCTGGACCCGGCAACAGGGTGGCCTTCAGACAGATACATCAGTGTCACCATTGTTGCACAGACATGTGCTGACGCAGATGCCTGGGCCACGGCACTGTTCGTACAGGGTATCGTCTCTCTGGAAGAAGTTCTTACCGCCAAGGGCATGGACTGGATCGCCATAGATCATGAAGGAAAGGTCTTTGCCTCCCCTGCATTGCAGGAGTACTGCCCTGAAAGTATTGTAATCCAATGAATCCAGAATCCATCCGCCGCGGCGGACAGAATCCAAAAATGAGAAGATAAGAAACCTGTCCGTCTCTTCATCACCCCATTATTCTTGCAATCCTGTGTCTTTCTCTGGTCTTTTAAAAAGAAGCAAAAAGTAAAATCTCTGAGCGACTCCTGTCTGTACTTTTTCTTTATTCTGACTTCTGAATTCTGAATACTATATTCCAGAGTCTACTCTTTACTCTTCAATCCACTTCTGCAGGGCATCTACAATCTTGATCGCCTGGTCCTTGCTGGATATGGTGAATTTGGACTGCTGGCGGTACTCGTTATTCATCTTCCGGTACCTGCGTATAGAATAGCGGTCAGGTCCATATTCCTCTTTCTTAGCGTCCCACTGCCGGTATCTGAACAGTATGGTTGCCCATGCACCCTTGGAAAGGATCTCCTTGTCCAACTCTTTGACAACAAGGATGTCATCCTCTTCATAATTCATGGTAATGTCATTCACATCTGATGCCATGTAAATCCCCTTTCTAAAGAATGTTCTCCTCTATTTGCCTTCTCCCATCATAAAATACAACAATTTTTGAAGATACCTGCCGCATGATATCCCTCCTTGCAGCCATGATCCTGAACTGAATTGAATTCAGCTTACGGGTGACCTATCTCGAGTCACTGCCGTACGTTTGCGCAGGTATGTATCGATCACCTGAGAGATCTCCTGTGTCTGCGGCACATCAGGCAACGTGTTGATGATCGTCTGCAGATATCCTCTCTCACAAACATGGCGAAGCGCAGGGGCGAAATTAATATCAAAGATCCAGGCAAGCTGGAGGAGCTTAAAATCGTTCAGAGTTTTTAATTGGGAATGCTGAATGACTCTTTGCTCCATAACATCTCGGAATACCTCGTCGGATATTTCAGGTGTGTCTGGAAGATCAAGCTCCACAGCCCTGTTTTTCTCGGCCTTTGTACCGGTGTAGTACTCTGTCACGACCCGGTAGATATCCAGTTTATCTGCATCGCGCAGCAAACGTGTATAAAACAGGCAGACAGGATCCTCGATATCTCTCAGGTGTGGACGATTGTGAAAGGCAATGACCTTAAGGACAAGACTGCAGGTGTGCGGATTCAGACCGGCAAGGACATTCCTTTGCCGGAGAATCTTCACGCCGAATTCAGCATGATCGACCGACTTGCTGTCGACAAAGGTCCTGTAGCGAAGATACTGCTCGAACCTTCCTATATCATGGAAAAGTGCCATTACCTCGGCCAAGGCGATCTCAGATTCATCGAGCCCGAGCTCTGTGCCCACAGAGACGATCTCTTCAACTACTCTTGCTGTATGTTCTTCTTTCAACAAGATATTCTTCTTGAGATCGGGATCACGCATGGGAAATGAACTGATATACTCTTCAAACCAGGTTTTCAGATCACCTACAATGTGCTCATCTATTGTATATTCTCTCACAGTCTTCATCACTCACCTGGGCGGTTTCTTATCATCACAGGTCCATATAAAGTCAAGAAAGAATATGGCTGACCAACGTTGCTTGCTTTTTTCATTTCTTTGATTTATCCATTATTTCTTTAGACAGTGCTTTTATGAATCGTTGGTATGAATCCCGGGGTAAGCCCAGGACCCTGTTCCTTAAAAACAGCTACCTGGAACCGGGACGTGGATGCGAAGACTAATTGAGATACGTATTCATCAGACATTCATATATTGGATGTGAATTCATTCAGTATGCTTAGGAGGAGACATGAGAGAAGTTGTTATCACCAGTGCAGTACGAACCCCGCTCGGAAGTTTTAACGGAAGCCTGGCGAACATCGGCGCAACACAACTCGGTTCACTCGTCATACAAGAAGCCGTCCGGCGTTCAAAGATCGCGAAGGAAGTGGTGAACGAGGCCATCATGGGGATAGTGCTCCCCTGCGGTTACGGACAGAATCCGGCGAAACAGGCAGCAGTCAAGGCGGGCATGCCCTGGGAAGTGGAATGTATTTCAGTCAATAAGGTCTGCGGATCGTCTCTGAAGGCGGCCATGCTCGCAGCACAGGCCATTGCCGTGGGTGACGCGGATGTTATTGTGGCAGGCGGAATGGAGAATATGAGCTCCGCCCCGTACTATCTCGAGAAGGCACGCTTCGGCTACAGAATGGGACCGGGTCAGATTCAGGACCACATGGTCCACGACGGGCTCTGGGATATCGTCAATGATTTCCACATGGGGATATCAAACGAGCTCTGCTCCGAGAAGTATCAGGTGACGAGAGAAGATCAGGACAGGTATGCCGAAGAGACCTACAGGCGTGCAATGAAATCCATCAATGAAGGCATCTTTGACGAGGAGATCCTGCCGGTCTCCATCCCCCAGCGCAAGGGTGATCCTATCATGTTCAGTCGTGATGAGTGTCCCAGAGAAACCTCGTATGAACTTTTTTCAAAGATGGCGCCCGCCTTTAAAGAAGGCGGGGTGACCACGGCAGGCAACGCATCGATCATCTCTGACGGTGCATCGGCAGTGGTACTGATGTCCCGGGAAAAGGCCGAAGAACTGGGCTGCCCGGTTATGGCCAGCGTGGGAGCACAGGCAAGTGCAGGCCTGGACATGAAGTATGTCCTCGTGGCACCCATTCTCGCAATCCCCAAGTGCCTGAAGAAAGAAGGGCTCTCCATTGATGATGTCGACCTGTTCGAGATCAATGAGGCCTTCAGCGGATCGACGGTGGCCATACTCAAGGAACTGAACATCGATCTGCAAAAAGTGAATGTGAACGGCGGGAGCGTTGCCCTTGGTCATCCCATCGGTGCAAGCGGTGCACGGGTGCTCACAACCCTGCTCTATGAGATGATCCGCCGGGACAATAAGGTCGGTTGTGCTTCGCTGTGCCTGGGCGGCGGCGAGGCAGTGGCCATGGTGGTCAGAAGGGATTGACCCAGCCTGGGTTGCTGATTGCGTGAACATACATTCATTGAAACAGGCGCTGGGCATCAGGCACTAGACGTTAGGAAAGGTGCAAGGTATAAAGCCTTGAGACACTTATTTGTGGCCAACAGGCCATGATTATTAGACAAAGGAGCAGACAATGGAGATAAACACCTTTGGGGTTATCGGAGCAGGACAGATGGGAGGCGGTATCGCCCAGGTCGCGGCAATGAGCGGACTGGACGTGATCATGAACGATATCAATGAGGGTTTTGTTCTCAAGGGACTGCAGGCCATCACGGCAAACCTTTCCCGCTCGGTGGATAAAGGCAAGATGACCGAAGAGACAAAAGATGCCATCCTGGGCCGCATCAAAACCAGCATTGACCTGAACGATATGGGGGCATGTGATTTTGTCGTGGAGGCAGCGTCCGAGAATGAAGAGATCAAATTCAGGATATTCAGGGAGCTTGACGCTGTATGCAAGCCTGATGTAATCCTGGCAACCAACACCTCTTCCATCCCTATCGGCAGGGTTGCCGCACAGACATCCAGGCCGGAAAAGGTGATCGGCATGCACTTCATGAACCCGGTACCGGTCATGAAACTCGTCGAGATCATCAGGGGAATAGCAACATCCGATGAAACATACCAGACGACCTGGGACCTCTCGGTAAAATTCAACAAGACACCGGCAGTGGCTAATGATTATCCGGGATTTATCTCCAACCGTATCCTCATGCCCATGATCAACGAGGCCATATACTGCCTCTATCACAGTGTCGGCACTAAAGAGGACATCGATACGGTCATGAAGCTCGGCATGAACCACCCCATGGGACCGCTGAGCCTGGCAGACCTCATCGGCCTTGATACCTGTCTGGCAATCATGGAGACCCTCTATTCGGGATTTTGCGACTCAAAATACAGGCCGTGTCCGCTGCTGCGCAAGTATGTCGAAGCCGGATGGCTCGGACGCAAGACAGGCAGAGGGTTTTACGAATACGGATAAAGAAAAGCAGGCCTCTTTTACCCAGGCCTGCTTTCGATGCTCAGTCAAGGCAATTATCAGAACTCTTCGAAGCCGTCGTTTGATGCATCGAGACTGGCCTTCGATCTGATTGCGGGTTCTTTGATATTCTGAGGCTCACTTCTTACTGAAGATACTCTCTTAGGTTTGTCGAGTTTCTGTTCGTGCTCCACGTCATCACCAACCTTGAACCGCGCAACATGCCGGGCAAGCTCACCAGCCTCGACGCTGAGACTATCCGATGTGCCTGCAAGTTCTTCCACTGTCGTTGCATTCTGCTGTGTGGTGGAATCTATCTGACTGATGGCCCTGTTGAGTTCGTCTATCCCGGTTGCCTGCTCTGTGGATACAAAGGCAATCTCCTCTATCCCCTGTGAAAGGGCCTCGATATGAGTAATGATCTCTTCAAGAGATGACCGCGATCTCCGTACCATCTCATCACCAGCTGCGATTTTATTGACAGTGTCCTCTATGAGAATCTTGATCTGGTTTGCTGCATCGGCCGAACGCTGCGCCAGGGCACGCACCTCTTCTGCCACCACGGCAAATCCTTTGCCGTGTTCCCCTGCACGCGCGGCTTCCACTGCTGCATTGAGCGCCAGGAGGTTCGTCTGGAAGGCCACCTCGTTTACGGTTACGATGATATTGTTGATCTTCTTGGATGCCTCGGAGATCTCGTTCATACCGCTGACGAGATCATTGGACACCTCCCCGGTACTGTTGGCCATCCGGACCATATCCTTTACCTTCTCTCTGCCCTCGGTGGCATTTGCTGCATTCTGTTTTATGGATGAGGTCATCTCTTCGATGGTTGCTGCAACTTCTTCGATGGCAGAGGCCTGCTCCTGTGTAGCCTGGGAAAGACCCTGAGATCCGGATGCCACCTCCTTTGTTGCCGTATCCACCTGCAAGGCGACATTCTTCAGTCCCGAGATAATGTTCTCGAGCTTTTCAATAAACAGATTGAACTGTTCCGCAAGCACCCCGGTCTCATCATTACTTGCAACCGCCAGACGGGCGGAAAGATCGCCCTCTCCTTCAGAGATGTCCTTCAACTTCTCCGCTGTCTTTTTGACCGGTATGATAATACTCCTGAACAGGGTTATCCCTGCCATAGCAGCAACGCTCAACCCCACGAGACACAAAAACAGACTCATCACGAAGAACTGCTTGAAATGGGACATCCGCTCATGAAGACCACTGACGGTTCCGAGACGGTATTCATTGCCTGCCGGAACAAAAGAGATCACCTGTTCATGAATATTTTCATACATGCTCTGTGATTTGCCGGAACTCATGCCGTTTCTTATGGCATTATTGATGTCAGCCCATTTGTCGTTGTAGATCTTCCTGTTTTGAGGATTATAGAGGATATTTCCGGACCGGTCTGCCAGGAATGCACCACCGATACCTGCTTGGTTGATTGTATCTACAAGTTCCTTCAGGTTGTCCTCGGTAAACGTGGCATTTCCATCACTCTTTAAATTGGTTATGGCGATCTTCTGTGTCGAGAGGATGTTGGCCTTGAGCTCTTCCTGTATGCGGCACACCCCCTCATAGAATCCAAGCATGCCGAGCCACATGACAAAGGCCAGGCAGAACAGCATCAGCACCACCCATATCTTCCTTTCCATACCCATCATAACACCGCGGTACGGTACACCCCTCAGCCGGCATTCTTTCTTCAGCGGGTCGATCAGGGGGTTTGTGACCATGCTGATGGATCCGAACATGAGGATATAAAAGGCACAGCTGGAAGCAAACCCTGCTGCCCATATGCCGTTTGAAGCGATAAGTCCGATATCATGGATCTTGTAATCGATATATATGAAGATGTTATAGAAATTCGTCAGCGCGGCAATGAGAATACCCGTCAGAACAGGAAGCTGGGAATTCCTCTTTGTCATGGCCATGAGTTCGGCGTCGCCCAGACTATTGCTCTGAAGGAGATCCAGTCCCCTGTTCACCGGATGAGCAAGCAACCATACAACGGCAAGCCCTGCCGCAAAGAAAACCAGCCAGATGACAAACCCGTGCATGGCAAACACTTTCATCTGTGCAGGAGAATTGGACATCAGGTAAAAACTGGAGATAATCCATCCGAAATTGACAACACAGAACATTGCCCCATAAATCAACAGAATCTTCTCAAGATAACCCTTCATAGTTGCACCTCATTCTACAATATATTGATTCTTATATTCGGTGCATTGAGGAAAAAAATTGAATATTAGTGTTCGATATTCATTTTTATGGAAACCAGGATCAGTGAAGAGAGCGCACACACCGGCTTTTCAGACCTGAGATGACTACTGAGAACCATTGCTTCATCCCCTTGCACCGTGATCGATAGAGTCCGGCAATACGATCAGGGGAAACATCGAGCGCATATGCTGCAAGAACACACTGGTTCATCACCCATGTCTGAAAAGGCCCGATGGCTTCGTAGCGTCTCGCAGAAGTGGTTACCGCTGCGTCAAGGGTAACGAATTTGCCCTGGCGCTGTAATTGTCTGACAAAGGCAACATCCTCCATAATCGCCATATCAGGGAATCCCCCGAGATTCTTGAATACGACCGAAAAAACGAACAGCCCCTGGTCCCCATACGGCAGGCCCAGGTATCGCGATCTCAGATTCGCTCCCATCTCTATAATTCGCATGGCTTGCTCCGGGCTGTCAAAGCGCAGGCTGAATGCCCCTCCAGCAACATCTTCATCCCTCAGGGCTTCCCGTATCTTCCGGTCGTATCCTTCCGGCACAACGGTATCTCCATGGATGAACAGAAGGATCTCCCCCGATGCATGCCTGGCCCCATGATTCATCTGTGCAGCCCTTCCCTGCCGGCATTGTATGACCCGGACGCCGCATGAGAACGCTGTATCAACTGTGGCATCCCTGCTCCCTCCGTCAACAACAATGATCTCTGAATTTTTGGCAGTCTGCAGCGACCTGATCGTGCGTGCGATATGTGCTTCCTCGTTAAGCACAGGGATGATGATGGATATCATCTGCAGCGCCTTTGCCGCCTTCACCTCATCCCATACCACAAGATCTTCGGGCCGGTCCACGTCACGAAGCCGCTCCAGGAGAGCATAGCTAAGCCCATGCAACCGGGCGGCCTCGAGGGATTTGTGCAGGGTCGATCCTTCACCCCACGGGATATTCTCAAACAGTTGCGGTACCGGCTTTTTCAGACCGATGAGGTAGTACCCCCCGTCATCAGCAGGCCCGAACACACAGTCATTCTCTCCAAGCAGATCAAAGGCCGTCAGTATGGTACCGCGCGTAATACCGGGACAGTCGGTTCCGATGAGAACAACCCGTGTGGCACCTCGGTCGAATGACCGGGAAAAAGAGTACAGCATCCGTTCACCGAGGCCGGCACCCTTCTGCCGGTAAAAGGAACAATCGTTGCTGAACATTCGTGCCATGAGCGTCTTGGTGCCTCCCGCAAAGTGCACCTCGACAGCGATACCAAGCGCTGCAAGGTCTCGTACCCTCTCGAGTATATGCTGCGTCATCTGCTGGTGGAGAGATGCCGCACCAATCCTGCCAAGCGTGCCGATCAGACGTGTCTTGACCTCTCCAGGGCTGGGATACCGGGTAAAAACGATGAGTTTCATTGTTTCAGACATTGTGTTTCCGCTGTATCGAGCCATAACCGGCAAAGGATCTATAAGGACTCTGTCAGTCCTTGTAAAACCGTTGCCGGATCTTATCCATCCTCTTCCGGTTCACCCCGAAATCGTATTTCCCGAGCCTGGCGGCAGACCTGAAATGGATGACCTTGTGCTCGTCATCAAAATAGAATTCCACATCATCGACAAATTTAAACAGTGCCGAGGCAAACTCTGCATGGATGTAGTCCTGTTCATCCACCATGATCCTTGCCCGTTTGAACGAGGAAACAATGTCTACAAGCTTCTGTTTTGCCGCCTGCATGTCTCCTGTGTAGCCCAAAGGCTCCATGGCATGTCTGCTGTCTCTGCTTGTAGACGAGACACAGTTGGGCGAATCAGGACAGGGGGAGAGCTTTCCCTGTTTGACGCCAAGGGTCGTTGGTTTCGTTCCTGAGCAGCAAATCAGCAGAAAACATACACCGACAATGAATCCTGCATGCAACTTTGATCTCACGAGATCCTCCTGAAAACATCATCCTGAAATTGCCGTAGCGGATGACCAAACTTTCTTCCTCCATGGTTTTACCAGATCCATTCCTTTAATACTGTAATAAGTACCACGCGATAAAGAGTCAAAGGATCTTCTATAATCAGACCAGAGGATATCACGGGTGGTTCTTATTTCTCTTTGATCTGTGGTATACTGCAATCCGTTTTGACCGCTGCTGATGGATGCACGGAAAATGAAGGAACAGG
Source organism: Thermodesulfobacteriota bacterium (assembly GCA_036825155.1). Taxonomy (GTDB): domain Bacteria; phylum Desulfobacterota; class Desulfomonilia; order UBA1062; family UBA1062; genus DSAD01. The sequence goes on along the minus strand of DAISYU010000007.1, from coordinate 11,566 downwards.
CAGGGGTATCGATATTCAGAAGGGAACGAAATCCTGGTGCCGGATCCCAGTTCCGCTGGAAGAAGAATGGAGAAGAAATGTTCGACGAGCTTGAAAGAATAAACACCCGTCCCAGGCCGTTTGAGTTCTACACGGCACGCGAGTTGTGGACGGATGAGCATACATCAGAACAAATGCTCAAGTTCCACCTGGACGGTGACATTGATGTGTCGTCACGAAAGGCGGAATTCATCGACCGCTCGGTTGAATGGATAGTGTCCCGCTTCAATGTCGGGGCCGGGACCAAGATTGCCGACTTCGGTTGCGGCCCGGGATTGTATGCCGCGAGGCTGGCTCGGAAAGGGGCGGAGGTGACCGGGATAGATTTTTCAAAAAGGTCGATCCAGTATGCTCGTGGGGCTGCAGCCAGGGAGGGACTGTCCATTGACTACCTGAATCAGGACTACCTGGAATTTGAAACAGATGATCGCTTTGATCTCATCATGATGATCATGTGTGACTTCTGCGCCCTCAGCCCCATCCAGAGAAAGAAGATGCTGAGTACGTTTAGCACAATCCTGCAGCCCGGCGGCTCGGTTCTCCTCGATGTGTATTCACTGAGGGCCTTTGATAAAAGGGAAGAGAAGGCCGTGTATGAGGCAAATCTCCTCAATGGCTTCTGGTCCCCCAACAGGTATTACGGATTCCTGAATATCTTCAAATACGAGGAAGAAAAGGTCGTTCTCGATAAATATACGATTATCGAAGAAGGCCTCAGCAGAACCGTCTACAACTGGCTGCAGTATTTCAGCCCCGAAGCGCTGGAAAAGGAATTTGTGGACTGTGGTTTTGTCGTTGAGAATTTGTTCGCCGATGTTGCCGGCGCACCTGACCATCCCGATACTACAGAACTGGCGGTTATAGCCGGAAAGCCCTAGAATCGGAACAAACCGTGCATCCTTTCCATTGTCCGGTCGGGTAAGGTATGCCCGAGTGTATCGACGATTGTTGTTTTCCATTATGAAAAGTGCTGCGCTCTCAAGACACCTGTTCCGTGAGAGACAGACCTCTTCATTTGTACTAATTTTTCCAGCGTTATTCAACAGCTGGGACAATATTATGTTGACAGTAAAGGCTTCTTGAAGGTAATTAAAATTAACTTTGATCAGTTGGCAATCAGCTTATCCAGTGGTATTCAGACCACGTTATTACGTTAAGCTGCCCATCGCAGGAAAGTTAAAGAGCTGAGGTGAGAATGGACATCCTTAACGGCTTCTACTGCTTTCGTATAGGTGCCGTGACTCGGAGAATCTGGAAATATGTGAACAGTGAGTACGGCAAATACGGTATCACTGTCGGGCAGACATTCATCCTCTTCGACCTCCTCGATCATGACGGTAGTCCGGTAAAAGACATCGCAGAACGGGTTCAGGTGGAGAGTCCTGCGGTAACCGGCTTCGTGGACCGTCTGATACGAGAAGGCCTTGTAAAACGATCCACGGACCAGACAGACCGGAGGGTCATGAAGATCCACCTCACGCCGAAAGGGCGGGAACTAGCTGTCACGCTGCTGCCGGTCGCCCAGACCCTGAACAGGAAGATCGAAGAACTTGTCGGCGAGAAAGAGATAAAAAAACTCCTTCAGATCCTCGATATCATAGAAGAGACTGTATAGACTTCCCATACCTGCTGTTTGATATAACCCGGATCAAAAAATCCATTGGAAAGTGTACTCATGGAAATTATCCCTGTCCTTATACTATCCGTAATGGTATCTTCCCTAATGCCTTAGAAACCTGACCCGAGCGTCTCACCTCTTCCCCGCTGCCATGTACCATCTGTTTTTACTGGTTACTTTCAGAGAGGTATGTTCATCGTTAAAATGATATTGACTCCGTAATTGGCTATTGTTTAATATGTTATTTAATTGCTTGTTAATTGTTATTTTCTGATAAAAGTGCTCCGATCGTAATGATGGAAGATGTGCATGGGCAGAAGGCTCCTTATATATGACCAGCAACGTAAGTATGATCTGACAGCAGGAGAGTCTATCTAAGAGAAAACACATCCTAAGGATCCATGAACGAATCGAACGCTTCTGCCATAACAAACCTTTATGAGGGCTATGTTCCTGATAACAAGAACTTAAATGGTGGAGAACTATTAAGGTAAAGTTGAGCAAGGACAGGCTGGTTTTTGGATTTTTCTGACTATTTTGTTTGCAATAGGTGAGATTTTTTTGGGGCATCTCAAACTGGCTGCATGGCCGACATTCATGGTGATGATCTTTTATGGACCGTGGATATCCATCCCGGGCCTGACCATTTGATATTGAACATATTTCAGATAAATACGGGAAACAAACAGAGGAAACAAGATAATGCGGAGATTTATCCATGAAGACAGTCAATGCGAAGACGAGATGTATGTACACACTGCATGATACGGGCGTGGCCCTTATGGGGATCAACAACCCGTCCGTGAACGCGCTGAGCCGGTGAAACACTATGTGAAAGGCGAGTAGACACAGAAGGCCGTCAAGGGCTGAAGGCTAGCAGAGTATCTGATGTATGATTGATATACAGTACGAAAGGAGATGTCATGGGTGGTAAGGATGATGTGGTGATAGTAGCCGGGGCACGAACACCCTTTTCCAAGTTTGGCGGGATGCTCAGGGAGATACACAGCACAGACCTCGGTGTTATCGTGATCAGGGAGAGCCTGAAACGCTCAGGACTCAAGGGAGAAGACCTGGATGAGCTGTATTATGGAATGTGCGACCAGGCCGAAGCAGCACTCTTTGACAATGTGAATGGCAGGCAGGCCCTTCTAAGGGCAGGACTCCCCGATTCATTGGTTTCGCTGACCATCGATCGAGCATGCTGTTCGTCGCTCTGTGCAGTCCAGCTGGGTCGCAGGGCTATTCTGCTGAACGAGGCTGACACCTGTATGGCTGTTGGTGCCGAAAACATGAGCAATACCCCCCTGCTCATGAACGGGCACCGCTGGGGAGGAGGGATGAAGCCGCTTTTAGTGCAGGATTATCTGAACCCCATCACCTACCGGGAATACAGTCCTCTTGGCAGGGACGCCGGAGAGATCGCCATTGAGTATGGTATCTCCAGGGAAGATCAGGACAAGTGGGCCCTGGGTTCACAGAGAAAGTGGGCTGAGGCGGACGAAGCAGGCAGGTTCGATGACGAGCTTGTGCCTGTTGAGATCCCTCGGAGAAAAGGAGATCCTCTCATCTTTGACAAAGACGAATTCCCCAGACCCGACACTACCCTCGAGGTGTTATCGAAACTGAAGACTATCTACGGAAGCCCCACGGTGACTGCTGGGAACGCACCGGGCCTGGATGCCGGCGCCACGGCAGTTATCATCATGCGGCGGTCAAAAGCTGAGGCAATGGGAGTCAAACCTCTTGCCACCATCGTGTCCATGGCGAGCGGAGCAAGTGAGCCGAGGCGTATGGCAGAGCTGCCCGGTTTCGTTATCCGCAAGGCCCTGGAGCGGGCCTCCCTTTCCATCGACCAGATGGAGGTCATCGAGATCAACGAGGCATTCGCTGCCGTGACACTGGTATCCACCAAGATCCTGGCCGATGGTGACGAGAAAAAATGGCATGCTCTCCTTGACAAGACCAATCCAAACGGCGGTGCCATCGCCATCGGCCATCCGGTCGGTGCGAGCGGGGGCCGCATCCTGATGACCATGATGTATGAGCTGCGACGCAGGGGCGGAGGCTATGGTGTCGCAGGTATCTGCGGCGGCCTGGCTCAGGGAGATGCCGTGGTCATACGGGTGGACTGAGGTCAGTGAATGCGTGCAGGAAGGCACCCGGACTTCAGGGACCTTCCCGCCTGATCATCTCTGTATGGAATTGTCCTATCCAGAAAAGCGGTCTCAATATTTTCTATCGCAGTCTAAATATCGGAAGGATCAGACTGTGCATCTTTATGTGACAATATCTTTATGAATGTCTAACACCCTACCCCATCAATTCCTCTTGTGGCCGTATTGAAACTATCAGGCCATGAAAAACCAGTTGACGGTAGTGGCATAATACCCTTATTTCTATAAGGTAAAATGACTCTCCAGGAGGTGAATCATGTTCAGGAAGATTATATCAATGCTCATAAGCGCCGTGTTCGCATTCTTTGCCACGTCAGCTATCGCCCAGCAGCCGGCACAACAGTCGAATGTCAAGCAGTGGAACAAGCAAACGAAAAGTGTAAAGAAAGTGAAGTATACCCGGAGCATGACAAAGAACGGAAAACCGGTACTTGTGGATGAAAAAGGCAACCAGTACCTCCTGAGTGACGACGGCAAGAGATTCATGGTGGACCAGAACGGCACCAAGATTCAACTGGACAAACTGGGGAACATCATCCTGTTGCCTGAACAGAGAGACATCACCCTGCGCATCGGCCCAGGACCTGTCGCGTAAGCCCACGATTTCACAGTTGCCCGGTAATGCGGGGAGCCGCAGAGAAGAGGAACATTGGAAGTTCGCATACAAAACACCCCGCGCGGTTATTCGCTGAGCATTGCCGGGCCGCACTGGCAGGCCGAGCCTTGTGAAATCTCCTTCCCTGAAGAGATCTGGCAGGATTTCCCTGCGAAAGAGGCACTGAAGAACGAGCTTGCGTATATCCTGACGCAGGTCACACCGGTTATCCTCAGACATCCCACGATATGGTACCAGACGCCGGAGCCACGGTTCCTGGATACGTACGAGGAGTGCTTCGAGCTCTCCATTCCCAACATGGTGGAGCCGATTCCCTCGGAGAATTCCGAAGAGGTGCTGTCGCTTTTTCGTTCCGTCTTGCGCCATTTCCCGGAGAAATCATCATCGGAGGGCATCCCGCGCCTGGACAACTGGAATCCCAGAAGGGTCATTCTCCCCTTCACCTATGGAAAAGACAGTCTTTTAAGCCTGGCTACGCTGTCGGCTCTGGGATACGAGGTCATCCTCGTCAATATCGATGAATGCGTCCTGCCCAGGGGAAAGGCAATCCGCAAGGAACTGGAAGGAGACTTCTTCGCGGAGCACGGTTACACATACCACCAGGTGCGAAACGAGATACAGCTGCTCTCGGACTGGCAGGTGCTGAATCGCCCGGTAACCAGGCTGCACCAGGTGCATATCCATTTCATCTATCTTTTTGCCATGCTGCCGTTCTGTACATACTACCGCGCCCCCTATATCATCCTGAGCAACGAATACGAAAATTCGCTGCCCTGTCTGCACCGCGACGGGTTTATGGCGCCTCACCTGTATATGCAGAGCCGCCTGGCAGCACGAAAACTGGCCCGGATGGCCAAGGAGTTTTCAAACAGTCAGATCAGGGTGATAAATCCTATCGGCGTACTCGACAATTTCTCCATCCATGCAATCCTTCATGAAGAATTTCAGTCCTATGGCAGATACCGCGTGACATGCCATATGGAGATGTCCGACTATTCCCGCTGGTGCCATAAATGCTACCGCTGTGCACAGCCCTTCATCTACGCCTGTGCGCTGGGGCGAGACCCGTTCGGCCTCGGCTTTGAATCTTCCATGCTGGATGCTGAAAAGGAGCCGCTGTACAGCCTCTTCAGAAAGGACATTCATGCAAAGGATGACTATCACCACTTCGTCAGTGACGAAGAAGGCCTCGCCCTTCTCATGGCATACCGCAATGGTGCCCAAGGTCATCTCATGGATGTCTTCGAAAGACAATTCCTGCCGGATATCAGGAAACGGGAATCCAGACTCAGGAAAAGAGTGTTCGGTCTTCAGACGAAGCCCGGCTGGACCCGGCCTGAACGCGAAGCCGCTGCCCTGTATAAACAGATCCTGAAGAAGTATCGTTGAAGGGCCTCAGGCATGAGGTACAAGGCATCTGTGGACAGTTTTCTTCTTAATCCAGAACAGATAGAGTAAGACAAGAGAACCTGGTGAATTAGTATTTCATCCAGGCAAGTTGTCTTCGAGTCCGCAATTCCTTGAAGTTCTCTTTTACACTTTCAAAATTCTGTCCCGGGGTTGAAAACACCTGATCCGGAGACATAATACTTACATACTTATACATTGACCTGATCCATATCAGGACATGAATAACTGCACACTAATATGGAACAGGGGCTGGATGAAAGGAACGAATATGAAGAGAGTCCTGGTATACCTGCTCACATTCTTCGTGTATGGATGTGCCCGGATCCCTGAGGGTGTCGTTGCGGTGCAGGGATTCGATGTACAGCGCTATCTGGGCACCTGGTATGAGATTGCGAGACTTGATCATGTATTTGAAAGAGGCCTCATCAACGTCACGGCAATCTACACGCTCAATGAAGATGGCAGCCTGCGGGTTGTGAATCGCGGATTTGATCCAAAAAACAACAGGTGGAAGGAGGCCGAGGGACGGGCCCGTTTCGTTTCCGACCCCCATCTGGGCCGACTGAAGGTCTCCTTCTTTGGACCATTCTATGGCGGTTACAATATTCTTGAGCTTGACAGGCAAAATTACTCGTATGCCCTCGTCTGCGGCAACAGCAGATCTTTTTTGTGGATCCTGGCAAGACACCCGGAATTATCTGAAACAGTTACTGATTCATTGATTCAGAAGGCAAAAACCCTGGGTTTTGACACTGATGCACTGATTTTCGTGCAGCAGGATTCGATGAACAGGGGCTCCGGCCCTTCAGGGTAAAAGAGCCGCTCCGAGAATTACCCTCGTATAGAGCTGGGCAATCCTCTGCTTATTCGCGGTTGAAGTCCTTCAGATCCTTGCTCACCGTGTCTATCGCTTTGAAAACTTTTTTTACGAGCTCGTCTTTATCCTTGCCGCTTTTCTGCTGTGCACCAGGTGTCTGCTTGAGTGCAGCCAGGCGGCGTCGTGCCTGGTCCTTCTTCTCGTCGTCGGCGGGGTTGAAGTCGAGATAGCGCTGGTAATAATTGACTGCATCCTCGCTCCGGCCCAGGTTGTCGTTACTCTTCGCCAGCAGGTAGGTAAGCCGGTGGCGCCCGGGGTTGATCCGGTAGCCGTCAAGCAGAACGCGCCGGGCATCGTCATCTTTGCCCAGTCTCATGTAGCAGAATCCCAATTCCTCGTATTCGAACACCTTGGTCCACTCGGGATTCCTCAACTCGACGGCGTGTTCCAGGGCCTGTACGGCCTCACCGTATCGCCCCTGTGCGCTGCAGACCGTTCCCATAAGATAATTGGGATAGTGGATGTCTGCCAGGCCCAGTGATGCCTTGAGCAGAGGCTCGGCCTCGGCGTGTCGCTCGAGACGATGGAGGCACAGGGCCAGATAGGTATAGATGTTGTTGCCGGCAGGATTGAGTTCAAGGGCCTGGGCATACAATAGTGCAGCTGCAGCATAGTCTTTCTTGTCCTTGAGCGCTGTCGCCTTCGTGTACAAAGCCTGGGCCTGTTCCTGATCAGCCTTCCGGCTCTTTTCGAGCACTTGGCTGTCAAGCGCTGCAAGGGTTATGGTTACATCGAAGACCCGCTCGCCGCGCCGGATACGCAGATCAAGTGGTGTTTGCGCGGTTTTGGCGGACACCAGTTCTACGAAACCATCAGAAGTCAGAGCCCCGCCCGAGGCATCACGAGCATCCACCATGAGGATCTCGTCGCCCATCTTCAGCCCGGCGGCCTCGGCCGGCGAGCCTGCATAGGCGTTGATCACATGTAAGCCGTGTGCGGTGTTCTTGGGCAGAATCAGGCCCAGGTAGGGCGGAACGTGCCTGGGGGCTTCTTTGGTCGCAACCGGGCGATCGCTCTTCTCAGCAGGTGTTTCGATGTGAGACAGGCCCGCCACGGACGCATCCGGTGAATCACCGGCAAAGTGCAGCACAATGCCGTTAGCAGCATAGGTCTCATTGCGCCGGCCGAGCAGGTCGGTCTCGGACATGTCCGGTTCTCCCAGGGAAAACCACTGGCGCACCATGGGAGCTTCATATGGTTTCAAAAACGTGAGCTTGATGGCTGCAATGGTCTGCCTGTCTTCGCGCAGGCGCACTGAGATTGCCTTGAGATCATGTCCGGCCGGGTCATAGGCCAGAGTGCGGCCGTTCGAGAGGATCTGAAGCGGAGCTCCCAGAGCTTTGTCAGCCTCGGCCCGTGTGGAGACCCCGGGGGTCAGTCCTTCGTACGTTGCGCTCAGGGCGGGCAGAGTCCAGATAAGCAGCAAAAAAAGACATGCGATCTGTCGTTTCATCTTACTCCCTTTTATTTGTAAAGTTCAGTTTGCTTTTATGATTTCGGTCTTATGATCTATGCGTCCTGCTTTCGATCATTTCTGTATCCCTGCTGCATATCGCACCTGAAGGTGCTCCCACAGGGTCTGTTTCTCCTGAAACCTTTTCGTCTATCCCTGGGGCTCGTTGCATCCTCACTACTTCACGGCCCCGCCGTAGGTCTTCTTGGTCGTGTCATCCATCTCCACTTTCTTGTCGACGATGCCGTCCTGCCAGCCTTTCTTGGTCCCGTAGAGGTCAGAGATGCTGCTTTTCTTTTTCTCTTTCGTCAGTGTCCCGCCAAAGGTTTTCATGGTTTCGGCATCCATCTCCACGCTCTGATCCACGATACTGTCGCGCCAGCCGGGCCGATAGCCCCGCCCGGACATTAAGCTAGACGCCTTTTCCTCTTCATGGGAACCGGTATCATCACTAAAGGCGGCATAGCGGCTGGTCGTCACCAGCCCTACCCCGGCCACGTAGTGCAGGTAGCCCTTTTCCATGAGCAGGTCTACTGCCTCGGATCCGTCGATGATGTGATCGCTGCCGCGCATGCGGATGATGACCGTAGCGGCGTCGCTGTCCCTGAGCCGGGTATAGATCCTGCCGTCCTTGTCCACGTCGACGGTATCGATGGCGATTGCCTTGATGGCATAGTCGTCTTTGTCCGATCCGAATTCGTCTTCATCGTCTGTTTCATTGCCCGAGGTGGTCTTTGAAACAAAGGACGGGGGATCGTCCTGACCGGGCGTATCATCGCTGCCGGCACCCGATTTCTTTGCCCATGCCGGGAGATCGTCAGGCTGTTTTTTTGCAGCCAGAAGAGCAGCTGCCTCCTCTTCGTCCTTCTGTTTGAGATCTGCCATCATCTTGAACAGGTTGTACTGCTCTTCCAGGGCCGCAAAGACGGCCAGCCGGTTTTTCACCTCGCGCGGAAAATTCATGAGCAGCCGCATGAGGATGTTCTTTTTGTTGTGAAACGCGGTGATGTCGTCATCAACCCCGTAGGTGGTATTCAGTGTGATCATGCAGGAAGCTGCCCCGCTCTCGATCGTGGCCATGTTCATGGACAGATCGTCCCGGTCGCGCTGCAGTTGTGCCAGCAACTCGGCTGCCTGTGCCGGGTCGCCTTCGTTACGCAGGATTGCACTCAATGCAGCGGCATGGCCGTCGAAATCCCCGAGGGAACCCTCGATGAACGCCATCTCGTCGAGCAGGGTCTGCAGCCGGGCATCGAATGCCTGCCGGTCGAGTGCCTTCTGCTTGTCGTCCCCGAACATGGCATCCCAGGCTCCGCCACGCTCAGGAGTCTGCCCTGCGTGGCTGAAGAACACCCGGTAATTTTTGTAGTCGCCGCTTAAGTGCGTGTCGAGAACATCCTTGAAATTGGTGTTCAGCCGTTCACGCTCCTTGTCGAGGTCGTAGGCGTCGATCTCGCCACTGTCGAAACGCCGGGCGATATCGGCGAGTTCGTCGGCCACAATATTGGCGAGCACCCTGCTCTGCATGGTGTCGAAGATGATGCTGCTCTGCGCCTTGAGGGCCTTTTCATAGATCTCCTTCTTGCGGCTGGCCTGGGCATCGGCATCGCCGCTGCGTCCGTAGTACATGCCGCCGTACTGGTACTGGATCTCCCATTCCTTGTCGATCTGCCGCCGGATCTCATCCGGGCTCATGGTAAGGAAGGCCTTGAGCTTGTCCTTCTCCAGGAACATTCTGCTCATAACCGCGTCGGTCTTGTACCCGCCGGCTATGGCCTCGGCGCAGTCCTGGGTGATGTCCAGCCCGCCCTTGACCACCAAGCCGGTCACAAAAGCTGCGGCAAATCCGGCACCCATGGTGGCGGCCGTGCCCTTGCCTGCCGCGGCCAGTGCAGAGCCCACCACATTGCTGGCGGCATCGGCCGCAACCGCGCTCACCAGAGCCTTACCCACCTCGGCACGGCGCTCGTCAGGCCGGGCTTTGATAAAGGCATCGGCTGCTGTATAACCATAGCCCAGGAGGGTCAGACCCTTCGCCACATTCGCCATGCGGGAAGACTGCGCCAAATCGCCGGCATCAACACCGGAGCCCGGTGCACTCTCGAAGGCATCGTCCACCAGTCCTGTAAGGCGGCGCTTGTTATTGAGGTTGATCCGCATCATCTCATCGTCCGCCTGGCGCAGGAAATCGTCCAGGCTCTGGCCCTTCAGGGCGGCCTTGAGGGCATCGTCGTCCCCGGTTCTGACAGCATCCTTGACGAGGCGCGCCTTGTCGTAGAGATCTTTGGTATCAGGGTGGGTGGCCGGATTGATGCCCGTGACCTTGGCATCGTCATCCAGCATCCGCTGGAGCATCTTGGCGGTGTGGTCGGCCCGCTGGCGGTCGTTCATACCTGCGAGATGTCCCTTGTACTTGATCTCGTAGTCGGCATCCACGATACGTGCGCGGTCCATGTGGTTATACTTGGCATCGCTGAGGTTCTCCATGACACTTTCGGTGGGCTGGTCTTTCAGCAGCACGACATCGCCATCCGCATTGAGTATGGGTTTATTGTGTTTGTCATAGCGGACGATGTCGGCCTTGCAGTTTTTGCTCGGGTTGAGCATGTAGTTGTGCTCCAGGGCGCGCTGGCCGGCGGCGCCCGGGTAGCTTTCGTGCACGATGTGTGGATATTTCTTGGCAAAATCAGGGCTCATCTTTCCGTTGGGGTCGCGGGGAAACAGGGTCACCTCGCCCGAGGTCATGGTCTTGTTGATGAGCCCGGTATCGATCGAACCGTCCGCTGCGATGACCCTTCGGCCCGTGGTCATCTCGGTGAAGTGGATCATGGCGCGTTCGGTGACAGCCTCAGCATTGCCGGTCATGCTGAAATTGGTCAGGTCGATGTCTGATGTGGCGCATTGTCTGATAAATGTCTGTTTGTCAGCCAGGCGGGATGGATCGCCCTGAAAGATCACCTTACTCTTCCACGAGCCGGTGGGCACCAGGGCATCCAGGGGTTTGTCGGCATGGGCGGCCACGTCCTGAATCCCCTTGCTCATGGCCCGGGCCACCGTGGGGTAGCGCTGCCGGCAGATCTGAAAGGCGAGCTCGACCTGCTTGGGGTCACCCGAGTTGGCCATATCGATCACGATATTCTTGGCCGAAGACCACTGGGAATACAGCTGCCGCGACTTTGACAGCTCAAACCCGTTTTTCAGCATGTGATCGATAGCAGCCTGCGGGTCCGAAGCCACAGCCTGAGCTGAAATCAAGACAATGATGAATACATATAAGACAAGAGCAATCGGTCCGGATTGACTGGGGCTGTATGGACTCATTCGGTTCCGTCCCTTCGAGGATGAGATATAATGTTACACAAGATACACAAAATTT
>DAISYU010000006.1:49779-65895 GCA_036825155.1 Thermodesulfobacteriota bacterium | reverse complement strand
AAAAGGTTGTGGGAGCGGCTTTCAGCCGCGATAATTCTTTATTTGAAGCTGCCACCCATGTCCTGAGCTAAAAGTGTTACCTATGTCCTGAACCTGTACCCTGAATCTTAAACTTTATACCCCTACTGTCTTGATGACAATCTCCGGTCCAGTGCGATCTTCAGCGTGACAATGGCCCCGGGGTCGGCCTGAGGGACAATCTGTATGTGCGAGCCGATCTTGGCCATGGCTATCCTTGCTTCAGTGAGGCCAAGCCCTGTTTTCATGGGGTTTGTTGAATAGAACGGAGCAAAGACTGTCTCGAGATCGTCCCTGATGCCTTCTCCGTAATCCCTGAGGGCAATGTAGGCAAAGCCCTGATCCCTCGAGATGCTGATAAGGACTTTTTCAGTCTCCGTCTCCAGTGCATTTTCAAGAATGCGAAGCAATGCTGTTCGTATATGATCATGATCGCTGTATGCCGTGATCTCTTCTAAGGCATCTACCTGTACGGGTATAGCTGGGCTATACTGCGAGACAACATCATTGACCAATCCTGCCAGATCGACCTCGGAGTAGAAGATCTTCATGTTTACCATGGCCTCATACTGCTCAATTCTCACAATCATATCTTCAATGCGTTTTATGGATGAATGGATGCCGGTCAGTGCCCTGCTCCGCTTGCTGTTCACCTCATCACCGTCTTCCTTCTCGATCCTCTTCATATAGGCGCCGATGACCATAAGCGGATTTCTCAGTTCATGGGAGAGACCGTTGATCATGTGTGTGAGGTCTTTTGCCTGAAGGCTCAGCCTGTGCTGCATGGTACGGATATCGGTGATGTCCCTGCCGATCACGGACAGGGCATAGATATGGCCGTCCTCCCTCAGGGGTGTGGACATCAACGAAAAGATACCTGTTCTGCCGCCTGAGACATGCAGCTTCACCTCGGCCTTTGCAGGTACCCCGCTATGAAAACCCTTGCCGAGCATTTCATCCAGGGATTCCTTGTCATCGTTCATTACATAATCGATGAAAGACTTCCCGATCAGGGATGAAACTCCATCGCCCAGATAATTTTCAAAGGTTTTGTTGCAGAACATGACCTTCCCGGTGGGGCCCAGGAGAAAGATCAGGTCTGTTGCGTTTCTGATGATGGCATTGTACCGTTTGCCCTCGCGCAGAATAGTCTTGTTCTTTTCAGCTATCGCACGCTCTTTTTCATTCAGCGACTTTATGAGCATGTCGCCGATCTCATAGGACTCTCTCATCTCGGAGTACAATGTTGCGATTGCCCTGATCACCGCGGTGTCGTTGGGAATAACGCCGACAATCTGGTCCGGCAGGGGTGAAGAGATCGGCAGGTCCGAGACAAAATACACCCGCTGCCCGGAAATATCGCTCCATCTGATGCAACTCTTATCACCGACAAATACAAGGGCGTCTTCGGGAACCTCATCGACCGAGCCCACTGCTGTGAGGTCTACATCTTCCGGTGGCGGGTTATTGTTGAGCCAGAAAATATCCATAGTGGAATATTCGGGAAACCGGCATATTTTCTTTACCAGGCAGAAAATCAGGCAATATGAAGAGTATTGGAAGTGACATTTGAGAATTGGAGTGTTGGAGTACTCCTCATCAACATCTTCCCATTGAATCCCGCGGGTCAATTGTGTAAAAAAACCCTATGACCACAACAAGGCCCACCATAGGGATCGCCCTTGACAGTGGCGGGGCAATGGGAGGTGCCCATATCGGTGTCCTGGACGTGCTCAGGGAGCACGACATCCCCCTTGATATTATTGTCGGATCAAGCGCCGGTGCTGCTGTGGGGGCTTTCTATGCCACCGGAGCTCTGGATGCCTTCAGGGATCTCATCTCGGACCTTTCATTCACCGAGGCCCTGAGTTTCTATGCCGATCCGGTCTTCCCCATATCAGGCCTGCTTGCCGGCAAGAGGGCAAGAAAATTTCTCAGAAACCTTCTGGGAGATGTCCTTATCGAGGAACTTCCCGTACGTTATGTGGCTGTTGCAACGGACCTGCTTACCGGTGAGACCGTTCCCATAGACAAAGGCCCCCTGGTGGAAGCCGTTATGGCAAGCATATCCATGCCCGGCATATTCAAACCCGTTGTCCACATGGACCGTCTCCTGACCGACGGCGGTGTCTCAGACCCGCTCCCGCTGGATATACTCAAAACCTTTTCCCCTGATATAACCATAGCCTGCAACCTGCATTCAAGAATGCCCGACATATTGAATTCGAATCAGAGAAAGGCCATCATTAAGGCACAGGGGAGATCATCGCGGCATGATATTGATCTTCCTTCCTGGATAACAGACCGCCTGGTGAAAACCCTCGGTGCGCAAAAGGTCTTTGACGGCGTCTTGTCCTTCAAGAAGATCCTGCAGAGAATCAATGACAGCCAGGCCGAGATCATACGGGAAAGCGATCTTATCAGTGCATTTGCGGAGCAGCTGAGCCAGAGCAAGGACAAGATCGGCTCGATCATCGAGAAGAGCTTTTCACGAAAGGACAAGGCCGATACCCTGAATATCTTCGAGATCATGTTGAGCGCCACCAATATTCAGCAGTACCAGAAGAACAGACTCATGCTGCTCCATGAACGTCCCGACATCCTGATCGAGCCTGATGTCACCGAAGTACGCTCTCTCGAATTCACCAAAGGCGAGAGCACGATTGAAGAAGGCAGGCGCAAAACCCTTGAAGCTGTCGGGCAGATTCAGCGGATTATTGAAGAGAAAAGGCGCAGTATTGAACCTGGTTGATGGTGAAAAGGATTTGCGGGGTGAATTCCGCGCAGGTAGAGTCTGACTACTTTACGATAAGGAGATTCGCCTGTTTGAGCCGCTCTGCAAGGGTGGTGATTATCCTGTTGCCGATCTCTGGGTTCTCCAGAATGAGCCTCTCAAGACCGCCTTCCTGCACAGGGAAAACCTCTACAACACTTTTGCCTACGGAACGGATCGTGGCACTTCTCGGTTCATTCAGGATGAAGCTCATCTCGCCGAAGTACTCGCCCGGGTTCGTGATCAGGCCGATGCGCACGCCTTTCTTCAGAACCTCAAGACCGCCTTCTGTCTGGAACAGCTTGAATATCTCTGTCCCGTATGTCCCATCCTCGATGATTGTCTGGCCGTCTTCATATTCCCGAAGGTCGAGGTTGATGGTCTCACTGTAGGGTATGTTCGACTCAGCCACCGAGGTTGTCTGTTCGAGCTGAAGGTATGCAGACCGAAGGAGCATGGTGACGAGCCCTGGTTTTGAAAACACAATATCCTCGATGCATGCGGACTCATAGGTGGCGATACGGGATGTTTTTGTGGCCTTTGCCGTCGTGCTGTAGGGAATGCCGCGATAGTAGTTCTCAAGGCCGAACACATCATGGTCGGAAAGAATACGTATCGGCTTGTCCATCTGATATATCTGGACTTCTCCCTGGAGAATGGCGTAGAAATATTCATGAGAGTCGCCCTCACGGACAACTATCTCACCGGGTCGATATTCCCTCACGTCCACTGCTTCGATGGTTCTAGGTTCCAGCATATCTCCCATTTCGGCATCCCACGGGTGAAACTTAACACCTACTGGTGCATCAACGGCCAGAACTGTGAGTGGGTCTTTATCATGGAATCCAGTTCAGGCCCTGCTATGGCATCGATTTCAGGTGGAGACGCCCCTTTCATAACATCAACAACACATGCTATGGATTCTTTCAATGCTCCCAGATTATACCCTCCTTCAAGCGCGTATACAACAGGTGCAGATATTTTACCGGCTGCCTGGTGTATGATCCCTGCAATCGTTCCGAACCCCTTCGAACTCATCTCCATACCGCCAATGGGGTCCATTGCATGGGCATCGAACCCTGCTGAAACGAGAACCAGCTCCGGCTCATATGCCTCAATGATGGGTGAGAGAATATACCGGTACACGGCGATGTAATGTCCGTCCCTCTGCCCCCCCTTCAAGGGGCAGTTGACGGTATACCCGAGCCCCTGAGACCTTCCCGATTCGGTCATACTCCCTGTACCGGGATAAAATGGATACTGGTGCGTTGAGAAATAGAGAACATCCTTGTCAGCATAGAAACTTTCCTGCGTGCCGTTTCCATGGTGTACGTCGAAATCGACGATCAGGACCCGTTTGAGACCATATGTCTTCAATGCTTTCCTTGCAGCTATGGCAATATTATTGAACAGACAGAATCCCATGGCAGAACCCTTTCGTGCATGGTGCCCCGGAGGCCTCACAAATGCAAGACCGGCATCGATCTCTTTGTTCAGGGCCATTTCCGTGAGCCTGAGGACAGAACCCGCAGCCAGCAGTGCAATATCATATGAATCTTCCGAGCAGATCGTATCCATGTCAAGATTTACGAGTTTTCCCGATGAGCAGTTGCTGGCAATAGAGTTGACGTAGCCTCTGTCATGATTGAGGATAATATCCTCTTTCGTCGCCCTGAGGGGGTCCACCAGAACGATTCCTGGGGTATCCTGGTAAAAAAGGGTATGAATGTACTGTATCCTGAGCGGGCTCTCAGGATGATAGCCTCCCGTATCATGATCCATAAAAATGGGATCGGAAACAACTCCTATCATATAAGCAACTTAAAACAATTACACAATAATATCAAGAGACGGGGGAATATATTCCTTTGAGACAGGGTAGTTTGTTTCAGGTTTCGCCCCACTGGAATATCCATTGATTCGTCCATAGACAAGTTCATGGATGACCGATGCATTGGATACCAACGGATCAATGCCAAGGGTCGTGACCTCGGCAGGTTTTACGTATGAAACCGTTATTGTCCTGGGAGATGAATACTCTATACTCCTGGAAGTTTCGACCTTTGTTGCGGTCTCCGGCTGGACCTGTTTTTGCGGTTCTTCCTGGACTTTAACGTATCTGAAACGGAAAAAAGGGAAATCAAGCGCAATACCTTTCATATTGGGCACCTGAGAATTGATCTTCTCGTACGCCATAGATGTTTGAGCTACGCCAATTCCCTTTTTTTGGCAAGTATAAAAAGAATGCACCGGGCAACACCTGCCGGCATCCTGATTCAGCAGAACAAGGCCCCTGCGTAATATATACAACCCTGCCGCGATGCACATTATTGTATATTTATGTATTTTATATAGTCGTCTCTATCTTTTCCCTTGATATACTGCATTGATAGCGATAGATTATATTGGTTAACAATATATACTTTGAGGAAGGAGGATATGTTATTATGAGGAGAGTTATCTTAGGGGGAATCGGTCTTCTTTTTGTCTTGTTGCTGCCGATGAGTCTCCTGGCGGTGGACCTTACAGCTGCCGATGCGCTTTATGATCAGGGTGGAGTAGAGAATCTGCTGAAATCCGCACAGCTCTACGCTCAGGCCTTAGAGGAGGACCCCACCAGCTATGAGGCTGCATGGAAGACATCACGTGCCTACAGGGAGTACGCCAATGATTCCAAGAAGCTGGGTGTCGAAGGCTGGGAGGATATCTGCAAGGAATACGGAAAACTCGGGATGAAATATGGGGAGAAGGCAATAGAACTCGACCCGAACAAGATAGACGGGTATTTCTGGTATGGATGCTCGGTGGGTAACTATTCGGACGGCGTGAGCATCCTCACTGCACTGAAAGAAGGACTGAAAGATAAGACCCAGAGCAGCTTTGAAAAATCATACGAACTGGACAAGATGTATGAGGACGGCGGCCCCATAAAGGCCCTGGGCCGTTTCTGGTTTGTCCTGCCATGGCCTCTCCAGAAGAAGGACAAGGCTCTCACGTACCTCAAAGAATACCAGCAGCTCTTCCCGGATGATGCCGAAGGCCAGGTCTTTCTCTCAGAAGTCCTGATTAAGACCAAGTCAACGGACGAAGCAAAGGTCCTCCTGGAGAAGGCTGCAACAGCTGATGAAAAATACTATGCTGACTGGGCAAACAGGCTTCTTGCTGAGCTCTAAGCCTGCCTCTTAGCGACAAGAAAGCGCCCCTGTTCTCCAAGGGGTGCTTTTTATTCTTTATCAGGGAACCATAAGGAATGAGAGAATCGAGGGATCTCTCTAATCTGCGGTTAATCACCCATGGCGGATCTGCTCAGGGAAAGGAGCGACGCCTGGTCAAGTCTTCTCATGGCATGGAGAAGCAGTTTGATATCGCGGTGTTCTTTGTTGGCAAACTCGATAGCCATGCCTTTGTGGGCAACGACCCTCACCACTTTTCCCTGCACATCGATCACCTTGCCGATGTCCTTTGCATCGAGACTGATAGTAACATAGACTGAGGGCTCAAGGGGATAGCCGGTCTCAATAAACACTCCGCCGAGAGAGAGATCTCTGACGATTCCTTTCAAAACCGCACCGTTGGTATCCTGATACCGAGCCTCTATTCTCAGCAATTTCCTGGAGTGTTTTCTCATTTCTTTCCTGCTCACGCTGTCACCCTGATTTATAGTATTATTCGACAAATTCTGTGTATTCTTTAATACAGTGTCCTCAACTTCCGGCTGCTCATGGGCTGACGAGATCGTGGTCCGTTTAATCATCCTGATGAGCTCATGCATTTTCTCATCGCCGACAGACGTAAATTCAACGGCCATACCTCTGTCGGTATCAACCCGGACAACACGTCCATGCACATCCATGATCTTGCCGATGTCAACGGCATCCAGACTGATGTTTAACGGGGCACCTGCAGTGAGGGGATCCCTTGTCTCGATATATAAACCGCCCAGACTGATATTGAGCACCGTCCCGCACAAGACATTGCCCGCACTATCCTGATACCGGGCAGCGATTCTCAATTTTTCCCTTATCTGTCCCCTTTTATCATCCATACGCTACCTGTCTTTGGCTTTATAATCATTTTTCGACATCTCACGGAATTTCCTTTACTATAATATTCATCACGCACATGGAGTTTTTTAAGGGAGTTACCACCCGAGATACAAACCGGGATCCAGGTAGGCATGGATCATACAAAGCCAGGGCTCGATCATCACAAAAGGCCTGTTGTATAAAATGTTAATGCATTGGAAATCTATGGGTTTCATGGTATGGAATAATGCAAAAACGTTAAGGACAGCATATGATCCGTATCAATGAAAATTACCTGAAACTCAGGGCATCCTACCTGTTTTCCGAGATCGCAAAACGGGTAGCGTCCTTTCAGAAGGAGCATCCTGAAAAAGATGTGATCAAGCTCGGCATTGGAGATGTCACCAGGGCTCTCCCACAGGTATGCATCGATGCATTTCACAAGGCAGTCGATGAAATGGCACATGACGGCACATTCAGGGGTTATGGCCCGGAACAGGGATATTCTTTCCTGCGTGAGGCCATCGCTGCTCATGACTTTCGATCACGGGGCGCAGACATATCTGCGAATGAGATATTCATAAGCGACGGCGCAAAGTGTGATACGGCGAACATCCAGGAACTATTCGCAAATGATATTACCATTGCAATTCCCGACCCGGTATATCCGGTGTATCTGGACACAAACATCATGGCAGGGCGGACACTCGACTTTGCAGACGGCCGCTATGGCGGGATCGTATACCTTAAGAGCACCCGGGATAACGGATATGTCCCCGATCTCCCGAAAGAAAAGGTGGATCTGATCTACTTGTGTTTTCCCAACAATCCGACCGGTGCAACCATAACCAAGGATCTCTTGCAAAACTGGGTGGATTATGCCCGTGAGACCAAGGCGCTTATCCTCTTTGATGCCGCCTATGAAGCCTTTATCAGAGACGAAACACTGCCCCACTCCATCTACGAGATAGATGGCGCCAGAGAAGTGGCAATTGAATTCAGAAGTTACTCCAAGACAGCCGGATTCACGGGAACCCGCTGTGCATACACGGTGGTTCCTGAGACCTGCATGGCCTACGACGGTTCCGGGAACAGGCATGCGCTTCGAGACATGTGGAACAGACGGCAGACCACAAAATTCAACGGTGTCTCCTATCCGGTGCAGAAGGCCGCTGAAGCGATCTATACCCCCGAAGGAGAAAAACAGGTCGCATCATTGATCGACTACTATCTTAAGAACGCGCGGCATATCCGGGAAAAGATCCAGGCCCTGGGATATGACTGTGTCGGAGGAGTGAATTCACCGTATATCTGGGTGGATGCCCGGAAGGATTCATGGGAATTCTTTGATCTGCTCCTGAAAGAGGCCGGGGTTGTCTGTACCCCGGGAGCAGGATTCGGCACATGCGGTCAGGGTTATGTGAGAATCAGTGCATTCAATAACTTTGAACATGTGGAAGAGGCAATGTCGAGGATCACAAATGCCTTGAAAAAATAGGCCATCACGGAAGACATGCTCTGTTGACCACAACAGACCGGTCCTGGCAGGAAAGTGCAAAAAACTAGGCCCACGGAGCCTTGACTTAGGCAGGAGAGTTTGTTAATGCAAGCTCACTTCTTGGTGATCATAACACATTTTAATGATCACATTCTTCTCAAGAACAGGGATGAAAGTTAGAAAAATATGAGATCTGCACATAGCAACAAATCGATTCCATTTACCAAAATGTCGGGCACGGGCAATGACTTCATTGTCATCAATAACATGCAGGGTCGATTTGCCCTTGACTGGTCCGCATTTGCAGCACGGTATTGCCCCAGGAGAACAGCCGTGGGCGCAGACGGGGTCCTCATCCTTGAAGCATCCGAAGAAGCGGATTTCAATTACCGCATCTTCAATGCAGACGGAAGCGAAGCTGAAATGTGCGGAAACGGGGCCCGTTGTGCCGCACTGTTTGCCTTCCATGAAAAGATTGCAGGCGATCAGATGAGGTTCAAGACATTGGCAGGTATCATTCAGGCCAGAGTAAACGCAGATGATGTATCCATAAGGCTGACGGAACCTACTGATTTGAAGAAGGATATTCGTCTTGAGATCGGTAATGATCTCCACCTCGTTCACTTCATCAATTCCGGAGTTCCCCATACCATTGTTTTTACCGACTCACTCTCTACGATGCCGGTCGAAGATCTCGGCCGGACCATACGCATGCATGAGTATTTCTCGCCTGCAGGCACGAATGTTGATTTTGTTCAGGTCTCTCAGGCAGGCCATATCAACGTCCGCACCTATGAACGCGGCGTCGAGGCCGAGACCCTGGCGTGCGGAACAGGAGCTGTGGCTTCGGCGATCATCAGCACATATGTAAAGAATGTCCCCCCACCGGTGCACGTCACAATGCCCGGCGGTGAACTGAAGATAGATTTTACCCTGAACCATGAACGTGTTACCGATGTATGGCTCAGCGGTGCGGTGGTTACGGTGTATACCGGAACCCTCATCCTGTAGAGTATGCACTGTCGTATATCAGACATGAACCGTCTGCCGTGCATACCGGTATTTATGAAAATCCCTGAGAGTAAGGAATATTATCATGCATGAACTCGTTGCTGTTCTTGACTATGGGTCACAATATGCCCAACTTATCGCACGGCGTGTAAGGGAATGCGGCGTCTACTGTGAAATCCTGCCCCATGACATCGCCTGTGAAGATCTGGCCGACCTTGCCCCGAAGGCAATCGTTCTCTCCGGAGGACCTGCCTCGGTCTTGAAGGACCCCCATCCGGGAATCGACCCGAAGATACTTGACCTGGGTGTCCCGGTCCTGGGCATCTGTTACGGCATGCAGCTCATGGCACAGGTTCTCGGCGGAAGTCTCGAGCGGGGCCTTTCCGGAGAATACGGACCTGCAACGATCGATATTGATATTGACGGGTCGCTCTTTTCCGGCATCGATAAGAAAATAAACGTATGGATGAGCCATGGTGACCAGGTGGTCTCACCCCCTCAGGGATTCTCTGTTCTTGCCAGCACCGGTGTCTGCCCCATCGCAGCGATGGGCGAGTTGACAAAAAAGCTCTTTGGCGTGCAGTTCCACCCGGAAGTGGTGCACACA
This sequence comes from Thermodesulfobacteriota bacterium, assembly GCA_036825155.1. GTDB lineage: Bacteria > Desulfobacterota > Desulfomonilia > UBA1062 > UBA1062 > DSAD01. Next base: position 55,963 of record DAISYU010000006.1, on the reverse strand, counting down.
CCCCTGGGCAAGGAGATTATCAAGAACTTCCTCTTTGGGATTGCCGGCTGCTCAGGCGACTGGAGCATGGCCGGGTTCATAGAAGAGTCCATCAAGGAAATCCGTTCAAGAGTCGGGGCTTCCCGGCTGATCTGCGGCCTTTCGGGTGGTGTGGATTCAACAGTGGTAGCTGCCCTTATCAACAAGGCCATCGGAGATCAGATGACCGCAATCTTTGTGGACAATGGACTGCTCCGTGGAGGAGAGGTGGATGAAATCCGCCATCTCTTCACAAAGGAATACCCTCTGAATCTCGATATTGTCGATGCACGAAACACCTTTCTTGACCGGTTGAAAGGAATTACCGAACCCGAGGAGAAAAGAAAGAGAATCGGCAATACCTTTATCGATGTGTTCTACAAAGAGGCCGAACGAATAGGCGGCGCGGATTTCCTGGCCCAGGGAACCCTCTACCCTGACATCATCGAGAGCCGGTCAGCCAAGGGAGGACCGTCTGCAACCATCAAAAGTCATCATAATGTCGGGGGCCTCCCCGAAGACCTGAAATTCGTATTAATTGAACCGCTGAAAGAACTCTTCAAGGATGAGGTCAGGGTTCTCGGCAGAGAACTCGGCCTGCCCGAGAGGCTGATCAACCGGCAGCCGTTTCCGGGCCCCGGACTGGGGGTCCGTATCCTCGGTGAGGTAAATGCCGAAAATGTGGCTATCCTCCAGGAGGCGGACAAGCGGGTCCAGGAAGAGATCCAGAAGTATGACGGTTACAAGGATATCTGGCAGTCATTTGCCGTGCTGCTCCCGGTCAAGAGCGTCGGCGTTATGGGGGACGAACGCACCTATGCAAATGTTATTGCAATCCGGGCAGTCTCAAGCCTTGACGGGATGACCGCTGACTGGGTGAAGATCCCGTATGAGGTCCTGGCCAGGATATCCACCAGGATCATCAATGAGGTAAAGGGCGTAAACCGGGTTGTATACGATATCAGTTCAAAACCACCAAGTACCATTGAGTGGGAGTGAGGGCCTTTTAAGCGGGTTATGGAACCGGAAGGTGCATCACGACAAAAAGAAATCGGAGATTGTAACGAGTCAACGGCACTATCGGAGCCTGATGATCATGATGATCTAAGGCAAAACGTGTTTGAGTACTTAAATGTTCTAAGACTATCAATTAAGTGAGGTGCTTGATATGGGTGGGCTTTTTGGAGTAACTTCTCATCACGATTGTGTACGGGATCTTTTTTATGGTACGGACTATCATTCCCATCTCGGGACAAAACGGGGAGGTCTCGCCGTTGTCAATGAGGAGGGATTTACCCGTTCTATCCACAACATCGAAAACGCCTATTTCCGTTCAAAGTTCGAACCAGAACTTTCTGATTTCAGCGGGGGAAACGGCATCGGGATTATCAGCGACAACGATGCGCAACCGCTGATCATCAACTCCCACCTGGGGACCTTCGGTATTGTTACCGTGGGGAAGATCAACAATATTCATGAACTGGGAAAGAAAGCCTTTTCTCGGAGAAAGTATTTCTCCGAGACTTCAGGCCAGGATATAAACCCTACAGAACTCGTCGCAATGCTGATCTGCGAAGAATCCACCTTCGTCGATGGTATCAGGAATGTCTATGCTTCCATTCAAGGATCATGCTCACTGCTGGTCCTCACTGATGAAGGCATTATCGCAGCCAGGGACAAGCTGGGAAGAACACCGATCATTATCGGAAAAAAAGCGGGGGCTTTTGCTGCATCCTCTGAATCATGCGCCCTTTCAAACCTCGAGTATGAGGTGGAATACTACGTCGGACCCGGAGAGGTCGTTTCTATAACCGCAGACGGTTACACACAGCTCAAAAAACCCGGCGAGGACATGCAGATCTGTTCCTTCCTCTGGGTTTACTACGGTTACCCGCCATCAAATTACGAAAACATCAATGTCGAGTCTGTCCGCTACCGGTGCGGAAGAACTCTTGCCAGAAAGGATGATATCGAAGCGGACCTGGTCTCGGGCATACCGGACTCCGGGATAGGCCATGCCGTGGGCTATGCAATGGAAAAGCACATACCCTATATGCGGCCCTATGTGAAATACACCCCCACCTGGCCTCGAAGCTTCATGCCCCAGAGCCAGGCCATGAGAGACCTTGTTGCAAAGATGAAGCTCATACCAAACAAGGCCCTGATCGAGGGGAAGAGAATCGTATTCTGCGACGATTCCATTGTCCGCGGCACCCAGCTGAAAGACAATGTGCAGATCCTGTATGACTACGGCGCCCTCGAAGTCCATATGCGGATCGCATGCCCTACTCTGATTTATCCGTGCGAATTCCTGAATTTCTCCACATCCAGGTCCACTCTGGACCTGGCCGGCAGGATGGCCATCCAGGAGATCGAGGGGAAAGATGACAAGTTCCTTGAGGAATATGCCCAGGCAGGCTCGAGCAGAAACGTTGCCATGGTGGAGAAGATCAGGGCACGTCTCGGCCTGACCTCGCTCAAGTTCCAGACCATGGACGACCTCGTGAAGGCTATCGGCATGCCCAAGGAGAAATTGTGCACGCACTGCTGGGACGGCAGCAGCTGGTTCTGATTACGCACCCCCCGGGATGAATTCTGTTTCTTAAGAAGAACGATTTTCCTGAATCCCATGTTTTCAAGGTGTGACCGTTCTTCTCCTGTGTTCTTTATCGAACAGGGCAAGGAATTTCTCTGCATTGTAGCCAGCATCGGATGAATTCTTCATGATACCCGTGATTGCCCGGTGGTTTGCTCTCAGTGACTTTATCAATGCAGCCTCATCGCCCAGGTAGGAATGAACCGATGTTATGGCAGAGATGCAGTACAACCAGTACAAAAGGGCTTCCATGGATTCCTTGTTGTACCACCACTTCCCGTCGTATTCATTCAAACCCAGATAGGCCCTGACGTCTCTATCCGAGAACATCCTCCTCATGAGGGCCCCTGTTCCCTGCGTCTGCACCACTGCGACCCAGTTCTGATACGTGGTCAGGATGTCGAGGAGAAGCGTCTCATATGATGCCGCTTCCTCTTCCAGTCCGAGTTTCATGAGAAATTCCTTGACAACCTTGTTCAGCAGCCACTCGTCCATGAGAGACCTGCTCTTGTCGGCATACCCCTCCGGTCCGAACAGACAGCCAAGCCGGCAGACGATACACCAGAGCAGCGGGATCCGCCACCAGGAAAGATCGTCCGGAATCTTGTCAGACACTCTGGAAAAGAGGTATTTTACCGCAGGGAGTCGCTTGCCTGCTGCGATCCCTTTCAGATCTTCGAGGCGAATCAGTGCCTCAACATACGAATGAATGGTTTCATCAAGGAGATGCTGATCGGTTCCTGCCTGCACATACTGACCGGCCTGCGTGATGAAATGAGACACCCTGGCCTTAAAGTCTGCCGGAATCGCTCCCTGTCTACGTCCATCCATCAAGGTCCGGCTCAACAGATCAACGCGTAGAATCTGCCTGAAGGGATCCAGGACCTGTTCCAGATACAACTCCTGCAGGGCTGTCATAACATCCGGCACCCCGCTGCCCCCGAGCTTTTCCCAGAGCCTTCTTACCTGGCCGTCATAGTCTCTCATCTCCCTAAAATCTGTCAGCACATTCGTCTTGAAGGCGCCCAGATGAATACGGAGACCATCTCTGCACAGCTCTCTGCCCTGCCTGAGAAACTCCAGAGAGCTCAGGCTGTCCTTGAGTATGTAGTAGAGGGTATCATCATCGGCAAACCCGAGGGATTCAGCCAGGCTCTTGTGCACGATGTGTCTGCCTGATCCGGTGTCCATACTCATGGCCACAGACCTGCGGACCCACCCTGCGGCCTCGGCATAGCGGTTATTATAGAGTATCAGCGCCTTTTCATCCCCTGAGGTGTTTGAATAGGCAAAGACGTCTTCATTCACGTGACCGTCATCGTTTAGAACATCATAGAACACGAAATTCTCGACGCCGGAAAAGAGATGCCTCTTCTTCAGCAGGGGAAAGATCTCTCGTTCATGGCGTCTGACCAGATCTTCATCCACCCTTTCATCCCAGTAGGCCCGCATGTATTCCATGCCGTATTTCTCACCAAATCCCTCGATCTGTCCATGACCGAACATGGGCAGCCCCGGCATGGTTACCATCATGGTGGCAACACCGAAGTACTTGTCCTGCTTTCCAAACTGCTCTATTGCAGGCTCCTCATCGGGATTATTCATGAAATTGACGAACCTTCTAAGAATCTCGGGGTTGAAACGCAGCACGTTCTTGATCACATCCCGGTACTTGCTGTTCTCCTCGGCCTTCAGCATATTCATGAAGGCACTGTTGTATACCCGGTGCATGCCCAGGCTCCTGACAAAATAGCCTTCCATGAGCCAGAATGCCTCTGCAAGCAGCAGGGTGTTCGGCGCCTCTAAAGCCACCCGGTCGACAAGTTCGCGCCAGAACTCCACAGGGAACAACCTGTCAAAATCTTCCTGTGAGACGCTGTGCTCGGCACGGGAGGGGATATCGCCGCCGTAACCCGGAAGCGGATACCAGAGCCGCTGGAAATGTCTCTTGGCAAGGGTCATGGCCGCATCGAACCGGATAATGGGAAAGTCCTTTGCAATCTCTATGGTGGTTCTGATAACCGCCTGGCGCACCTCGGATTTCAAAAAATCGAGCTGGGCCGTGTCATTCCACGGCATGCTCGTGCCGTCATTCCCATGATAGATATACCGCGTATCCCCGGTATACCGGTCATACCGTTTGAATACCACCGCGGCATCGCTCCGGTCCCAGTAGCCGTTTTCTATGTTCAGTTCGACGCGATCATCCAGGGAGAGGTTCTCACCGGAAAAGCTGTACGCAGGGAACGGGCTGGAATCAACCTGAATAAACCACTGCGGATGTTCGATTACCCACTTCGAGTAGATCCCCATATGGTTGGGCACCATGTCGGTACCGATTCTGATGCCGTACGATGCAGCCCGTGTCTTGAGGTTCTCGAATGCACCTCTGCCGCCAAGTTCGTGTGAGATGATATAGTCGTAGATGGAATAGGCAGATGCCGCAGCCTCCGGGTTCCCGGTCATCTGCTTGATCCTTCTCGATGCAGGACTCCGCTCCCATATCCCGATAAGCCACAGCCCGGTAAAGCCCCACCGGGCAAGGCTCTCGAGCTCCTGATCAGGGATATGGTCAAGCCGGGAGATCTCCCGGCCGTATTTTTCAGAAAGCTGATGAAGCCACACATAGACGCTCTTGGCAATGAGGACGAGCCGCGGCATCCAGTCTTCATCAGGGCTGAACCGTTCAATTTCTTCCAGTTCCTTCAGCCCGAACCTTGGAACCAGAGCCGGGCCCGGACCGAGAAATCTCGCCTTTCGCTCCTCTTTTATGAAGTCCATACTGCCCAGCAGGCGTATCAGGAGTTCTGAAATGAGCCCGCCCCAATGGGTGCGAATATATTCCAACTGATCGAAGAGAGAGTCGGGAGCAGCCTTGGCAGGTGCCAGAAGCAGATCGATGAGCGTCTGATTGTAGGGCCCGAATCCCGGCTGGGAAGAAAAATATCTTTCAACACTGCTGATCATCTCGAGATAGCGTGTTGTTTTGTGCAATGCCGTATCGTCAAAGAGCTCTATATACGATCTGACAGCCGGATTCTTGTTGGCGATATACACCAGGAGCATCTCTTCAAGGGTTATGTGCGTATTGGGCACTCCTTTTGTGTTCGTCTCCAAGTATTGTTTGACAGTTATCCTGCCTTTATAGGCATCGATGGGAGGGAATAACTCGGCAAATGCCCCGAGCGTTTGGTCTGCATCCGGTATCCCGGCCTTGGTGTGATGATAGGCCTCTGAGATTGCATGCGGGTTAACGTTCCTTCTGTACAGCTCCACCATATAGTGAAGGATCTCATCGATGAGCCCCATGGCATTGATCTCGCTTGCCTTCACCGCACGTTCAGGGTGATGTGCCGCATCACGGACCGTATTCATCCTGTCGGCAAACCTGCGTGCAGCAGCGAAGTCTGCAAATATCACATTCCCTGAGGTTGAAAACAGGGACTCGTCAAAATCATATGTATCCCGTGCCTGTTTCGATATGTGAAATTCAAACATGTATTCCAGCTCTCACATTCCTTTGGTAATCAGCCAGTTGCTCCGATAAGCCGGGGTATTTAAAAGATGCAC
>DAISYU010000006.1:33271-49679 GCA_036825155.1 Thermodesulfobacteriota bacterium | reverse complement strand
AACACCACAGCCATCAACGCTATGACAGATCCGATAAATGCCCTGCCGCCTTCTTTGAGCATCATGATAAACGTGGCCACGCAGGGGAAGTAAATGGTGACGAGCACAACCGAGGAGATCATCTGATGCGGGCTCATCTCGATGGCGCCCAGCTGTGCAATGGCGAGATCCTTCCGGAGAAAGGCCGCAACCAACGGGCCTGCCGTTTCTCTCGGCACGCCGAACCACCCTTCGAACACCGGTGCCAGAAAGGAGGCCAGAGAATCTATGGCGCCGACAACATACAGAATGTTCACCAGGAGTATGCCCAACATGACGAACGGGACGCCTTCTTTTAAGAAACCCATGGTCCGCATCACCATCTTCCGGGTGATGTTTGCAGGAATAGGCCTCTGGTATGGCGGAATATCCATCAGGATCTCAGGGATCTTGCCGGGAATGATCTTGTTCAGAACAAAGCCGAAGGCAAAATATCCCACAAAAAGGTATGCCATGATAAAGCCTAAGTATTCGGGCACTACCTCCTGCATGATACCTATCTGTGCGCTGCAGGGGATAAATACGGCCAGGAGCGTCATCATCATGAACCGCTGTTTGCTTGTTTCCAGGATACGTGTCGCCTCCACACCAGGGACGTTGCATCCAAGGCTTAAGATGGAAGGCACGATGGCATATCCGTGCAGTCCGATCTTATGGAGGAAGGTATCCATCAGCACGGCAAGCCGCGCCATGTATCCGATGTCTTCGAGAAGGGAGAGCATGAAGTAGAAGATAAAGATTGCAGGCAGCACGATACCCAGCGGTAGATACAGCCCTGACGTGAGCACACCGAAAGACTCCAGGCACGTCTGGGACGGGACTGACACACCGTCAACCATGCGACCTGCATCTACCATCAAAGCATACAACCAGTTCCCGTCTCCTCCCGGAAAGTGCCTCTGGAGCAGAGGGAGCCAGTATCCGTCGAAGACCTTGGTAAGAAATCCGTCGGTAAAGAATCCTGCAAATGTGGTAAATATGCTCCAGAACGCATAGAGCATGGCAATCGCAAAAGGAATGCCCGTTGCCGGTTTCACGGTGTAATCGCCCAGTGCGTCCTTTAAGGTATGGAGAAAATGCCCGAACGATACGCACATGGATGCAATCTCTTCCACCAGGTCCCATCTCTCGTCAGGATCGAGCGTCACCACAGAAGGGGAATCCTCCCTGGAACAGGATTTCAGGGAACACCCCATACACCCTGAGCAGTTTGAATCGAACATGTTACGTGCATATTCGAGCCTGAATACGATATCGGAGAGTGATGCGGGTTTTACGTCCTGGAGCTTGTGAACAAGATCAGAGATACCCTCGGCACTGACGGCAACTGTGGGAACCACGGGAATGCCCAGGATCGTCTCGAGTTTCTTCTCATCTATGATGATATTCTTGTCATGAGCCACATCCCACATGTTAAGGGAGAGAACCATGGGCAACCCTTTTTCAATCAATTCCAGTACCAGGTAGAGCCCCCGCTCTATCTTTGCGGCATCTATCACGCAGATGATCAGGGCATCAGGGTTGTCCCTGAGCATCTTCACGGCAACCTCTTCTGCCTTGTCTTTCGGTTCAAGGGAAAAGGTCCCGGGTACGTCGATCAGCTCTATGTCACGGCCGAACTGGCGCATATAGCCCTTTGAATAATCGACCGTTGTGCCGGGATAATTTGACGATATCACGTTTGCACCTGTCAACCTGTTGAAGATAACGCTCTTGCCAACATTTGGATGGCCGATAAGAAGCACCTTCACCCGGACACCTCTACAATTACCTTGTCGGCAATGCCGATGCCCAGCGAGATATGGGCCTGGTCTATGAGCAGCACAACCGGTCCTTTCCAGGGCTCTTTTGTGATCATCTTGATCTTCTTCCCCATCCGTATACCCATGCCGGCGAGCTGCCTTCGTACCGCAGTGTCTATGGACACGACAATACCTTCCTGATCGTAGAGCATCTCGTTGAGTCTTTTCTTCATCATCGATCGTCCAGGCTCCTGACCCGTATTCTTGCAGCCATCCCTGCACCCAGTGCAATGGTGGATCTGTTGATTTCTATGAGCACCGGGCCCTGGCTGTTTGAAACCACCGTGACCACCGATCCTTCCGAGATCCCCCGTAGAAGGAGTTTCTGTCGCAGCCCTTTTCCTCCCTCGATAGCGAGAATCCGCGCCCGCTGTCCCTGAGAAAGATCACTCAGCATCATGATGACACCCCGGTGCAAACCTAATTTCTGATGTTGTCTCTTTCATTATCAGTTCTAATCCCTTCTTATTCATCCTGCTGTATTTTCGCTGCACACTTTTGGCACAGCCCCCTTACGCTGAGGCGATGCCCGCTTTCGACGAATCCGTATGAACTGCAGATCTTCTCCACCAGCTCATCGAGACTGGCAGAGCTGAATTCGATCACCTCCTGACAGTCCTCACAGATCATATGATCATGGCGCTGGGAGCCGTAGACGCGTTCATAGCTCACCCTGCCCTGAGAAAGCAGCGTTTCAGCAACGAACCCGGCCTCGACAAGAAGCGGCAGGACACGGTAGATCGTTGCTCTTGAGACCCTCCTGTTGAACTTCTGTGCCCTTTCAAAGAGCTGGTCAGCATCGAAATGTCCATCGGATAGGAGAACTTCCTTCAGGACGGCCATCCTCTCTGGCGTTGTCTTCAGGTTTTTCTCTTTCAGGAAAGCACTGAATCTCTTCTCTTCCTCTCGTGTCATACGCGCCCCTCTAATTGAGATTGATTCTCAATCGCAATGTTCTAGCAGGTCCGTACCTCCCGGTCAAGCTCTTTTGGTAAATCGAAACTAGTCCTTAGAAATCATTGTGTTGCCTGATGAGACCGACGACGAACCGATACCTGACACGACAGTCTGGAATATTTTCACAAGCCAGAGATATTGCCATTTCCAATAAAAATCAGAAATGCATCATAGTATATCGGCTACCTGTTTCATCAGGCAGCCGATATTTTCAATAGAGGGCCGCATACCAGGGGGCTAAAAACTCTGCAGTATGTTGTCCAGTATCTTGTTGAAGGCAATATTTGCTGCAGAGTTGTCATCGTTACCAACAAAGGGCTTGCCGTCGTCGGTGCCCTCAACGATCTTCGGCGCTATGGGGATTGCTCCAAGGAACGGGACGTTGAGATCGTGAGCAGCCTTCTCACCGCCACCCACCTTGAACAGGTCAATGGCCTCACCGCAATGAGGACAGGCAAAACCGCTCATGTTTTCAATGATGCCCAGGGGTTTGAGTTCAAGGACGCGTGAGAACTCCACACTCTTACGGGAATCAAGCAGTGCAACGTCCTGGGGGGTGGTCACGATTATCGCACTCGGTGAACTGATGCCCTGGGTGTTCTTGATCAGCTGTGCAATGGACAGAGGTTCATCACCGGTACCCGGGGGCAGGTCCACCACCAGGAAATCGAGTTCTCCCCAATTCACATCTCGTAAAAACTGTCTCATGACCGAGTGCTTCAAAGGGCCTCTCCAGATCACAGGGGTGTCCTTGCTGTCGAGGAGATATCCCACAGAGATCACCGTGAGGTTCTCAAACGCCTGTACCGGCAGGATATTTCCATCTCCATCGGCCTTCAGCTTGTTTTCTTCTACGCCGAGGACCTTGGGCATGTCCGGACCGTGAATGTCACCGTCCAAAACACCCACCTTATATCCCTTGTTTGCAAGGCCGAGGGCAAGATTGGCTGTCACCGTGGATTTTCCGACCCCGCCCTTGCCGCTCATAACCATAATGGTGTTCTTAATCGCGGAAAGCCTCATCTCGAGCTTCTTTTCCAGTTTCTTTTCCTTATCTTCAGGAACGCTCTCCTGAATCTGGGTGAAATTGTCTGCCATAATCCATCCTTTCGTGTATCAGTGTAGAAAGATGCCTAGCATATATCATTTTCCAATACAACCGGGCAGACGAACCCCGGATCTCGGTGGCGGTACATAATCTTATCGAAATCGATTAAGAGAGGAGAAATTCCATATGGCATGAACACCTTAGGCATGAGGTGTATAGACGAAACCTAGTGCCTGGCAGGGGCTTTCACAGAAACACTGCGCGAAACAGGCCGCACCCTGCCTATTGCCCGGTAAGCATACCCTCTCACATACCAGGAGGGATCCTGTCGCACAACGTTCTCGAGCAGGGAAAGGGCATCCTTCGAGGCGATATTTCCGAGCGCCCAGCATGCCCGTGTCCTTACATTGAGCTGCGGGTCGTCAAGTGCAGCTGAAAGAACGTCCATGAATACTTCATTCTTTCGCATCCCCATCTCATAGAGCGCATTGAGCCTGATCCTGGCACTGGCATCATGGGAAAACTTCACCAGTTCGCTCTCCTTGAATTCCCCGGGAAAAGCCTTGAGCGCCAGGTAGCGCTTTTGCTCTTGTTCGGCCAGGATGTATGCATGAATCCTTTGGGGATGTTTCAGAAGCTGGCGCTGCAGGACTGCTGTATGGAAAGGCGGCACAAACAAGGCCAGATATCCCAGAATTATCAGCAGTGCCGCTATCCGGCTCTTGTCATAGAGTCCTGAGATGCCATATGCCAGCCAGAGCAGGAACAGGAGGGGAATGGCGGCTAATGGTCCGTTGTAGAAGAACAGCCCGATCCCTGAACGCATCTTATTATTGTAATCATATGAACTGCCGAGTTCCTTGATGATCCTGTTGCGGACATTCGCCTGTTTGCCATCAGGAATCACAATGGAATCACAGGCGAGCCGGCCCCTGCTGGCGGTGAGCGTCCTTCCCTTAATGCTGCAGGGATCTGCCGAACGTATCCACAGTGTTCCGTGCGGCATGGGCCCGATCATCCTGACATCGTCAGATACGGCGATGACCTTTTGTTCGTATGCAGCGATTGGCTTTATGACATGTGCTGCAAGGTAGGTATGATCGTAGTAGAAATCGCTCAAAGACCTGGCAACAGGAATCTCCAGCATGGAATCACGGATTATCTCAAAGGATGCAGCGTTGAATACCACGAGGCCGAAAAACGGCGATGCCAGTATAAACGCCATAACGATCCACCTTTTGTAATGAATCATCTCGGCAGAGCTTCTTCGAATGATGTACGACCATGGAACGAAGAAAATCAGCGGGCAGATAAATGCGAATACAATCGAGACAGCAGGCAGTTCAGCGCTGAAACTCAGGTAGGTAAACAGGCAGCCAAGGAGCATGTAGGTAAACATATCGAACCGGGAGAATCGCCCGTGTATCCAGGGAACCAGCGAGGTGATCATTGCAATGATGGCACAGAGAACCCCGAGTGTACACCCGAAGAACAGGGCAGAACTCAGCTGGTGGATGATACCTGTCAGATATGGATCATCGGGCATGACCAGAGGTACCATGTCATAGGAGAGCATCAGGTGCATCTGGGTGGCCAGCATCCCGGCATGGAACCGGACAAATATGAGCCCGAAGGCCGTATACCAAATGATACAGGCCAGCGTCGCTACAAAAGAGGCCTTAAACCATTGTCCTACATCCCGGCAGTCGCTCAAGACAAAAAGGGCAGAGAACGTTCCGCTGCCCTCTGCCCCATTACTGTTATTCTCTGTGTGATTTGATAATTCAGTCTGTATTATCTTGGTTACCGCCCCTGGATTGAGGCCTTTTCAAAGGATTTGTACTTATTAAGCAGCATCGTGATTTCCTGGGATGATTGTACGCTCTTTCTTCCCCGAACAGCCTCAACATCTGATCTTGACATCCATACGTTCTTAAAATTTTTCTCCTGCTTGGTGAACGTGATGAAGTTCGTGAGTGCATCATCGCATACATGAGTAAACCTTCTGTTTTCCAGGCATGCAACATCCCGCATCTTCTCCACGACATCCTTGTCGAGACGCATCACGTAGCGGATCCTCTTTTCCGATGTATCGGCGCGAGGCCCGACATACCGTTTCTTTGATCGAGCCGGGATACCGCCGGTGTGTTCGTTTTCTTTCTTGAAGACATAGGCAGCAAGTGCCGCACCAACAAAATCCACCATTGCAATATTCAACATCCTTGATATTACTCTGAGTTCGTTCAGATTCTGGGGTCTGAAATACATCATAAATCGTGAAGAGCCGGCATCGTTATTGTTAGAGTTCATAGATGCACCTCCAATGCGTTGTCAGTTGAGCTCGCTGCTCATGAATGAGATTGAAAGAGCACCGGTGAGTACTCCTTTGGAAGATCTGCTGGCACATGATATGTAAACGCATCATACTTCCATTATTTCTTTTTCTTTGTCAGAAAGGATACCATCAATTCTTTTGATAAAGTCATCCGTGATCTCCTGTACCTTGTCCTGGGATGACTTCAGCTCATCCTTATTGATCTCTTTGTCCTTCTCGAGATCCTTGAGCAGTGAGTTTGTGCCTCTACGATGGTTGCGTATCTCGATGCGGAAATCCTCGGCCATCTTTTTCACCATCTTCACCAGCTCTTTGCGCCTTTCCTCGTTCAGGGGAGGAATGGGAACCCTGATGATCTTACCATCATTCGCAGGCGTCAAACCGAGCTCTGATTTCATGATGGCTTTCTCTATACTTGAAAGGGCCCCTTTATCCCATGGCTGGATCGTGATAAGCCTGGGCTCGGGAACCGCCAGGGTTGCGAGCTGATTCATCGGTGTGGGCGTACCATAGTAATCCACCATTATGCCGTCCATGATACCGATGGACGCCCGGCCAGTCCTCACCTTTATCAGGGACTGTTTCATGGAATCTATGGTCTTATTCATATCCGTCTTCATGTCTTCAATAAGTTCATTCACCATTACATATCCCTCCTCGGTCGAACCGTGGAACCAACCTGTTCACCCAAGAGCAACCGTCTGAGATTTTCGGGGTCCTTGATATTGATGACCCGGACCTCAAGATCATTATCCCGGCACAGGCTAATGGCTGTTGAATCCATCACACCCAGTTTCTGAGACAATACCTGATCATAATCGAGTTCCGGGTAGAACACCGCATCCGGGAATTTTACCGGGTCCTTGTCATATACACCGTTGACCTTGGTGGCCTTGACGAGAACATCAGCCTGTATTTCCAGGGCACGAAGAGCTGCCGTGGTATCTGTTGTGAAGAACGGGCATCCTGTACCGCCTGCGAAGATCACAGGCTTAGATCTCTCAAGATGATCGATCGCCTTGGAGGCGACGAATGTTTCCACAACCCTCGGTATTTCAAGAGCGCTGAAGACCTGTGCGGACCTCCCCATTTTTTCAAGGGTCCCCTTCAGTGCAAGTGCATTCATGACGGTAGCAAGCATCCCCATCTGGTCCGCACTGACTCGCTCGGATGCAATCTTGGCATCCATCCCGCGGAAAATGTTCCCACCGCCGATGACAACACCCACTTGAACACCCATATCGACAGCATCGATGACATTCGATGCTATCGTCTCAAGGGTCCCTGGATCAAATCCAAAACCCTTTTCCCCGGCAAGAGCCTCGCCGCTGAGTTTGAGTAGGATGCGCCTGTAGACCGTCGTCACGTTTATTAGATCTCTTCTCCCAGCTGATATCTGGCAAAGCGGCGTATCACACACTTTTCTCCTGTTTTGCCCATCAGCTCATCCAGCAACTGCTGTATCGTCTTGTCCGGATCCTTTACAAAGGCCTGATCCATGAGACAGTGCTGGGTGTAGAATTTTGAAATTCTTCCCTCGACGATCTTGTCAAGTATCTTTTCCGGCTTTCCTGATTTGAGCGCCTGTTCCTTCAGGATCTCTTTTTCTTTGTCCAATACATCTTCGGGAACTTCATCTCTCGTTACCCAGTCAGGACTGGCGGCTGCTATATGCATGGAGATGTCCTTGACAAAATCGGTGAAATTATCCGACTTGGCGACAAAGTCGCTTTCGCAATTTACTTCGACGAGAACACCGATCTTTCCGCCGAGATGGATATATGATGCAACAGTACCCTGTGAGGTCTGTCTTCCTGAACGCTTACTGGCTACCTCAACACCTTTTTTCCGGAGAAATTCCACAGCCTTGTTAAAATCGCCATCACATTCTTTGAGGGCTTTTTTACAATCCATGATACCGACGCCGGTCTTGTCTCTGAGTTTTTTTACATCTTCTGATGATATCTGCACTTTTCCCTCCATTGTCTGTTACGCATTCTCTTCTTCGTCGACTTGTTCTTCGGTTATATCCATGGCTTCATCATTCTTGAGGGCCTCGGGTTCTTCCTGAGCCTCACCCTCTTTTACAATGATCTCAATCTCTCCCTCGAGTCCTTTGCCCATGGTCTCGCCGGCAGCAGCTTCCTCCTGACCCGCAGCTCCCGGGGTTGCGGCGGCCTCATCCTTGCCTTCGCTCTGAAGCTTTTCGGCATACAGGTTATAGCCCTGTTCCACGGCATCTGCCACCTTGGAACTGAACAGTCTGATAGCCCTGATGGCATCATCGTTGCCCGGAATAACATAGTCGATCAAGGTCGGATCGCAGTTTGTATCGACGATAGCCACAATGGGAATGCCTAATTTCCTCGCCTCTTTTATGGCGATGTGCTCCCGGGAAGGGTCGACTATGTAGACAAGATCAGGATGATTTTCCATGTTCTTGATGCCGTGAAGAGACCGTTCGAGCTTCATCTTATGTCTCTTCATGCTGATCTGTTCTTTCTTCGGGTAGTCATCTATGGTGCCGTTATCGATAATCATCTCCAGCCATTTCAATTTATCGACACTCTTCTTGATTGTTTCGAAATTCGTGAGCGTGCCGCCCAGCCAGCGATAGTTCACATAGAAGGCACCGACCCTTGATGCCTCTTCCTCGATCGCGTCCTGCGCCTGTTTCTTTGTGCCGACAAAGAGTACCTTGCCGCCGTTTGCAGTGACTTCCTTGATAAAATCGCAGGCCTTTTCAAAGAGCTTTTCCGTCTTCTGCAGATCAATGATATGGATCCCGTTTCTTGATCCGAAGATATAGGGTTTCATCTTGGGGTTCCATCTCGGTGTCTGGTGTCCGAAATGCACCCCTGCCTCTAACAGTTGTTTCATGGTTACTACTGACATTATGTTTCCTCCTCGGTTTTTCCTCCGTCCCACAAGACCCATCCAAAAAGGACACCGCGATCTTGTCTTTTCTGCAGGACGTGTGTTTTGGTGAGCCCTTTATCATACAAGGCTTATGGTTTTCAAGGTATTAATATCAATAAATCCGATCTCCCCGGTAAAAAATTGTCTTATTTGAAGAGCGGGGCAAGTTTTTTGAACCGGTCCGTGCCTGCCTTTTCCAGGAACATGAATGCCAGGGTCTCGGTAGAAACGATCAGAGCCCCTGCATGTTCCAGTGCGGCAAGGGCGGTCAGTCGATCATGACTGCGCCTGGAACACACGGCATCGCTTATGACAACCGTGCGGTATCCTGCTAAGAGGAGGTCCAGTGCGGTCTGGTACACGCATACATGCGTCTCGATTCCTATTACGACGATTGTTTTTCCGGCATTCTTTTCAAATACACCGCGCAGACCCGGGTCTTTCATACAACTGAAATACACTTTCTCGAACCTGGGGATCTCCTCGATGATGCCACCTATCTCATCCAGTGTCTTTCCGAGACCCTGCGGGTACTGCTCGGATACAAGAATCGGGATATCGAAGGCCTTTGCCACCTCCAGCAGGATGGCACTGTTTTTCAAAAAGACCTCTCTGAATTCCTTGTCCATTGCGTCATACAGCCTGCGCTGGATATCAATGGCAAGCAGCATGCATTCCTGTGGGCGTAGTACATACCTGTTCATTTCATCCCCCCTTTATTGCATACCGTACATGACCAGGGCAAATCTCTATCCCTCGATAAGACCCTTTCCGTCCATGTCTGCCTACATAAAGATTAAAGGATAGACAGCGGCATACACCACCGCTGGACTCAAGTTCCCTACACGTATCTTTTTGATATCCAGAAGATTGATCCCGATCCCGAGAATGATCATCCCGCCTGTTGCTGTTATGCACGCGAGGACATCTCCCTGCTGCAGAAAAGCAAGGTGCGAAGCCAAGATCGTGAGACTGCCCTGTACAATAAGCACGGAGAGTGCTGAAAACGCCACCCCGACACCAAGCGTCGAGGCAAGGGCAACAGAGGCAACGCCGTCGAGCAATGATTTGAGATACAGCGTGCTCGCATCGCCTACCGTGCCGTCTTGAATACATCCTATAATGGTCATGGCCCCGGTTATATACAGGATCGTTGCAGTGACAAACCCCTGTACAAAGGTAGCCGAATCAGACTTGAACCGTTCCTTGAGGTGCACTCCCAGCCATTCGAGGCCGTCTTCTATGTGTAGCAGCTCACCGGTAATGCCCCCTAAAAGCAGGCATGCCACGGCAGGAATGAGATCAAAGCCGGACAATGCCATCTTCAGGCCTATGACCAGGACAGCGAGGCCCAGAGCCTGCATGAGGATACCCTTTATGCCCTGGGATATACGACTTCCGGCAGACAACCCCACCACCGAGCCGATGAGTATTGCTGAAGTATTCACGAGTGTACCTGTCATAAATTCGCCTTTCTGCTGACGTCAAAGTTGTTGAGCAATGTTGTTACTACCCAAACAATCAACCCAGGTCAACGCTTAAGAATACATGCTGACAGAATCGGGCAGAAACCCGGTTGACATCATGATCGAATAGAATTACATGTATAGCAATGACTGATCCATACCAAGTGGATTCCGCCATACATGCCGAAACAGTTAACAATGTCAGAAAACTCATGCCCGATAATGACCGTGTACTGAACGAACTTGCCGATTTCTTCAAACTCTTTGGCGATCCAACCAGGATAAAGATTCTTTTTGCCCTGGGTGCGGCAGAATTGTGTGTGGGTGACATTGCATCCCTGCTCAACATGAATCATTCGGCCGTCTCACACCAGCTCAGGACTCTGCGCCGGGCACGACTGATAAAATCCAGGAAAGAAGGAAAACTCGTGTTCTACTCGCTCAATGACAGACACATCAAACACGTACTTGCCCAGGGGTTTGAGCACATCAACGAATAAACTGTCTTCACCGGATTTCATAGATCCCTGATGAGACATACCCCTTTTGTTTTCATGATGAACAAAAATTCTATACCAGTTGCTTAATTTTCCAGACAATTCTGCCGAGAAATGTTTCATTATGATACTATTGATATTAAGGCAGGTCTCTAACACTGGATGTTTACCATAATACCAAAAGACGATAGTGATCAGGCTCTGAGAATACGCCGGTTCTTCATGGCAGCTGCATCATATGTGATGTGGATGGTTTTTGTTTTCTACTGCTATGTCCAGGAATTTTTCCACATGCCCCTGGAGGGGACCCTTGCCTTGTATGCCTTTGTAGTATCGTTTAATCTCGCCATATATATTATTCTGCGCAGCGACTTCAATAAACGATTCAAAGATCCGAGTCTCACCATTGCTCAGATGATACTGGCAACGTTGTCCATCATTGTCGTGGCGTACTACACTGATGAGATTCGGGGGATCCTCCTGCTGCTCTACCTCGTGGTGTTTATTTTCGGGGCATTCCGTCTCCAGCTCAGACAGTTCTTTGTAATAGCCCTGTTTGCTCTAACGGGATATGGATATGTAATTGTACTGCTGCTAGCAAATCATCCTGACAAAATCGATCTTCGTATCGAACTGCTGCAGCTGGTCGTACTCGCCTCCGTTCTCTCATGGTTCTCTTTTGTCGGGAGCTATATCAATCACCTCAGAGAGAAACTCGTGAAAACCAACATTGAACTGAGCAGGGCAAACGAGACCATCAGACAATCCGCGATCATCGATGAGCTGACCCAGGTGTATAACCGTCGTCATATGATGAGAATCCTCCAGAGAGAGAAGGCTCTGGCTGACAGGGGTGAGCCTTCCTTTTCGCTGTGTATCCTCGACCTGGACGATTTCAAGTGGGTTAACGACACCTACGGGCACTTGATGGGAGACATGGTGCTGAAAACCGTGGTCCAGGCCATAAAAGACAATGTACGGGAACAGGACTACGTAGCCCGTTACGGAGGAGAGGAATTTGTCGTTGTGCTTGCATACCCTGATCTTGACGATGCACTTATCTGTGCACAGAGGCTGAAAGAGCTCACATCAGGTCTGGCCTTTCCCGGACTGCCCGAAGATTTCCGGGTGACAATATCTGTCGGCGTATCCAGATACCAGCCCATCGAATCCATCGATGCACTCATCGGGAGGGCGGATGCCGCACTGTACAGGGCTAAGATGAGCGGAAAAAACAGGATCGAACCCCAAATCATCGCTGCATGCCCGCATCGACAACCCGAGAACTGCCCGGAATAAGATGCTCTTGTCTCATGCAGGCCGTTCAAAGCCGGCCGATAGAATACCCGATTCTGAGCAGGCATGAAACCCAATCAGATATGTGCACACCCGCAATCACAAGTCATGATGTTTCTCATCAGCCCTCAAGAATGGGGAGCAGATCAAGCGGGTCGGACAGAAGATCCTTTGCGCCGCCTGAGATGAGTCTGTTCCTGTCCTGGTACCCCCACAACACCCCGACAGGTCTCATACCGGCCCGCTGTGCTGTTTCCATATCGATATTCGAATCACCCACAAATATACACTGCCCGGGGTCCATATGCATTGCACGTGCGATAGCCAGAGCTCCCGAAGGATCAGGTTTTCTCGGTATAGCATCATTCAATCCGAGAACCGTATGAAACTGCCAGGCGCCCAGCAGGACCGACACCATCTCCTTGGTGAACACATCGAGCTTGTTGGAAAAAACCGAGATCTTCATATCCATTGCCATGAGGCCATCAAGGAGCTCGGGGATGTTCTTAAACGGTCTCGATGTACGCGCCCAGCGCTGTCCATACTCTTTTCTCATGGCTTGGACACACGTACGAACGGTGCGCTCGTCACGCATTGTCTCCGGCAGGGATCTTCTCACCAGCACATCGAGTCCGTCACCGATAAATCCCTTGTATGCATCAACACTGTGCTTGGGACAGCCGAGATCCGTCAGCACCGCATTCATGGAATCCACAATATCCCCGATGGTGTCAAGCAGCGTTCCGTCCAGGTCAAATATAACAGCCTTATAATACATATTTATTTATAATCCCTTTAACGGCCTAGCTGAAAGCAGTCTCATAGATACCGACAACATCATCCATACTCATCTTTACAGGTGTCACCTGGAAGAGCCCGCCCATGGTAGCAAAGGCATTCTGAGCGAAGATGCCGATCTCTTCCCTTGTTATGCCATAGTCTGAGAGCCTCTCTTCCTTGAGCCCTATGGATTCGATAAGCCTGTCCAGTCCGTGCATGAAAACCGCAGGGGCATCCTTTTCACTCTCAGCATCATGATCTCCCCCAATTGCCCGGGCCAGGGGGACAAATCTCCCGGGAACCTTTTCTGCCAGATAGGTGAAATACGCCCTGGAGAGCAGGGTAAGTCCTGCACCATGCGGGAGATCCGGATGATAAGCGCTCATGGCATGTTCCATTGAGTGATGCGAAATGCAGCTGGAGAGCGATTCGCAGATTCCGGCTGCAGTACTGGCCCAGGCCAGCCTGGTACGCGCCTCGATATCATTCCCGTCCTCTACGGCTTTGGGAAGGTTCTGCGCAATAATTCCTATTGCCTCGAGGGCAAGCATATCACTGGTGGGCTGAGAGATTGTTGCCAGATACGCCTCGACTGCATGAAAAAAGGCATCCATCCCGGTATACGCAGTGGTTTTCGGCGGTACAGACAGCATGAGTTCGGGATCGACAATGGCCAGGGCAGGAAAGGTATCATCCCTGCCCCACCCGATCTTCTCATTGGTCTGTGTCTTTGTGATCACGGTCCAGGGATCCACCTCTGTACCTGTTCCTGCCGTAGTGGGGATGGCGACTATCGGCAGCGCAGCATTCGGTGCCACCTTATTGCCGCCGCTGCCACCCCAGATATAATCCCAATACGTGCCGGGGTTTGCTGCCATGAGCGCAATGCTCTTGGCAGAGTCTATCGTGCTCCCCCCGCCGAGTCCCAGGACAACGTCACACTGGTGTTCCCGCGCGATACCGGCTCCTTCGTCCACATGCTCGGAGATAGGATTTGCAAGGATCTTGTCAAAGACCACGGACTCGATCTTTCTTCTGTCAAGGTATTCAATGACCCTTTCAATGTAGCCGTTCCTGCGCATCGCACCGCCTGCCCCGATCACGACAAGCGCCTTTGTGCCCGGCATATAAGGTGATCTGATGAGTTTTCTCAGCGAGTTGACCCCGAATATCAGCCGGGTGGGCATAAAATAATTAAATTTCATAGTGCACACCTCCTGATAGCCTTATATAGGAAATGCCCTCTGCCCTCAAGATCTGAAGGGGACTGACAGGTGAAACAACGCCTTGAATTATTAACGGTTCAGGTTATCCTTGATCATGGAACAAGGGCGGCACGAAATAATATGCCGCCCTCGCCTTTCGACAGGTTTTTTTATGAAAATTTACGGTGCTTCATCATGGCCTGCGCCATGTGCACGGCACCTTCGATGGTATGGGATACAGGAACGCCGTTGATCTCAAACCCCTCGATGAGCATTCGATATTTTTCCAGCCGCGGCACATAGGCGATCATGGGTTTTCGCGACTGCCTGCTGACAACGCTTAACCTGGCGCCCAGGTCGGAGGTAATGCCCGGTGCATAGGGGAGCAGGAGCATGAGCAGGCATTCTATATGTTCCAGCTGACTCAATGCCCGTGCAGCCTCGACAAAATCATCGTCTGTCGAACTGCCGGTAAGATCGACCGGATTGCTGCAGGTAGCGATATTGGTGATAGCAGGACGCAACTGTTTTTTTACGAGCTCCTGTTCAAAGTCGGTAAGTGTCGGGACGGTGAGGCCGAACTGGGCGCAGAGATCGGTGGCCAGAGCACCATGCCCGCCGCTTAACGTGACGATGCTTACCTGACCTTTTATGGACTTCTGGAATGTCCCCAGAGACTTGCAGAAATACATGAGCTCTGTCTGATCCATTGCTTCGACAATACCGTTTTGCGCAAGCAGGGAAGAGAAGACCCGGTAATCACCGGCAAGAGAAGCGGTGTGACTGGATACAGCCTTGATGCCGCCGGCGCTTTTGCCCGCTTTCAACACGATTACTGGTTTTTTACACATCCTCGCCTTGTGTATGAATTCTCTGCCTTCATCCTTGCCGAAACCCTCCACGTAAAAACAGATGACCTTGGTCTGTTCGTTCTCTTCAAGGTAGTCGAACAATTCAACCTCCCGGACAAAGGCTTTGTTTCCTATACTTACGGCAACCGAGAGGCCTATGCCTTCTACGGAGAATCCGATCATCTGGTCCACCAGCAGTCCGCCGCTCTGGCTTATGACCGCTACATTGCCCTTGGCAGGTACGGTCATCCTCTCTGGGGCGATGAAGAAGCTGTCGAAATGTGTTGGAGAATAGATCCCGAGACAGTTCGGCCCGATAAAGGGAAAGTCCGCCTCCCTGGCTATCGAGACAATGCGGTCCTGCAGATCGGCATTCCCGACCTCGGCGAAGCCTCCGGATATGATCGCAGCTGCTTTCACACCTGCCTCGATACAGTCTTGCATAATAGCAGGGACAACATCCGAACGTGCGGAAATGACGGCAAGGTCAACCGGGTGCGGGAGATCCTTTACACTGGAGAATGCCCTTTCCCCCTTGAGAATCCCTGCCTTGGGATTCACGGGGAATGCCTCGACCGGGTATCGATACAGGTTCTTGTAGTAAATGAGATTCGAGGGGTGCATATCGTTATGCAGGGATACCCCTATGACGGCGATTGATTCAGGTTCGAACAATGGTTTCAGGTTCATACTCTCTCCCTTCTTCTGCAACTATGTTGTGTTATCCGCTGATGTAGTAATGATACCGGTATATGAAATAATTGCTGCAAGGATAGTACTGCTCATGTGCATTGTGGATAACCACTGTTCCATACTCCTGTGCAAGACAAAGCGCCGGATGCTGACTTTCAGCCCTGGAGGGATTCAATCCAATAGCACTGTTTATGCCCCAGTCTCTCGTACGACTCCCTTTCCTTGAGTGCCTGCGCCTGTGTCCGCATTACTGAGACAAGAAACCTGTGTCCGTTGTCATCCTGTCGCCAGACTGCCCACATGCTTTTGCCGCCATTTTTCTTCCGATTGTCTGTTGATGATATCCTTTCCATGAACGGCTCACCCGAACCTTTTGTCCGATCTGACATCAATCACAGTATCATTGCTCTCTTCAAGCCAGCCTGAGCGAGTCTTTTCCTGGTGGTCGAATTCGGCAACGTAGGGTTTGATATCCAGCAGCGGGGTGCCGTCAAGGATGTCTACGTTGATAATGTGCATG
>DAISYU010000006.1:0-33171 GCA_036825155.1 Thermodesulfobacteriota bacterium | reverse complement strand
GGCATCCCCTCTCTGTTATGAAACGGTGAATGAATAATGCCGATCGGCCTGAACACTATTGGATCCAAACAAACCCCCTCTGATGTTGTGGCAGGGACATCAATCTCCCCTGATTTCTTTTAAGATGACCTGGTATATGTGATAGCTGGATCCGATACACTCAAGGATCTCCTCCTTTGAATGCTTCGGGCCCTTTCCTATGCCTGGGCATTGCAGGCAGACTCCCGCCCATGATTCCTCGGACCGCATGTTCTGGAACCAGAAGGGATACGTCCTGCACTGAACGGGGCGCACCGGATAAATTGCACAACCGTTCTCGTAGAATATACATCTCCCGTCTTCTGTTTCCCGGATGCTGTAACTGTCCTGGAATGGATAGAGACATCTCTGGACAAAGATTTCCCTGGGCAGACAGACAAACTCCGCAATGGCGGTAATCTCCTGTTCGTCTACATAGATAATACCCGACTCGCCGGTACAGCATGTTCCGCATTGTTTACAGGCAAAGCGAATACCGTTATCGAAGAAATATTCCCTGCCTTTCAGGCTATCAACGAGTGCGTCCATACATGTACCAACCTGCTCTCACTCATATACACACACATCATTATTGGTCAAGAACACATTAATGGAACCGTGATAATTCCCTGGTGGTGTTGTATCATGGACCTCAAGAAGTGATTGTGAAATCGGACACGTCCTCACAGATAAAAAAAGACTTGCCATTTGTGCATAATTTGTATACCACGCATGCAGTTTACCAAGAGAAAGGAGAGCAACTATGGCATATGTAATTACTGACGAGTGTATTTGCTGTGGAACATGCATCGACGAATGTCCGGTCGAGGCAATAAGTGAAGGTGATGATATTTATACCATCGATTCGGATCTCTGCACGGATTGTGGTGCTTGTGCGGATGTTTGCCCAACTGATGCTATAGAGCCAGGGGAATAGCAAAATCAAAGGCTTTCCAATCGGGCTCTTCCTCGCTCAGGTGGGAAGCCTTTTTTCATACAACAGATCCTTTTCATACATGTGCCTGTAACATTCGATACAGGTATGGGTTATTTTAACTCTTCACCTTCTGTTCTCACCACATCCATTGAGCAGAATCGTTTCTCTTCATATTGACCTTTGAACACCGGCAACCTCGCATGATTGCCTTGCGACTTTGACCATCTTGCTGCTGATACCCACCACTTAAGGTATTTCGTAGCCTGCATGGCCAAAGAGGCCGCAACGAAGGACAAGGAAGTATCGGATTTCAGAGCTACCTGTCTTATTTTTCTGTTTTTATTCTTGGTTCTGAATCCTGACTTCTGGATTCTATTATCCATATAAACGTCATCATCTATCTTATTGTACAGCTATACACCTTAAGGTAAGCCTGTGAGAAAAAAACAACCGACACCAATCCGCACGCATATGCAATCTAGGACTGGTATCGGTTGTTCGTTGACGTTTGTGTATTAACGCGCCGGAAAATACTCTGATATTAGTCTGTTATTCTTCCGTGTTGATATTTCTGAAGCAGTTCAAGGTGCCTCTTCCCGGTATTAACCCTTGCTCGTGAGTTTCGATCTCAGCACATTTGACAATGAGAAGGTTACAACGCTCCTTGGGGAAATAACGATCTCCTCAGCAGTTTTGGGATTACGCCCTCTTCTCGCTGTCTTCTCCCTGACTTTCCACTTGCCAAAACCGGAAATACTCACGGGCTCTTTCTTCTCCAGGGCTTGTTTTATGATCTCAATGAACGTCTCAATACCATCGCTTGCCTCTTTTCTTGAAAGGCCTGTGTTCAAGACGATCTCATCGATAATCCCACTTTTTGTCAAGGTGCCCATATGTACCTCCTTTGTTCTCATTAATAATTCTATAACTATATAAAATTATTAATACCATAACATATAGATGTCAATACCCTAATGGATTTGAAGATTCTTTCAAGGTTTTATTATTGCCGAAATCACGGGCCATGATAACGTGCAGACCAGAAGCATTTATCAGTCTGAAGTCATGATTTACGCCACAAGTAAATGAAAATATGTGTATTTTTCCGCTTGATTGCTCTTCGGTAATCGGCTCGATCTCAAATTTCCACCCCTGAGACCTCAGATATGGAATGATCTTTTTGAGTTCTTCCCAGGTGAAGCATTCATTCCAGTAATCCTCATCAGATCCCCCGGATGAATGTTGATTCTCTTTCATGAGTTCATATCTGCCTACCAACGGCATGGATGCATAAATATTATACCTTCTCATACCAGCTGTATCGTCATCCCGGCGGACGCCCTTGAGTAAATACAGGGGGTATCCGCTAAAAAACGATTTGTCTTCTGAAGGGTTCGGGCAGTAACAACCATGCGGCATCAGCGTCTCTCATCACCGGGCAGGAGGAAGAAACCCTGGCCAATCCTGAACATGCTGAAAAGATACTATGCAATCATATCGAGAGCTGATCGTATATTAGGCAGCCCGAACAGCTCGATGCCCTGGACCTTTTTCAGGGAGTCATGATTCGCCTTCGGGATCATGGCCTTGGTAAATCCCATCCTGATTGCCTCTCTGATCCGCGACTCCATATGATTCACCGGCCTCAATTCTCCATTCAGGCCCACCTCTCCAATACAGACAACACCTTTTGGAAGCGGTTTGTCCATTGCACTCGAGGCAATAGCCATAACCACGGCCAGATCCACGGCAGGCTCATTCACCTTGATTCCTCCGGCGATATTCACCACCACATCGGAATTCGACAGATAGGTCCCCGCCCTCTTCTCCATGACCGCAAGGAGTACGGACAACCGTGACGGATCGGAGCCTATGGATATCCTCTTGGGCATGGAATAACTGGTCTTGCTCACCAGAGACTGAACCTCCACAACGAATGCCCTGCTCCCTTCTATGGTCGCCATTACCGCACTGCCGGAGGCATCTCCTCCAAGTCCGTGAATAAAGAGCGACGAGGGATCTTCAACCTCGTGCAGGCCTGTGGACTTCATCTCGAAAACACCGATCTCGCCGGTGGTGCCGAACCGGTTCTTCACGGCACGGAGGATCCGGAACGCACCGGAAGAATCCCCTTCAAAATACAGCACGGTATCCACCATATGCTCGAGCATCTTGGGTCCGGCGATCCATCCCTCCTTTGTCACGTGTCCCACGACAAAGACGATGGTGTTCATGCCCTTTGCGATCTCCATGAGGATCCCGGCACTGCCCCGAACCTGAGACATACTCCCGGGAGGAGCATCCACCTGAGCGGAAAACACCGACTGAATGGAATCGATCACCACAAGATCGGGTTTATGTATCCCGATCTGTTCCTTTATATCCTCTAAGAGGACCTCTGAATAGATCAGGATATTATCAGATACAACCTCCAGCCTCTCCCCTCTCATCTTGAGCTGTACAGCGGATTCTTCGCCACTGATGTATAATATTTTCATATTCTTGACTGCCAGGTTATAGGCCATCTGGAGCATGATGGTTGATTTCCCGATTCCAGGATCTCCTCCGATCAGGACCAGGGAACCGTCCACTATACCGCCTCCGAGTACCCGGTCAAGTTCATCGATACCGCATTTCTTCCGGGCAACATCGGCAGAGGCGATACTCCCGAAGGGGATCGGACTACTCTGTCTGGCACTCTTTGTTGCTACCCCTCTTCTTTCTTCAATTACATCTTCCACAAGGGTATTCCACTGCATGCATTCAGGACATTTTCCCATCCACTGGGGAGATATATAGCCGCATGATGAACAGCAGTAGACTCTTTTCGGCTTGGCCATTGCTACTGGGTTACCCTCAAGACTTCTTCAATGGTGGTGGCGCCGTCTTCAACCTTGCGGGCACCATCCTGTCTCAAGGTGTGCAATCCCTCCTTGATGGCCATATTTTTTATGATATTCGAATCGGAAGATTTCAGTATTGTGTTCTTTATGGGATCGCTCATGGTGAGGATCTCGTAGATGCCGGTTCTTCCTTTGTAGCCGGTCTCGATACATTCCTTACATCCTGCTCCGCGGTAGAGATAGCCTTCCTTACTGAGCATCTCCTTTGACAGGCCTATGTCCAGCAGGCTCTCATCCTCGGGGAAATATTCCTGCCGGCACGAAGGGCAAATCTTTCTTACCAGCCTTTGTGCAATGATCGCATTGACCGATGATGTCACAAGAAAGGGTTCGATCCCCATATCGATCAGTCTCGTGATTGCGCTGGAGGCATCGTTGGTGTGCAGGGTGGAAAATACCAGATGCCCGGTAAGTGCCGCCTGGATGGCAATCTCGGCTGTCTCGAGATCCCTGATCTCACCAACAAGGATCACATCCGGGTCCTGTCTGACGATGGAGCGCAATCCCGAAGCAAAGCTCAAACCCACTTTCGTATTCACCGGAATCTGGCCGATGCCCTTGAGCTGATACTCGATCGGGTCCTCGATGGTGAGAATATTCTTGTCCGGCGCATTTATTCTGCTCAACATGGAGTACAGCGATGTGGTCTTTCCCGATCCGGTGGGACCTGTTACCAGCAGGATGCCGTGTTCCTGTTTAATCAACTTTTCGATGATCTTGAGATCATCGGGATAATAGCCGAGTTCCTCCAGCCCGAACAGGACAGACGACTTGTCCAGGATTCGCATGACCACCCGTTCCCCATTGACGGTGGGAACCGTGGAGATTCTAAGGTCCACCGAGTGATCTCCAAGCTTTATCCCGATCCTGCCGTCCTGGGGGAGCCGCTTCTCTGCGATATTGAGCATTGCCATAACCTTAATGCGGGAGACAACGGCCGAATGAATACGTTTGGGGAGCGTGACCACGTCATGGAGAATACCGTCCACGCGGTAACGCACCTTCACATCACTCTGGTAGGGCTCCACATGTATATCCGAGGCCCTTTCCCGGTAAGCCTGCACCATGAGGCGGTTCACCATACGGATAATGGGGGCCTCTGTCTCCATCACGGTGATGTCCTGGATGCTCTCCAGATCCCTGAGGATTTCGTCTTCTTCCTCCTCCATATCCTCCATGATATCCTTGGCGCTCTCCTCCTTCATCTCCACGAGTCTGTTGATGGCAGCAAGGATTTCCTGTTTGGGCGCAAGTACCCGTTTGATGTCCTTGACCTCCATGATCTTGGAGATGTCGAATAACGCCTCCTGGTTGGTGGGATCGTTCACCGCCACCACCATGATGTCACCCTGCACCTTTACCGGGACCATGATATATTTGCGCAGGAATGTTATGGGCAGTTTATCGATAATGGCAGGGTCCACGTCGATCTCACCGATCATGTTCAGAAGCGAGATGTTCCACTGCTTCGACAGTGCCTGGATCATGTCATGATCACTGAGAACGCCTGTGGCGAGAAGTGCATCCTGCAGAGAGACGGCCTTTTCCCGCTGAACCGAGCGGGCCTTGTCCAGCGAGGACTCATCGATGAGGCTCATCTCCAGGAGAACTTCTTCAAGGCTTTGGATTTTCATCATCTTTCCCATTCCTGGTCTTTACCTTTGA
This sequence comes from Thermodesulfobacteriota bacterium, assembly GCA_036825155.1. Taxonomy (GTDB): domain Bacteria; phylum Desulfobacterota; class Desulfomonilia; order UBA1062; family UBA1062; genus DSAD01. The sequence continues at coordinate 27,648 of DAISYU010000006.1, read as the reverse complement.
ATCCTTGAGCTCTTTGTATTTCTCCTGGTAGAGCCCCTCGACCTTATCGTCGGTATCGATTATGCGCGGGGTCAGGAAGATATAGAGATTCGTCGTCTCCTTGACATTCGACATGGATTTGAAGAGGTATCCGAGAAGCGGGATCCTGCTCAGCAGCGGCACCCTGGTATCGCCCAATGTGAGGGTATCCCCGATAAGTCCGCCGATGACCATGGTGCTCCCGTCCTTTACGGTCACGGTAGTGGTGGCGGAACGTTTCAGGGTTGTGGGGGCAAATTCCTCTTCACCCTGCCCTGGCACCAGGGTTGTGTTCTCCTGGAACAGTTCGATCCTGATATTGCCCTGCTGGTTGATCTGCGGCGTCAGTCGCAGGGTCACCCCCACATCACGATAGTCGAATGTGCGGACCGTCCGGTTGATGTTGGTACTGTCCGTGTCTGTTTTCGTCACATAGGGGACATTCGCCCCCACCTTGATCTCCGCCTCCTTGTTGTCCATGGTGATGATCTGAGGGGTGGAGATAATATGTACGTCCGAGTCCGTCGCCATGGCATTGATAAAGGAAGTCATGTTCGGGAATGTTATCTGCGTGTCACCGCTGCCGATGGTGATGGTTTCGCCCACAACCCCCAGCAGTGATCCTGAAGGGAGGTCTGCAGGGCTGCTGATAAAGCTCTGGCCGGTCCTGCCGAAGACGCCGCCGATTCGCTGGCCGTCATCGTATTTGAAATCCTCAAAGAAGGTCCACTCCACGCCCACCTTGAAATCTTTTTCCGTGTTCACCTCCATGATAAGCGCCTTGATATAGACCTGTTTCCTCGGGATATCCAGGTACTTGATGGTCTCGACGATAGTCCTGTAGGCGTACGGATCTGCATAGATGATCAGGGAATTGGTCTCGGGATCGGAGCTGATCTTGATCTCCTGGTTCTGAGATGTGCCCCGGGCTGCTGTGGTCTTGCCTTTGACGGCATTGGCAGCTTCGGGACTCTCGGGAGTAGGAATATCGGTCAATACCTTTGCCATGTCTTCGGCGTTGGCGTATTGCAGATAGTATACATGGATGTCTTCCTTCCCGCTCGGTGTGGGTATATCCAGAGTCTTTATGAGGATCTCGATCTCCGGCATGTCCATTGCCGAGGCAAGAACGATCAGGGCGTTCGTCCTCTCATAGGGGATGATCTTGGCCGAGGCCTTTCCACCGACGACACCGGCCTGCCGGGCTGTCCGTATACGGCTTGTCTGCGCGGTTTTGTCTTCAGCAAGGATCTCGGTGAGTTTCGTGCTCAGATCGCTTGCCGAGGCATAGGTGAGCGTGAAGATGCGTACCTCCTGTGCAAAGCCCGTTACATCCACCACATTGAGGATGTCCACGATCTTTTGTATGTTGGACATGGTATCGGTGATAATGAGCACATTGCTCTGGGGATACGCCAGTAGCTGTGAGGTGCCCTTTGAAATGAGCGGTGAAAGGAGGGTGCGCATGTCGTTTGCATCCGCATGCTTTAAAGGGATGATCTGTGTCACCATCCGGTCTTCCCTCAGGGCTGGAAGATCCATGGTCGTCTCGAGGCTCTTGGTGATCGCTTCAGCCGACTTCACAATCTTGGTCACACCGCCCACCCTCACGGTTCCGTATCCGTTCACCTCAAGCACAGAGAGAAATACCTGGTACGCCTCATCCAGGCTCATCTTTCTCGGGGATATTACCGTTACCTTTCCGGACACCTTTTCATCCAGGATGAAATTCCTGCCGGTTATGTCTGCAATGAATTTGATGAAAACCTTGATATCCACACCATCGAAGTCCATGGTGACCTGCTGCGCATCATCATCGGGGTTCTGGACATTCTCCTGTCCTGCATCAGGCACATTCTGGACCTTACCGGTCCTCTCTGCAGGTGCCTTCGGCAGGACACGCTTCACGGGCTGAGTCTGCTTGGGTGTGGGTCGCTCAATATTCGCTTCTGGTGCAGGTGCTGCTGGTTCGGAGTCCTGGATCAACCTGGCTCCCCACATGCAGGGAGTGCCCAGCACGAGAACTATCACCGCCACCAAGATTGCCTTTCGCGTTTTCATTCTTCCCCCTTGTAGATTATTGCACATGGACTATGGCATCAAACTCAACGTTGCCTCTTAAGTATTCCAGGTCAGGGTCCTGGACCGCCCATAGCCCCACTTCCGGATTCAATGCGTATGCCCTTTTAAAAGCAGCGAGTGCTTCAGCCTGATTCTTTTTTTTTGCGTATGCACATGCCATGTTATATACGGGTTCGACGAAATCCTTGGATATCGTGTTTGCATGAACAAAATATCCTATGGCCTTATCCATATCCCCCTTTGCCAACATTACGCTCCCGATATTATTCAAGATCCTGGCGTCACCCCGAAAGTATCGAAGTGCTTTTGTATAGGTGAGCAACGCCTTGTCATAATCATCCGATTCATAGTAGAGCCCGCCGAGCTCTAAATATGCATCCACCTTATCCGGCTGTGAATCAATGGCTTTTAGACAGCGCTCGATTCCGCCGGTTACATCTCCACCTCCATGGACCACAGCGTCCTGCTCCGCAGGAGGACCAACCTCTGAGGCAGTCCGTGAAATTGTCTGAGCGGTGGTGTTTTTTATTTCTCCATTACCATCTTTCAGTGCCCTAACACCATAGAAAAGAGCCGCAGTGCAAACAGAGCCTATGATGATGGAAAAAACAACCAGCCAGAAGATCTTTGTCCGTGATGAATCATCCTCCCTGAGAACGCTCGAGGAGATTGTTGCCTTCTGTGCCTGTATCCTCTGGAGTGCATCGTATATTGAACTCATTTCATTCCTTTTTCAAGAAGGGCAATCAGCGTCATGGTCTCAGGTCCGGCAACACCATCCCGTGCGAGACCGAACTCTTCCTGTAATCGTTCAACACCCCTGGAGGTTGCAACATCATATATCCCGCTGGGTTCTTCCGGGAGGTATCCGCGCTTTGACAATATATACTGTATCTTCTCCACCTCTTCTCCCGTATCTTCAAAGGTGTAGATCTTTTCTTCGGGCTCTTTTGCATAATTTATCATTATATTCCATCTGTATATGGACTTGAACTCATCCATGCCAACCTCGACGATCGCCTTGTCCCTGCCCAGAAACCGAACGAAATCGTCCGTTGCATGGACCAGAATCAGGTATCCCGTTTCAACCGATGCAATGGATGGTTTACCTATATGTTTCAGGCACTCGGGCTGTGGATGAAGATTGAGCGTGTCCGGACCGGTAAGCCCTTCCGGCAGCAAGGCCAGGGTCTCCAGCGCGGAATCGTAGTCAGGGATGACCCAGTCACGGGTGTTCGTCGGCTCTTCCTGCGTCCTATCTGGTTGGTCCATGATTACCCGGTCGGTGGCAATAACGGAACTGTCAATATATTCCGAAAGATCGGAAAAGAGCGAAGGCCAGAATATCCCCAGGAACACAATGAAGAAAGCAACGGCTATAGCCGGGACGAGCAGCCTCTTAGAGAGTCTTTCTTCGTGGTAGTTACCCCGCAGTTCCTGTATTGCACCATCGACAATGCCCTTGGAAATGGTCCTCTTTGCCTTCAAGTATGCGATGAGCAGAGACCGTTCAGCCACGGCGTTGATCTTCCTCGGAAGTCCCTGAGCAGAGGCATAGATCCGTTTCAGCGCGGAGGAGGTGAATTTGATGTTGCCATGGGAACCAGCCACGGCAAGCCGGTGGCTGATATACTCTTTTGTATCAGCCAGCCCTAACGGCCATATGTGATATCTCAGCACAATGCGGTCGTTTATCTGTTTAAGATCCGGCGATGAGAGCATCTTCGCAAGCTGGGGCTGGCCTATCAGAAGGATCTGAAGGAGTTTCTCCTTTTCCGTCTCCAGGTTGGAAAGCATACGAATCTGTTCCAGAACATCAGGGGAGAGGTTCTGACATTCGTCGATGATCAAGACGGCATTCTCTCCATCAACAAAAACCTGTATGAGAAATTCATAGAGCCTGTCGAGAAGTTCCTTCTTCGAGGTGGGAGCGGCATCTATGCCGAAGTCCTGATTGATGGTCTGGAGAAGTTCAACAGATGACAGCGACGGGTTTAATACCAGGGCGGTCCTGGTTTTCCTGGGAAGCTTGGCCAGGAGCGAACGGCAAATGGTGGTCTTGCCGGCACCCACCTCTCCGGTTATCAACACGAATCCCTTTCTCTGTTCGATCCCGTACTGGAGATGAGACAAGGCCTCCTGGTGCACCTGGGAAAGAAAGAGGAATTTCGGATCAGGTGTCAGATTAAAAGGGTTTTCTGAAAGTCCGAAAAAACTTTCAAACATTGTTCTTTCCCTTACCTACTCACTCCACCACGACCGTATCACTGCAAGGGTACAGTTATCGTGGTTGATTCCCCTTTTCTCTCCAGCTCGACTTCAACGGAGGCTTCATTCTGCATTTCCTGGTACGCGTTAAATGCATCCTCGGGTGTGCGGATGGGTACACCGTTGACAGAGCGGATAATATCGCCGGAGCGTACACCGAGATCATAGACCATAGTGCCCTCTTTGAGATTGCTTACCCTGAAGCCATACGGCTCGCCCCCCTTGAAATACGGTACAACCCTGGCAGAGCCGATATACTGATCCAGATTTTTCATAATCGATGTAATGCCTGAAGTGCCGGGCGCGGCAGGTCTTGGAGCAGCCGGCGGTGTACTTCTTGATGTGGGAGAAGCTTTCGATTGTGCTTCTTCAACTACGAGCATCTGCTCCTGGCCGTTAACATCCATGATCACCTTGTTCCTGTATATAGCCAGTACAACTGCCCCTTTTACCTCATCGCCGATCTTGTAACTTTTCTGTTCCCGCTTTTCTTCTATAATAGCCCTGGCAATCTCCTTTGGACCGGTTATCGTCCCCTTGAGGGTCAGGCCCATCTCTGCAATTGGCCGGACAACATCCTTTTCCACCGGGGCCGTACGTGCCGAAGGTGAACTCTTTCCCACCTGGAGGAGATCCCTCTCGACAATCACATCATATTCAGTCTTGCCCTTGGAAACCCTGTTGTTCTTCGAGACTGAAATATCGGACTTGCCTTGAGGCATGGGCGGTTCATAAAGGACATAACCCGCTATAGAGGTGATGATACCGGCTGCGACCCACGCAAATAAGGTCAGCACAAACAGTTCCAGTAACCATTTGAATCGTTTTATCATTATGGATCTCGAATCACTTGTAAGGGCAGGATCTTCCCGGCAGTGACTCTTTGCCCAGGGATAAATTTCCCGCACCCCGACACCTGTTTACCTCCCGGTCCACTCACCACCATACCATATTATACTGTCTCATAACATGCATACTCTCTCAAGGAGATTCTTACACCGCATCAAAGCCATGGAACCTCATCGAGAAACTCCCCCTGCCCCGGGTCAGCGACCTGAGCCCGGTTGAATAGCCGAATGTAGAGGACAAGGGGACATAGGCCTTTATCTGGTGATACTTGCCTTTGATGACCACCCCTTCAATACTGGCTTTCCTGGAGCTGAGATCGCCTACAACGTCACCAACATACTCTTCCGGAGAGAGGGCATCAAGCTCCATGATGGGTTCCAACTGGAGAACACCGGCCTTCTTCATGGCATCCTGCAAGGCCATCTGTGCCGCTATCTTCGTCCCCTGCGGGGTTGTCCTGTCATTCAGTATGACCTTCTTTACCTCAACGTCAATATCTGCGACCTCATACCCGTATACCGGGTCCGCCAGACAGGCCTCTTCGAGCCCGGCCATTACATATGGCCTCAGATCATCACCCACATCAGGGCTGATCCTGAATGTATTGCCGTCTCCACGCCGTGCCGGTCCGGAGATGAGTTCTATATGGCCGAAATGATCGACCTCACCGATCTTCTTGTCAAAAACGATCTCAGAGAGTGCGGACTGCTGTATAGATGAACAGTAGAGCACCTGCGGTTTCCCTACATTGATATCCACACCGAAGGCAGTCTTGAACCTGTCTATGGCCACTTCAAGATGAAGTTCCCCCATGCCCTCGAGAATGATCTGACCGGTGTCCGGGTCTTCGTTCACCTTTATGGTGGGATCTTCCTCCATGATCTTTTTCATTGCCTGGAGGAGACGTTCTGAAGAATCCGAACTCTTTGGTTCAATGGCGACAGAGATCACCGGCTTGAGGATTTCTATGGGCTCCAGCACGATGGATTCGTTCTGGCGGGCAATGGTATCCCCGGTAACGGAATCCTTCAGACCCACCACGGCGACGATATCCCCTGCTACGGCAGTGTCTATGCGCTGTTTATGATGAGAATGCATCTCGAACAGTCTTGCGATCTTCTCCCGGGTATCTCGCGTGGTGTTGAACACATCCTCTCCCACATGCAGCGTGCCGGAATATATTCTCATATAGACCATTCTCCTGCCTTCATCCATGTAGACCTTGAACACATATGCCAAGAGCGAACCATCAGGGGTTATCTCCACCTGGAGCTGTTCACCCGTTTTCTTGTCATGGGCAATAACCGGTTTGACTTCTTCCGGAGAAGGCAGATAGTCGATAACGGCATCGATCAGAGGCTGTATCCCCTTGTTCTTGAGTGCAGAACCGCACAGTACCGGCACAACGAGATTATCGAGGGTAACCTTCCTGAGTGTCTCTTTTATCCTGTCCTGCTCGGGGAGTTCTCCGGCAAGATAGAGCTCCATGATCTCATCGTCATAGTCAGCGAGTGTCTCGAGCAGATGATCTCGTGCATGAATCGCATCAGGGAGAAGATCGTCCGTAATCGGATAGACATCATATGTTGCACCGAGACTGTCCTCATCCCACAGTAGAACACGCCAGTTGATTATATCCACAACACCTTTGAGATTATCCCCTTCGAAGAACGGGAGCTGCAGCGGCAGCGGCTTCACCTCGAGTCGGTCCTGCATCTGTTGTATCACGGAATCAAAATCAGCGCCGAGCCTGTCTAATTTATTCACAAAGGCCACGGTGGGCACCTGGTATTTCTTGCACTGCTGCCACACGGTTTCCGTCTGGGCCTGGACCCCTCCAACGGCGCACAGTATCATCACGGCGCCATCAAGCACGCGCAGGCTTCGTTCCACCTCTATGGTGAAATCGACATGTCCCGGGGTATCTATGATGTGAATATTATGATTGTTCCAGCTGCATGTGGTAACCGCAGATGTTATGGTGATACCTCTCTCCTGTTCCTGGGGCATCCAGTCCATAGTGGCCTGACCATCATGGACCTCTCCCATCCTGTGTATCTTCCCGGCATAAAAGAGCACTCTCTCGGTGACCGTAGTCTTTCCTGCATCGATATGGGCGACAAAGCCCATGTTTCGTACTCGTGATAATCTCTTTTTGCTCATGAGGTCTTCCCTTGCTTATCTATTATACACAAAGATCCACATCATATACATACTTCATTTCTTTACCCAAAAACACCTCCCCAAGGTCTATGAAATTCTGGGAGAGGTCGGACAGATAGTAGACAATGGACTGGGATCTGCCAGGGTTATAGCTCTCCCCGATCATCCCTGATACGGTCTGAGCCGTTGAATGGGCCGAATCTATGATACGGACGTCATCTCCCATGACCCGTGCAATAACTTTTTTTAACATCGGATAATGGGTGCATCCAAGCAGCAGCGTGTCGATATCCTGCTCAATCAGATCGCTGAGATATCGCTGCGCCACTCTCTCGGTGATATCGTTATCAAACCACCCTTCTTCCACCAGCGGTACGAACAGCGGACATGCCTGAGAGAATACCTCGGCATCGGGTTTCAGGTTCAAAATGGCGGTATCATAGGCCCGGCTTTTAATGGTCGACGGGGTACCGATTACCCCTATCCGGGTCCCTCCTGCTTCGATGACCGCACGCGCACCGGCATCCACCACTCCCACCACAGGGATGGCAAATTCCTTCCTCAATTCGGGGATTGCATGGGCACTGGCGGTATTACAGGCAACCACCAGCATATCGATGTCCTTGGAGACCAGGAAACCGGCGCACTGGAGGCTGTAGCGAATGATCGTCTTTGGTGACTTGGTCCCGTATGGGAGACGTGCACTGTCCCCAAGATACGCGATGTCGATCCCGGGCAACAGGTCCAGCAGCCCTCTGAGCACGGTAAGACCCCCTATGCCCGAATCAAACACCCCGATCCTAGTGTGTTTCCGTTCCATGGATGACCCGCTTTCTCTTATGTGCCGTATGATAAATACAATTGCCAATTGTCTATGTTTTTTTGCCATCAGCTGTCAAGCAAAGAGCATCATACGACCCAAATGGTGCGATATCCCTCAAGTTCACCACACAATTTCCGAATATTCTTATGAAGATCGAATTTGGTCTTTGGTACGGCTCGAAAATATGATAAGGGGCATGCCTTGCTGTAATGCATGCGTTGATGGGGAGAAAACATGGAACATACAATAGCAATTATCGGTCTGGGATATGTGGGGCTGCCGCTGGCTGTTCAGTTCGGAAAAAAGTATACCACCATCGGCTTCGACATCAACACGGTTCGGATCGATGAGCTGAGGGAACACCGCGACAGAACACGGGAAATGAGCCCGGAAGAGCTCAAGTGCGCAGCACATCTTTCCTATACCTGCAACGTGGACGATCTCAGAGATTGCAACACCTATATTATAACGGTTCCAACACCCATCGACAGATACAACAGACCGGATCTGACCCTGTTGAAAAAGGCGAGCTCTACTGTGGGCAGCGTTATCGCCAGAGGAGATATCGTGATATATGAGTCAACCGTCTATCCCGGAGCCACGGAAGAGGATTGTGTTCCGGTGATCGAGCAGGTCTCGGGGCTTACGTACAACAGGGATTTTTTCTGCGGCTACAGCCCGGAGAGGATCAACCCGGGAGACAAGGCCCACAGGCTCGTCAACATCAAGAAAGTGACATCCGGCTCCACCCCCGAGGCTGCCCTTATTGTAGACAATCTCTACAAATCCATCATAGAAGCAGGAACCCACCTCGCCCCGTGCATCAAGGTTGCAGAGGCGGCAAAGGTCATCGAGAACGCCCAGAGAGACATCAACATCGCCTTTATCAATGAACTTGCAATGATCTTTTCACGTATGAACATAAGAACCAGAGATGTGCTCGATGCAGCACGCACCAAATGGAACTTCCTCGCTTTCGAGCCTGGTCTTGTGGGCGGACACTGCATCGGCGTCGACCCTTACTATCTGACCCATAAGGCGGAGAGCCTGGGGTATATTCCGCAAATCATCCTTGCAGGCCGCAGACTCAACGACGGTATGGGCAGGTATGTGGCAACGCAGCTCATAAAGATGATGGTGAAAAAGGCCCACAGGATCACCGATACGAACATCCTGGTCTTAGGCATTACCTTCAAGGAAAACTGTCCGGACATAAGGAATTCCAAGGTGATAGATATCATCAAACAGTTGCAGGATTTCGACTGCAACTTTGATGTCTACGACCCCCTCGCCGATCCTGATGAGGTGAAGGCCGAATACGGAATAGACCTCATTACAAGCCGGAGCGACCTGAAGCCCCAATACGAAGGGATTATGGTTGCAGTGGCTCATGATGAATTCAAATCCCTTGATCTGAAGGAACTGAAGGCACAACAGGGAGTGATCTTTGACGTCAAGAATTTCACTGAGAATGCAGATGAGTATCTCTGATGCCCGGAATCTGAACTGAGCATCGCCGGATTACAACTCGATACTTCGACAGTGTATCTTTCCACCTTCATCTTGCAAAACCACGGGAAGTGTGTTCTCTAGAGAATATGACAAAAATCGGTGTGATATCAGACACTCATCGCAGGAGTCCGGACACGTTCCTCGAGTCGGTCATCCACAAACACTTCCATGATGTCGAGATGGTCATCCATGCCGGAGACATGGTGACATTGGATGTACTCGACTTGTTCATGGCACTGGACAAAGAGGTGATTGCCGTGTGCGGCAATATGGACAGTGCAGATGTACAGAGGTCGTACCCAACAAGCCGCACGATCAGGATAGAAGAGCTCTCTATAGGCATTATCCACGGATGGGGGTCTCCTCATGGGATACGCCGGCGAATCCGCACCTCGTTTGAGAGAGTGGATGCCATAATCTACGGTCATACCCATCAGGCTTTCTGTGCCTATGAGGCGGGCATCTTCTTTTTTAATCCTGGTTCTCCTACAGACTCACGATTTACATCCTCAAATTCAATCGGTATAATAAGAATCGACGGAAAAATGATCGAGGGGGAGATCATCTCGCTATGAACAATATCTGGGCTCCGTGGAGAATGGAATATGTAACGACTCCTAAGGAGAGCACGTGTATCTTCTGCACCGCTCCGGACAATCAGGATCCGCTCATCCTCAGGAAAGACCAGACTTGCTTTGCGATCATGAACCGGTTCCCCTACACTACCGGACACTGCATGGTTGCCCCATACAGGCATGTGGGCGATCTGGACGATGTCGATGAACAGGAATTCTTAGAGATGATGTCGCTGGTAAAAGTTCTGGTCGGTGCCGTTCGAAAGGCAATGAACCCGGATGGCTTCAATATCGGGTGCAATATCGGCTCAGTTTCAGGGGCCGGCGTTGCAGACCATGTACACATCCACATAGTGCCCAGATGGCATGGTGATACCAACTTCATGCCGGTACTGGGCGATGTACATATCATCTCCGAGCATATCGAGAAGACGCGGGACAAGATCATGAGGAATCTCCCGTGAATCGAGCCTTCGTCCGTCTCTTTTCTGCCTGGAACAAACCTGTCCTGTCCCGGCTTATCGAGCTTGCACCATGATGCCCCTCATAGCATGTTCCACTCTGAAAGAGGTGCCGGATGTAGCCTTCATGTCATCGATTGACCTGAGATACAAGTACTCCTTGTGCATTTACGAATGATGGAACGAGAAGATCACTGTACCATACAGGACAGAATACCTTCCTGGCTGAGAAAGAAGAAGTCTCTCAGAGAGTTGCGTGCACTCAAGGTCCGTTTTCGAACCGCCCGTCTTTCGACAGTGTGTGAAGAGGCACGATGTCCCAATATCACCGAATGCTTCAGCACCCCTACAGCAACCTTTCTGATTCTTGGTGATATCTGCACACGCGGCTGCAGATTCTGTTCCATCAACAAAGGAACACCTTCTCCGCCTGACAGGCAGGAACCGAAGGAGGTGGCGCAAGCCGCAAAAGACTTGGGCCTCGATCATGTCGTCATAACATCCGTGAGCAGGGATGATCTTGTCGATCAGGGTGCCCATGCCTTTGCAGAAACCATATCTTTGATCAGAGCGACCCTTCCCCTCTCGACAATTGAGGTACTCACGCCGGATTTCTCAGCACAGGAATCGCTGGCAGGGATCGTTTTCTCTCAGAGACCTGATGTGTTCAACCATAACGTCGAGACCGTCTCCCGGCTCTACCCGTCTGTCCGGCCGGAGGCCAGTCTGGATAGGAGCCTGAATCTTCTGAGAATGGCTCATGAATACTTTGAACCGATCGTGGTAAAGTCCGGGTTCATGGTGGGTCTTGGTGAGAAAGAGGATGAGATCCGGGACCTTATCGTCTCATTGAAACAGGCAGGATGTGACATCATAACTATTGGCCAGTATATGCAGCCGACGAAAGAACAAATACCGGTCGTGAAGTACTGGCACCCCGGTCACTTCGAAGAATGGTCTGATCTTGCGAAAAAGATCGGTATAAGCTATGCTATCTCAGGGCCGCTTATAAGAAGTTCTTATCATGCAAAAGAGGCCCTGGAGGGGATCCGCCGGAATCATGGATGCGACAGAGATGGTTGAATGGCTATCAAAGATCGTACATAAACGAGTGACCATCGAGGAAGAACGGGCTGGTATGCATAGTCTTGGGTTTCTTAAAAAATCATGCATTCACCATGCAGAAGTCATGTCTGGAATAAAACATCGTAAGGAGTATGTATGGACAACATAAGAGTCGGTTTGATCGGTCTTGGAACCATAGGTGCCGGGGTGGCGAAAACGCTCCTGGAAAACACTGCTCTTTTGGAAGAGAGGCTCGGTTTTTCTTTGACATTAACTGCTATTGCTGATCTCGATATAACTACCGACAGGGGGATTACCATACCGGATGGAATGCTCACCACAGATGCAAGATCCCTCATCAACAATCCTGACATCGACATCATCGTTGAGCTCATCGGCGGTACAGAACCGGCAAAGACCTTTATCCTCGAGGCTCTCAAGTCCGGCAAACATGTTGTTACGGCAAACAAGGCCCTGCTGGCATCTCATGGGAAAGAACTTTTCGATGCCGCCCAGACATACGGAAAAGACCTCTACTACGAGGCTGCTGTCGGGGGAGGCATCCCGATCATAAAAGCGCTTCGGGAGTCACTGGTTGCCAACAACTATACCTTTATCTACGGCATCTTAAACGGCACCTGCAATTATATCCTCACCGAGATGACCGAGAAAGGGTCCTCTTTCAAAGAAACCCTGAAGGAGGCAATGGACCTGGGGTATGCGGAGGCCGATCCGACACTCGATGTGGAAGGCATCGATGCCGCTCACAAACTCGCTGTCATCACCTCTCTCGCCTATGGTGTGCCTCCGGAAATGGACAAGATCTACGTGGAAGGCATTTCAAAGATCGACAGACTCGATGTGACCTATGCCCGTGAGCTGGGATACAAGGTGAAGCTGCTGGCCCTGACCATCGACAGGGGCGATCAGGTGGAAGCCAGGGTTCATCCGACTTTGCTGCCGTTTAACTACCTGCTCTCCAAGGTCGACGGCGTATTCAACGCCTTTTATGTACGCGGTGACATCGTCGATTCAACCCTCTTTTACGGCAGAGGGGCGGGAATGATGCCTACGGCATCTGCTGTTGTAAGTGATATTGCAGACATCGGGAGAAATATCAGGGCCGGAATTGCCGGCAGGATCCCACACCTGGGCTACAGAAAAGATTTAGCAAAGCCAAAGAAGTACATGGATATCGATGATATCTGTACAAACTACTACCTCAGGATAAATGTAGCGGATAAACCCGGGGTGCTTGCCAAGATCGCCGGGATCCTGGGAGAGAGGGATATCAGTATCGTATCTGTCATACAGAAGGCTCCCCAGGAAAAGGGCTTTGTCCCGATTGTCATGCTGACCCATGAGGCGAGGGAATCGAATATCAGGAGCGCCATACGGGAGATCGAATCCCTGGAGGAGGTCGGCGGCTCGTCTGTAGTAATGAGGGTCGAGGACAAGGACCTGAAGAATAAGCGATCATGAACCTGTATGACAAAACACTGAAGAAAAGCTGTACCAGCAACTTTTATGTGGAGGACATGATTTGAAGACCATAATTCTGCTCGGAGACGGAATGGCTGATGAGCCCCTTGAAGACCTTGGAGGAAAAACCCCTCTGGATGTAGCGAATACCCCGTATATGGACAAACTTGCTGCCAGGGGAGAACTCGGCATGGTCAGGACGGTAAAACCCGGGTTTCCGCCCGGCAGCGATGTGGCCAACATGAGCGTTCTCGGGCTTGATCCGGGCCAATACTACTCGGGAAGGGCCCCCATCGAGGCAATCAGCATGGGGGTCGATCTTCAGGATACTGATACCGCTTTCAGAATAAATCTCGTCACCCTGACACACCGGGAAAAAGGCCTTATCATGGAAGATTACTGCTCCGATCACATTTCCACCCAGGAGGCCGCTGAGCTTATCGATGCCCTGAGAAAACTTGTTGAAAGCTACGACGGAATAAATGTCCATCCCGGAATTGAATACAGGCACCTCATGGTTATCCGCGGTTTTGAGAACAGGGAATTGAATACAACCCCCCCTCACGATATCATCGGAGAGTATATCGATGAGTTTCTCCCCAATGACGATCTGTTGACAAGGCTCATCAAAGAGTCCATGACGGTCCTTAAAGATCATCCCATCAACCTCGCCAGGAGAAAACAGGGCAAGCGGGAGGCAACGGCAATATGGCCCTGGGGTGAAGGAAAGGTTCAAAAAATCCCTACCCTGCAGGCTGAATACGGCATTTCAGGGGCCATGATATCTGCTGTCGACCTGCTGAGAGGCCTCGGGACACTCAGAGGCATGGAGATCATCAATGTGCCGGGGGCAACGGGCTGGATCGACACCAATTACATTGGTAAAGCACAAGCCGCCATCGAGGCCCTGAGCCGGCTCGATGTCGTTTATGTCCATGTGGAAGCACCTGATGAAGCAGGTCATGCCGGTCTTTTACGGGAAAAGATACAGGCCATTGAAAACTTCGACGAAATGGTGGTGGGCCATATCCTCACAAACATTGAAGCCCAGGATGTTCCCTTCAGGGTCCTGTTCCTGCCCGATCACCCGACACCGATAGCAAAAAGAACACACACGGCTGATCCTGTTCCTTTTGTCATCTATGACAGCACCGATACCAGAAACAATACCTGGAGATTTACGGAAAGGGATGCAGCACTCAGCGGCCTGTTCATTGAAGAGGGATACACTCTCCTTGGGAGACTGGTAAAGAAATCCTAGGCCTTGTATGGCAGCAGTCTAGCGTTTGAAGGCCGATACAAAGCTGCTTTGCCTGTCGATCTCAAGATCAAGCTGTACAATCAGTTTCATCATGTCATCGGTTGAGAAGTCTTCTTTCAGGCTGTGGAGCACGGGGAGAATTTTCTTTTCAATGGAGAGGAAATAGTGTTCCTTCAGAGGAGTGATCCCCTTTAAAGTACACAGCAAGTCTGCAATATGTACACATGCGGCGAAAGACGGGTCAGAGCCGTCAGAAGAAGGTTCATGGTGATATGTCACCGCACCCGAGATCTCCTGGGGGAACATCCAGGAATCCAGTAATCTTCCACCGACCTGTGCGTGAGAGATACCGAAATACTCCTCTTCGAGCATATGGTAGGTCATCCTGTTGTCATCTTCTTCCATGGCCAAGAGCATATCCCTGTATTTCTCAGGGAGATACTGCGAGAGAAAAATCTTTCCGACATCATGGAGAAGCCCACCCACAAAGTACTTGCCGTCCAGCTTGAGATTGAAGTAGCTTGCCATCATTCTGGTGCCTACCCCTACCGCAAAGCTGTGACGCCACAATTTCTCGGTAAATTCCGATCCTCTCCGGTCAAAGAGCTGGACAACGGACATGCTCAGTGCGATGTTCTGTATCTCCTGAAAACCCAGGACAACCACAGCATGAGAGATCGTGGAGATCTTCTTTACAAAACCATAGTATGAAGAGTTTGCAATGGACAGTATCCGTGATGTCAATGCCGGGTCAGTCTCGATGATGGCGGTCAGATCGGCGGCGGAAGAATTCTTCCCCGACGTTATGTCAAGTATTTCATTCACCACATGAGGAAGGGTAAGGATATCCGTTGCCCTTGACAGGATATCCAAGATTTGCTCTCTGGTTTGTTCCGGACGCAGTTTACCTTCCACAATGAACCCCTCGGAAACACCGGGCACTTTCTTTAACCTTATAAAGAACATTCCCGTCTCCACCCGAATGTATTTCAAGCAAATTTAAGCGGAATATACCGGGTAGAATGCATATTTATGCACAGGCAATCACCATCGATTCCACAGCACCTAGAAGTTGTTTTTGTGTATAATAAAATTAAAGGCGGCAGTATATATTCCCGATAAGACTCAATGATGGAAGGAACTAGCATACTACTGTTTATCATATACTCCGTTGTCAGCATCGCTCTGTTGATCCTGATTCTAAAGCTCGCTTCGAAAAAGGCCAACCCGCCGCTGAAAAAAGCCCCTGCGCGCTATGTAAGCATGTCCTCAGACGATGATGTTGAATCATTCATGAATATGTATGACCTCGACTGGAAGCCGAGCCGGGAAAAGACAGAAGAACTTCCGGAAGAGATCCGGAACATTCTCGACAATATCGAGTCGATATCTCCCCTGATAACCGAGCTCTCATCCAGGTTGAATGATCCTGATATCAACCCTAAAGATATCAGCAAACTCATTATAACTGACCAGGGACTCACTTCGTTTATCTTAAGACGCGTAAACTCGCCTTTTTATGGCCTGTTGCAGAAGGTCGACAATATCTTTAATGCCATCGTCATACTCGGATACAACGAGATTTATCGCATCGTCATGGAAGAAAGGACCTCCAAGATAGGGCTGAAACCATCGAAGGCCGAATGGATCCATTCCAATCTTACCTCAACCATTGCAGCGTATCTCGCAAGTTCATCGAGAATCGGCGTACCTGGTGGAACCATGGTCACCCTGGGCATGCTTCATGACATTGCAAAGATTATCATGGAACAATCTCTCCCTCAGCCCGACAACGGGTTCTCGCTTGACCCGAGGCAGCGGCTGAAGCAGGAGTACGACCTCTACGGCATCGACCATGCCGCTCTCGGGGGACACCTGGCACGGAAGTGGCGTATGCCGGAAAGGCTGAGTATTGCCATTGAACGTCATCACTGGCCGATGTTCTGGCCGCTTAGGGAAATAGCACATGAATCCGCAGATGTTATCAAAGAGCTCGCACTCTTGAGCATCGCGGATGTTGCTGCAAGAAACTTCATGCAGGAACTGGATGGCACATACATTGGGAATGACTACTACCGGTACATCAATAAGCCCGCAAGGATGGACAGTATCCTGAAATCCGAGATCACCAGAGATCTCAAAAGGATTCGACATCTGGGTGAAGCCGATGAGGCTGCTTTGACAACGCAGTAGAGATCCTTTACGACAGTCCCCGGAACTATGACCACCCCATGACCCGGTTCATCGACTGGGCATACTCTATGAAATGACCCTACGAACTAACCTGCCAGGGTTCCGGCGGGAATTGGACAACAACGGGATGCAGGATACAGCTATCCGCTCCGGTTAATGAGAATTCCTAACTGATGAGTCTCGATATTCTATACTGGTTCAGTTCATGAACATCGGTGGAGGTATCGTTCATGTCCTTCATTACATCACTGAGAAGGGCCCGTGCCTCTTCGACATTTTCCACCTGGGAACGAGAAGCCACGGTATTCTGTACCGACACCATGTCTTCAACCTTCTGTTTCTGCTCCCCTGTTTCCTGGGTTCTCTTCTGATACCCGTTTTCCTTCTTCACCATGTTAATAACACTTGAAAGTTCCGGATTAATCTTCATCTTTCATCCCCTTCGAAGGACATCTACATATATGTGATCGGCAAAATTCAAATATACTTTACGCTAAATTGATTAACAGATCATACAGGGTATTTCTCCTCAATCCGGTCTCCTTGGAAAGGACAGCCAGAATATCCTTTTTCGAGTAGCCTGATTCAAGAAGCTCTTGAGCCCTTGTTTTCAGCAGGGACTCATCGATATCATCGCTTCTATCCGATCCTTTCACCATCACAGTAACTTCACCGATCGAGTTCAGCTGCTGCAATCTGTCATTCAATTCCCGAGCAGAACCAACGATATATTCTTCATGAACCTTTGATATCTCTCTGGCCAGACACAGCTGTCTGTCTTTGAGGGCCTGATCCATGTATTTCAGGGTCCTGACAATACGATGTGGAGATTCAAAGAATACAATAGTATCCGTAGAGACATTCATCCTGAGAAGTTCCAGCTCCCTGTCCCTTTTGAGTCTCGGGAAGAAACCGATGAAACGGAAGGGGCCGGCAAAACCCGATGCGGACAGTGCGGTTATTATTGCAGAGGGACCGGGAAGGGCTTCGATCCGTATACCTCTGTCCCTTGCTAAGGTTATGATACGCGAACCCGGGTCACTCACCAGCGGCGTGCCTGCATCAGAGACCAGGGCAATGTTCTTGCCCGATTCCAGCTCCTGGATAATATGACCAAGCCTCTTTGCTTCGCTATGCTTCTCATAGGAAACCAACGGTTTCTTTATCCCGTAATGATTCAGCAATTTGATGGTATGCCTCGTGTCCTCACACACAATGATGTCTACTTGCTTAAGAACGTCCAGAGCCCGGATGGTGATATCTCCGAGGTTCCCAATGGGTGTCGGCACTATATAGAGCGTAGAGTCCTCCATGATACGCAGTCATTTTCTCCTTTTTTGAAGATAGGCAAATATGCTATATATGATTTTTCTATTTAATGAAAGGCAGGGCTTGAGGATGGAGTCACTAAGATTAGGCAACAAGGCTCGGTGCAAGAAGATCGAAAGTACGGTCGACTACATGAAGAAATTATTCATCATGCCCGATTCTTCAGACAGGTTTGTCGAGTTCGGAGTACACCTCCTCGATCTGATTCACGACTTCTTCAAGGAAAAAGGCGGTATACATTCCTCCATCTCTATGGAAGAGCTGGCGAAGATCTTCAACAACATCGACATGCCGCGCAATCCCCTGCTTATCAAGGACGTTCTTGATGAGATCAAGAACAACATCATAAAGCACTCAGTAAAAGTCGCGAACCCCTACTACATCGGCCATATGACGAGCGCAATTCCGTATTTCATGATCCTGTTGGAGATGATCTCGGTAAGCCTCAATCAGAACCAGGTAAAAATCGAGAGCGCCAAGGCCTCCTCGTTCGTTGAGAGAGAGTTTCTCTGCTGGATACACCATCTGATCTACAACAATACCCGCGAATTCTACAAAAAGAACATTCAGAATCCCCGGGTCGCCCTGGGAAATATCACCTCGGATGGTACCCTGGCAAACATAACCGCCTTGACACTTGCAATGACAAAGGCATTCCCTGCTGATGGAAAGTCTTTCAAAGGAATCAGGATAGAAGGCCTCGCCCGGGCATTGGACTATTACGGATACAGACAGGCATTGATCCTTGTCTCGAAACGTGGACATTATTCCATATGCAAAGCCGGAACCATCCTGGGCATCGGCGAGTCCGGCGTGGTCTATGTTCCGGTTCATCCCTACTCCAACAAGATAGACATCTGCAAGCTCCACCAGACGATCGAAAAGATCAGAAGAGAAGACCAGGCAGCAGGAAAGCCTTCCAAAATCGTTGCCATCATAGGTATCGCAGGCACCACGGAGACTGGAAATATCGATGATCTCGATCAGCTTGCCGACATCGCCCGCGATCTGGGCACCCACTTTCATGTCGATGCGGCATGGGGAGGCGGCGCCCTGATCATGGATGTGGGGAAAGATCTCATGAGGGGCATCGACAGGGCCGACACGGTAAGCATCGATGCACACAAACTCCTCTATGCCCCGAACTGTACCGGAATATGTCTCTTCAAGGATGTCGAGGACTCGAAGCTGATCTACCACACCTCCAATTACATTATTCGTGAAGGTTCCGTTGACCAGGGAAGATTCACCATAGAAGGATCCAGATCATTCTCATGTCTGAAACCATGGGCAGCACTGAAGATCATCGGGAAAAACGGATACAAACTCATCTTTGAACATGCACACGTACTCCAGGAGACGTTTGCCGAGCTGATAGAAAAAGATACTCTTTTTGAGTTATTGAATAAACCGGAGCTCTTTATAATCAATTACCGTTTTGTCCCCGAGGAATTGAAGCTCAAGCTTGACGAGCTTATGGAAAACCCGAAGGAGAACTCGGAAAAGATCACCTCCATCAACAAAATCATCAACACTATCAACATCGAGCTGCATAAAACCATCAGAGAGCATGATACCTCGTTCGTATCCAGAACCCGCCTTGAGTCGACAAAGTATGCACCGAGAAAGGTGGTCGTTCTGCGTGCCATTACCGTCAATCCCAACACTGAACAGTACATGCTCAAGAGGATTCTCGATGAACACCGAAGCATGGGCATAAGAATCTGGAGGGAGATGAAACACGCCCGGGAGAATGCTCAGGTTGCATAACTTCTTATCTCGTTCTGATCTGTTACGGCTCCCATCTGCAGATAAGCTGCAGGCCGCCCGTCAGAGCTGAATCCACCGGTACACAGAGAAGAATATTTCCCACACCGTCGTATTTTTCTTCCGATTACACAGCTTTTGTATACCAATCCCATAGTATTGTGTGCAGGCGATCATCACGACGAGGTGTAGATATAATAGGTCTTCTTCCTGGCTTTGATGGTCTCCGCAAGCTTGATCCTGGAAGGGGTTGAATCGAGCACTTCCGTGGTGATCAGGGCATAGCCTGTACCGGTCGAAGCGAGGGAGGCGATCTCCTCTTTGGTGATCAGGGGGGCCTTCCTGCCCACAGCCCAGACGATCTCGTATTCCAGATCCCCTACACAGTAAAATGCCCGGTCCTTCAGAGCGGGATCCTGCCGTACGTGCATGAACAGCTCGGCTTTGTCCTGCTGTTTGTATTCCGCTGCCGCCGTGGGCAGGAGAAGAATCGACAAGCATATCCCGACAATGACGGCAATATGCGAATTCCTTGTGTTCCCGGTGAAGAATCCGTAGAGCAGCACCCCCCCGGTGAAGCCGAAAGGAAGGGCAGAGAGCAGGACAGGAATGCTGCCTTCGGAGATATAGACGAGTGCAGCGGCAGCAGCGATGAAACCAAGGCCCGAAACGATGCTGAAGGCACCGTAGATCACCATCCTTGACCACCCCCGGGCCTGGCGCAGGCGGTGTATTGCCATGGCGGAAATCACTGAGCCCGGAACAACCGCAGGGAAGAGGTAGCGTATCTTTTTCTCCGGAATCACGGAGAGAAAGACAATGATCATGATGAACCAGAAAACAAAGAGTTTCTCCTCCCGGCTGAAGCTTTTCCTTATAAAAGGTGCGATGAGGCCATAGAGGAGAAAGAACAGCCAGATCCCTGCTATCCACTGCAGATGGGCCAGATAGTACCAGAAAGGCTGCGTGTGTTCGGTGAACCAGGCGAAGGACTCCTGTGACGCTACGGCCGTTGCCACGTGCGGTGTATTCATGTACACGTACGCCGGCCAGGCTGCTGAGAGGAGCACGCACAGGCCGACTCCCCACAGGAGGCCCTGTGCGTTTTCCCTGATCTCTTTCGTGCCGTAGACAATGCAGTAGCTCACAAGGAACGGCGCAAGCATGGCCCAGAAGGCCACCGGCCCCTTGCTGTAGAAGGAAACCGAAAGAAGAATCGAGAATATGAAAAAGTAGAAGTTCTTGCCCCTGGTCCGCATAAAGGCCTCAAGCATGGCCCATATGGCCCCTGCCATAGCCACATGCGGATAGATGTCCCAGGAATTCTTCCTGGCAGACCACATGAACAGGTAGCTTGTAGCGAGCACGAGCATGGCGGTCACGGCAAAGTCGGTATCGCCGGTCACCCTCCTGACGAGAAGAAACACGAACAGGGCGAGCAGGGCAGCGCAGATCCCGGCAGGTATCCTGTTCACGGCGAGGTTGGCATCGGTCCCTGCCCCCATCATGGCCAGTGCCGTGACCCAGGTCGGCAGCGGGGGCTTGGCTATCCGCACCTCTCCGTTCATGGTCGGGAGAAGCCATGAGCCGTTCTCCACAATCTCGCGGGCGGTAATGAAATTTCTCGCCTCCATGTTGCTCACAGAGGTAAGGTCGTGATGAGGGAAGATGCATATGAACAGGACTGTGAGTAGAAACAGGATGTTTTTATCAAGACTCTTCATGAGCTATCCTCTTGTCGTCGTGATGATCGGTTTATGGGCTGAGCAGCTTATCTGCTTGTGCAATTTCATGCTGAGGTATATCGGATTCGCGAAGCGATGTCCACTTTTCGGTTGAAAATACTCTCCATTGTTTTTAAGGTGGAGGCAATCATACCATAAAGGGTTGTTTTATGAAAGAAGATGCAATCCAACTAAGTGTCGTTATTCCCTTTTACAACGAAGAAGAATCCATCCTGCCGGTGTGCGAGGAGGTCCGGGAGGTCCTCTCTGCTCTTCCCGACCTCACCTGGGAGCTTGTCATGGTGGATGACGGATCCGCCGACAGGACCGGAGAGATCATGGACGAGATGGTACAAACCCGCAATGGGTTCCGCGCCGTGCACATCACTCCCAACAGCGGACAATCAGCGGCGCTTCAGGCAGGATTTGATGCGGCACACGGCGAATTTATCGCCACCCTGGACGGTGACGGGCAGAACGACCCCGGGGACATCCCCCGGCTGCTTGCGGCACTGAAGGAGCAGGGGCTGGACATGATGTGCGGCATACGGATGCGGCGGGCCGACAATTTCATCCGGCGCATCTCCAGCCGCATTGCAAACCGGACCCGTTCGGCGGTGCTGGGAGACAACATCACCGATGTCGGGTGTTCCCTGCGTGTATTCCGCCGCGCCTGCCTGCACCATATCAGGTTTTTCAAAAACGCCCACCGCTTCTTCCCTGCCCTTTTTATCATGGCCGGGTACAGAGTGTCCGAGATACCGGTCAGTCACCGCCCGAGACAACATGGAACCAGCAAGTACGGCGGCGGCATAAACAGCCGCCTCTGGGTCGGTATTGCAGATCTGGCCGGGGTTTTCTGGCTGGGCAGACGCGCCCTTCGCTACACCTCAAGAGAAAACAATGGACCTGAAATACGATAAAAAACTGTTCGGGGATCTCTTCCTCATTCTGGCCCTGGTTACTTTCTTTACCGCCATGGCCCTTGCTCTGAAAAATCCCGCTGTCAGGGACATGATCTTTGACATCGAGACCGTCCGCAGCCTGCTGCAGGGAGGTCACGGGCTCTCCGGGCGGATAGTATCACTGATCGTCTTTATCCTGGCCGGAGGCGGCATTATAGCTCTCGGGGTGCCACGTCTCTGGATAAGTGCGTTAGGGGGCATCATATACGGGGCTTTCATGGGCACGGTTCTCTCCGTGATCGCATCGCTGCTCGGTGCCTCTGCCGTGTACTGGGCAGGAAAAACCTTCCTCTCCCACGTGGTGGAGCGGCGGGTGGGGGATACCCTGAAGGTATGGCGCACCAGGTTCCAGGACAATGCGTTCTGGTGGGTGCTCTATGGGAGGCTGTTCCCGTTTTCCAACTCCACGCTCATGAACCTGCTCTGCGGCAGCTGCGTGGTCCCCTTTGTGCCGTTTATTACCGCCTCCTCTCTCGGGTTCATCCCCCTGGCCGTGGTATTCGCCACCTTCGGCAGCGGCGGAATGAAGGGAAACATGTTCCAGATTATCCTTGCCACCGTGCTGCTCGTCATATCTATCTTTGCACGAAGGCTCCTCAAAGGTAAGAATGTTACCGCTTCCCCGTCCGCTGGATGAACGAAGGAAGATGCGGTGCCCTGCTGCCCGATCACCCCGTTTACCGGTTCCAAAGGATGGATGGTTTTGACCGGAGCAGCAACAATGTGCCAATCTCCGTGCTCTATCCTGACATTGGCTGGATTCTTAGAACCTCCAAAAATAACCTATGTACATTTCTCTGCCATAAAACCTGACAACAGGCGTACCGCTCATTTCTCCATCGATCCCCATGAACGAGTCGTGGAAGAATGAACCCATAAAGTAGCTTAGCGAGATACCTGCAAGCACATCTGACGGTTAGTGGGACTTTGCCTCAACCCTCTCCCAGGCAACGGCATACGGCAGAGCATGCATTACCAAATTAAGCCCTGTCTTGGCCGGATCAGGCATATTCATCGTATTGATATTTCTGGCGGCGAAACAGGTGAACACAGCAGCGCTGGACGACATGCCCGAGGGAAAGCTCTTATCATCACTCTTGTCCGGTCGCTCTCTCCCCACTGTATCCTTCATTGTATTGACGAGATGGTTACTCAGGAAGGCTGTACCCCCCTGTACGGCAGCACCTTTCATCTTCGAGGTTCCCCACATTATCGGATCGTTGCCGCTCGGAGTGGCCAGGAGGCTGAGATAAAAGGCATACGAAGATACGGAACGCAAGTCCTTGCTCAATTGTTCTGCTCGGTGATTCGAACCGGCAATGGGTGTGTGTTCCGACGCCCAGTCCGAGAGTCTCTCGTCGGCATCGTCAATCTGGAGGAGCAGTGCCGCAACGGCCGGGATGAAGACCAGGGGAGAAGTTGCCGCACTATAGGCGGACTCACAGATTTTCTTCCAGCCTGGTGTGAGGGTGACATCTTCCCCCCAGCACCTTCCATTGCTCATGGTGCTGCATCCTGACAGCAGAAGAAAAACGCTGAGAGACAAGGAGATGGCAGCCACCCTTCTTACAGATTAGATTTCAATCACCTCGATTATACCTTGTAAAGAAATACTTGAGGCCCCCTTCATGGATAAAGCTGGACGCCGGCAGGAAGCACCTTTCCCGAACTCAATACTTTTTTCTTTCTCGTTATAAAGATCAGATTATTCCCCCCCCAATGACATTATTATGAAGGGTCAGATCATACCGATATTTACTTTGAGATCGTTTAGAAGAACATCCCGCCATGAACTTCATGAATACTACGAGCGGGAGCAGAAGATACTGCTTGGGTTTTACAGCGTTTCTTTTTATCTCGATAATCTCCAGGTTGTTGATCCTGAACATGAATTCAATCAAGGTAATGGTTAACGGAGAATTATGCAGATTAAACAGATTCCTCCCGTCCTGTTCAAAGTGTTCGTCCCTGACCGGTTTCGTCAGGAAACCATTCCAGAAGAATTTTATCCTTTTTTCAATATTCGAGTAGTTCGGGATACTGAAATTTCCATATCCGTCCTCCCTGAGCACCCGTGAGAATTCTTCTACCGCCTTATACGGATTGGTCATGTGCTCCAATCCATCGACACAGCATACATAATCAAACGAGTCGTCAGGCGCATCTATCCCGGTATTGAGGTCACAGAAAATACATTCCAGATCAGGCACCTTAAAGATGTGGGGTTCAATCTCTCCAGCTACTACATCATGTCCCATATCTCTCAGTTTCATATTCATATGTCCGGGGCCTGCCGGGGCATCCAGGATCTTCCCGGATTTCTGTGTCTGAAACCAGTCGATTATTGTCTTATATATAGTGCTTCGCGCCTTGGGTAGCACAGCTTCATTATCGTACAAATCGTCTCTCTTACCCATGGCACCTTTCCATCATAATATTTTCATACAAATTAAATTTCCCGGAATTCTGATATGGCAGATCCACATCCCACGTATTTACTTATACAGAAAAGTACCGAGATACATCTGCCAAACATCCAGCCTGAATGGATAGAATCTGATTGATTTTTTTAATACTTTCACCATGTCCTTATTCTGCCCGGTATCACGGTAAACCCTTGCAAGCTCTCGGTAAATTTTAGACATCCGTCTCCGGTAATACCACCATCCCAACGGGTAATTCTCCAAAAGATAGTCTTTATATTGATCCAGGAGTTCCTTTGCCTGCAGTGCGGGCGTCGACTGGGCAATTTTTGAAAGGCTTCCCTGTCTTACCCGATATTGAGTCAAAGGTTCTGGGATATAGCCGATTTTTCCCTGCATCGATATTTTCAAGAACAGGTCGTAATCCTCCGCAGAATATTTTGTTTGGAACAATCCAATATCAAACAATACTTGTTTTCTGCACAGAACCATGGATGGGGCTATAAAACACCTCATAAATACCTGAGGGAAGATATCACCGACATGTACACGCATATCTTTAGGCGGGAGAGTATCCCCCTCCTCATTAATCCGTGAATATCCGGAATATACCATACAATAATCCGGGTGGTTATCCAGAAACGATGCCTGTTTCTCCACCTTGTCCGGCCTGAACACATCATCTGCATCAAAAAATGCAATATATTCGCCTTTCGCAGCCCTTATTCCGACGTTTCGAGCAGCTGCGACTCCCGTATTATCCTGGCGAATATATACTATACGGTCTTTGAATCTCATGATTTCTCTCTCTGAACCATCTGTTGACCCGTCATTAATGACGATGATCTCCTTGTTTTCCAGGGTCTGATCCAAAGCCGATTGTATGGAGGCTGCAACGAAACGTTCAACATTATATACCGGAATGATGATACTGACCTTTATCATTTTAGCTCATTCCTCACTTCCATCATAATGGCTGGAGCAGTCACCGGCAACCACATTCTCCACCCTACGAGTCCTTGTCTTTCGTATGGAGCAAACCAATATACCCTATAGTTCATTGAGGCTCCACCATTTGTTATGTGCAATGAATAGTAGCAAAATGCTTGCGTTTGTCAAAGTTAAAATGGTAGTTATGACAATCAGTTATCAATACAGAGGCCCGACAAATGAGGTTCACAAGATTTAAAAGACCTCTCCAGAAGGTGTATCTGAAGATCAGGCTTGCCCACCTCGGCCATGGATGCCAGTTTCTGGATAAGGTCATAATAAACAGACCCCATCTCGTATGGGTGGGAAACAACGTTACATTCAGACACGATACAACCCTCTATGCCCATCCAAAAACAAAGAATCAGAAGGATCCGCTCATCATCATAGGAAATGGGACACACATCTCTGATCGCTGTTTCATAGGCGCTCAGACAAAAATCGTCATCGGGAACAAGGTCCTTTTTGCACCGAACGTCCTTATCCAGGATCATAGCCACGAGTACTCAGATATAACAGTGCCGGTAATTGATCAGCCAGTAACTTCGACTGAACCCATCGAGATAGGGTCGGGTTCATGGATAGGATACAATGCGGCCATAATAGCCGGTGCATCAATCGGGAAAAACTGTGTAATAGGTGCTAACTCTGTGGTTAATAGTGTCATACCGGATTATTGTGTCGCAGTCGGAGCCCCTGCACGGATCGTCAAACACTTTGATACTGAACGTGGACAATGGGTTAAAGGTGTTCCCGGCCAACCAGACAGCCAAGGATCTTAGATTCATTGACTTCTTTTGTATACCCCTGCTCCAGAATAGCTCTACCCTCCAGACCCATATCTTCCCGCAACTGCGGGTTCTCCACGAGGGTGGCCAAGGCATCGATCCACTCTTCATGGCTCATCGCCCACAAACCGCTTCCCCCGTTCTTTACCACATCTCTATTGACACCGACCGGAGTGCATACAGCGGGTACGCCGACACCGTAATACTGCAGGATCTTCAGACCGCACTTGCCCCATGACCAGAGATCATCCACGAGCGGCATTACTCCGATGTCGATATCCTTGAGCTCTTCAACCTCTGTCTCACTCGTCCACTGCACCTTTCTCACCGGGATATGAGTACAGTCGAAGAACACATCACAGATGATCTTGAGTTCCACCCTGCCGGGGAAACGTCTCCCTATCTCTTCAAAGACATCGCGCATCTTTTCCAGGTAATGGATGCTCCCGTGATCGCCAATCCACCCGATGGTTACCTGCTCTTTTGCTGCAGGATACTCTTTCAGACTGTAGCGCGAAACAGGAATTGAGGTCGGGATCACCACAACGTTGCTGTTATATGGCATCGTCTTATCCGCGAGAAAGGTATTGCCTGCAATGATTGCATCACAGAGCTCCACCATGTTTGCAAAACGTCGCTGCCGAGTCTTTGAATAGGGAGAACGGGCCAGAGAGTTTTTGTACATTACGGCATCGTCAAGATCGTATACGATCCTTTTGGCCCGCTGTCTGAAGACCTGAAGGAAAGGAAAATGGAAGCGTTTCCTCTGCACAAAAACACAGTCATATCGAGGGAGCATCCATAAGAGCATAAGGTACTCCATAGCTGAACGAGGAAAGTCCAGCACCTTGCAGCGCATACCGTTTTGTTCAAAAAACGGGATGTACTGGAGGATACGGTACCTGCTCGC
>DAISYU010000005.1:0-66800 GCA_036825155.1 Thermodesulfobacteriota bacterium | reverse complement strand
AGTTGAGGATGATCAGCGTTCTCCAGCATGGCTGCAGCATCATAGGCCAGGATCTCCAGAGCACCCAGCATCGATTCGATCTCCCCCAGTCTGGAGACGAAATCCTCCCCTACCGGGGAGGACTGATCACGTATAAGCCGTATGAGGTGGTTCAGCTGTGCCCTGATCCCCCCGGTAAGGGGACCCATCATCAGGGTGTCCTCCACCTCCCGAAACGGCAGCGCCATATCCTCGTAGGCACTGGCCGGTCTTCCCAGAACGGCGTCGGCTGATACCGGACACCTGTTCAGGACGATCCCACCATGAGGGCATGGATGGAGAAAGCCGAAATCCAGCGGCTCGGCGAGACTCAGACCGGGCGATGTCCGAGGGACGATGAAGGCGCCGAAACGCTTTCGTGACTGTTCCACACCCACCACTGCAAAGACGATAAACACATCCGCGATAGGGGCATTGGTCAGGAAGGTCTTTTCCCCGGTGATGAGAAAGACTGATCCATCACGCTCGGCAGTTGTTTTCAGATACTTGGGATGGCCGCCGCCCTCAGGTTCAGAGACGGCAATACAGCCTGTTATCTTCCCTCGGGCCATGTCTGGTAAATACTGCACGTGTTGTGCGTCTGAACCGTGATCCAGGAGAAAGAACCGGGCAATGATCTGGTGTATCATCCACGTGAGCGAACACCCGAGGTTGTTGCCAGCCTCACTCAGGGCTTTGCCCGCAACAGCAATGCTGAGATAGTCGCCACCGGAGCCGCCGAAGTCCTCCGGAATACCGATCCCGAGCAGACCCTCACTGCCCATTTCTTCCCACAGACCTGCTGGAAACTCCTTGAGCGTATGCAGGTCAGGCCTCGTTGCAATGTGTTCTGCGGCAAAATCGGCTACCTTCTTTTTCAGAAGGCACTGCTTGTTATTCATCCAGATATTCATATCCCAATCCATATCTTGGGGACAGGAACCCGGCAGTAGATGAAAAAAACAAGAGACATCCTGTAATGTGCTCGAGGTGTGAGCTTTCTTTCATCTGTTCCTATGCCCCCTTTGTCGGAAAATTCATTGCATACATAGGCACTGTTTATTTTAAAGAATGAGGTCCTCCACAAAATCAAGGAGCTGGTTGAGATTACGGCATGCCCTGAGTTCATGACAGTAGGGCTTGTAGGAATACATCTCGCTGTCACCCGTATTCCAGCTTTGCTGAGCCTCAGGGTTGAGCCAGATGAGCCTGCGGCATCTATCTCTCATCTCTGAAAGGATCCTGTCTTCGGGATGGAAATAGTTCGATCGGGCGTCGCCTATGATGATGAGCGTGGTCTTGTTGTTGAGGATGTCCATGTAGTCCCGCTTGAAATGCCGGAAGGTCTCACCGTAGTCGGTGGGTGCATGGTAGTCGATATCCACCTCCTTGAGGACCATCTCGATAGCATGGTTGATCTCTTCGTTCTCAAAGATGTCGGTCACCTCTGCAAGTCCGGAGACGAACACAAAGCTGTTCACCTTGGTAAAACACTCCTGGAGGGAGTAGAGTATGTTCAGCATGAACCGTGCAGCAGCCCAGACGGAAGAGGATATGTCACACAGGGTAACGATTTTGCCTTTTCTTGGAGGTCTCTTCTTGAACTTGATCTCCATGGGCACACCCTGGTACCTGTCCGCCTTTCTCAGCGTCTTTTTCACATCCAGAACACCCCGCTTGCTGGTGGCATAGCGCCTGGATATGATGTCCTTCAATTTCCTTACGAGCTTGTCGATGATCTCGCGCACCTGCTCCAGTTCCTTGGGGGTAAGTGAGGTAAACGGCCTGTCACCGAGCTGCCGCAGGTACTGATCATGGGTCTTTACCTCCCTGAGCGCATCATTGTGGGGGCGCGGCTCTCTCAGGAGAAGGGCATAGGCGTTTTCGAGCTGCTCATAGAAACGCCTGGCGAGATCCCGGCGCGTCTGCTGTGCATAGTGCAGGATATTCTCATCTAAGAACCGGCTGATCTCGCTCCTGACATCATTGAGCTGCACCATCACCCTGAGCCGGCTGGCCAGGGGACCCAGATTGAATTTTCTGCCCTGGCTCATATTTATTTCCTCGGTCTGGATCATTCTCATGATCTCGAGGAACGGCAGGGGATTGCCGGAGAGAAACTCGAGTATGGCCCGGTGTGCCTGGTCTCCGTTCGGGCGCTCCTGGAGGCTGTCCAGCACCTGATCCATCTTCTCGGAGAGCGGATCGGACTCGTCCAGATTGATATCCTGACGCAATTCGTGGAAGAAGAGATGATAGAGCTGATCGAAATGGGCCTGTTCCCGCCTGCTCTTGGCAAAATTCGCCCGCAGAACGGCCCTGAACTCCTCTTCCTCGAGCATATCGATCAGCTCGAGCTGAGAGATGCAATCGAGCACCTCCGAGGTGGAAACCCGGTACCCGGCAGTCCGGCAGCACGCCACAAATCTCAGGATAGCCTTTACCATGTCTGCAGGCCTAATTCACAATGTTTGCTATGTTCACCTTTACCATATCCGAGTCGGCCTTGTACTTGCAGATCATGTTGAGCGTCTCCACAAGCACCTCACTGCTGAGTTCCTCAACCTGAAGCGCAATGAGGGAGCGCGCCCAGTCGAGTGTCTCGGAGATGCACGGCCTCTTTTTCAGATCGAGTTCTCGGATCTTCCGGATAGCATCCACGAGCTCTGCGGTAAGCCGCTCACCTATACCGGGAATCTTGAGTTTTACGATACGCATCTCCAGTTCCCGCTGAGGGTAATCGATGTAGATATGGATGCATCGGCGCTTCAGGGCATCGCTCATATCCCGGTAATTGTTGGAGGTGAGCACAACAAACGGGATATTCTTTGCCTTCTTTGTGCCGAGTTCCGGTATGGATACCTGAAAATCACTTAAGAGTTCCAGGAGAAAGGCCTCGAATTCGGGGTCGGATTTGTCCACCTCGTCGATCAGCAGAACCACCGTCTCATCCGATGAGATGGCCTGGAGAAGCGGCCGGGGCTGTATGAACCGCTCGGAGAAAAAGGCGTCTTCCTGCGAGGCAATCTTCTCCACTGCGTCACCCAGCGAACGTGCACCTGCAATGACATCACTGATCTTTTCCTTGACCATCTGCGTGTACAGGAGCTGCTTTGCATACTCCCACTCGTACAGCGCCTTTGATTCGTCAAGGCCCTCATAGCACTGGAGACGGATGAGCTCCAGAGACAGCGACCTGGCTACTGCCTTTGCCAGCTCTGTCTTGCCGACACCAGCAGGCCCCTCCACCAGGATGGGTTTCTTCGTTACCGAAGCAAGGAAAACCACCGTTGCGATTTCCCGTGATGTGATATAATCCGCCTGTTCCAGTTTCTCCTCTACATCAGCCACACTCATGTACTTCATAGTAAACAACCTCTCTCAGTTGTGATTATATAATTATATCATACATCATCTGTGAAGATAACAACAAACCCTTACCTTTTTCTGAAAACATGCACTATTGATAAAACAGATAGGGGAACTACGCCGCCACTACTGATCAGCCACCAGGAAATACCTAATCATCCCTTTCGGATCCACCGCACGAAGGGATGACAATGCTCAATCACCTCACTGAATACTCATTGGCCCCAGGCGAGGACACCTACATCACTCGGATAGGCACCGACACCGAGAAAGCCGAAACATTCGGGCTCTCCCTCGGTAATATAGGCCAGCACGCCGCTCCCGTTCGGTTCAGTAGTCCCTGCATCAATGATACCGCCTGTCGGTTCGGTCCCGCTCTCGAGTTCCGCCCGGGTCAGGGTCACGTAGTACTCGTCTGCTGAACCACCCGTATACTGATTGCGGGCCATAAAGGCCATTTCATCGGTACTGACCTCAACGCTGCCGCCGCCCATGACTTCCCAGTTCCCGGTGACATCACTGCACTGGGTGATGGTGAACCACTGATCGCCGGCATGTCCTTCCCAGGTGAACTGAACCTTCCTGGTCCTGACACTCGCATGCCATATCCTGAGCTCGTCACCGTCCCGTTCCGTATAGTATACTCCGGCCTGGGTAGTGCCGATGGTGTATTGAGTTACGATATATTCGGCAGTACCATCGATCAAAAACGCCATGTGAAGGGTCAGATCATCACCTGAATCTGTCAGGGTGATCTCCCTGTCCACCGGTACAGAGATGAGCTCGGCAAAGAAGGTCCTCAAATAGGGGACGTAGACCGAACTGGTATCATTATCGATAGTCGCCGA
This sequence comes from Thermodesulfobacteriota bacterium, assembly GCA_036825155.1. Taxonomy (GTDB): domain Bacteria; phylum Desulfobacterota; class Desulfomonilia; order UBA1062; family UBA1062; genus DSAD01. Next base: position 62,565 of record DAISYU010000005.1, on the reverse strand, counting down.
CATGTCACCGATGGTGTAGGTGCCGTCTTCTCCCCAGTATTCAAGGAATTCATTGACCTTTGCAATGAGGCTGTCAAGGACTTCGATCTGCGTGTAGATACACTCGTCCTGGCCGATCTCGGTATTGAACAGTTTTCCGAGAGCACTGCGATCCACCTGGGGATCCCACGCTGACCATTCATCCAGAGATATGTCCCCGAGATCCTGCCCGCTTCCCTCAAGGAAAGGCGTGCACACTTTCACTTCATCACTGAAGGTGCTCAAGGGCGAGCCCGTGTAGTCGTCCGTTTCCGTTCCGCAGGCAGTAAGCAATGCAAGAAGAAACATGACCGCTATGGATAAAAAGATGTGTGACTTTTTCATGGTTCACCTCTTTTTCTGCTGTACTCAGGTATCCGTCATCGGGTTGTTGTATCATCCACATTAATGAAAAAATCATCATTTCTCAAGTGATTTCATCTTTAAGGCCAATCCTCACAATCAATTAATTTTACTCATCTATTTGCATTTTCCCACGATGCATGCACCACTGCTGCCACGCTCCGTCCCGCTGTCACCGAGAGCAAAGAGACCGGTGAGAACACCTCACTGTTTAGGGACAAAAAATTCCATCTGGGGAAAATCATCCAGGTTTTTTGCAATCCCTGCCCTGAGGAATGAATTGACCCAATAGATGATATCGTATCTCTGTATCAAAGCCCTGAGCCGGCACATCCTTTGCTGCCTGTCTTCCTGATTCATGGTGAAGGCCTGGTAAATTGCATCCGCAACCCCCTGTCGGTCATAGGGATTGACCAGGAGTGCTCCGGTATACAGCTGCGCAGCCGCCCCTGCAAACTCACTGAGAATCAGCACACCTTTTTCTTCAATAGAGCTTGCGCAGTATTCTTTTGCAACCAGGTTCATCCCGTCTTTGAGCGGGGTGATCAGCGCAATCTCGCACGTTCGGTAGTAGGCAACCAGCTCTTTACGGGGCAATGCACGGAATATGTAGTGCACAGGGGTCCAGCCCACCTCCGTGTATCGCCCGTTGATCTCTCCCACAAGGCCCTCGATCTCCTGTTTGAGTTTCTCGTATTCTTCCACGTCCCTCCGGCTGGGTACCACAACCTGAATAAAGGTGACCTTGCGACGCATGTCAGGGTAGCGGGACAGGGCATTGTCGAAGGCCAGCAGCCTGTGGGGTATACCCTTTGTGTAGTCGAGACGGTCCACCCCTAAGATGAGCTGTCTCCTCGGCAGATTTGCATGGATTATCCATGCCTGGTCCGAGACTTCCTGGGTTTTGGCGAAATCAGAAAACTCTTTAAAATCGATGCTTATAGGGAAGGCTCCCACGTGAACCCTGCGCTCATCGATCATGATGGAACTGACCTGGCCTCTACCGGTTACCTTATATCCGAGAAGTGCCCTCACGCACCCGATAAAATTTCTCCGGTCACGAACCGTCTGGAAACCGATGAGGTCATACTCAAGCAGTGCCTCCAGGATCTCGAACCGCCACGGCAGTTTGAGAAATATATCCAGAGGCGGGAACGGGATGTGGAGAAAGAAGCCGATATGCCGTCTGCGGCCGATCCGTTTCATTTCCCGGGCCACCAGGATAAGTTGGTAATCATTGACCCATACATAATCATCATCTTCGGTGTTGTCGATGACGAAGCTGGCAAACTTGTTGTTCACCCGCTGATATGCTTCCCAGTATGCGGGGTCGAAATTGCACTGAGGGAAGAGGTCGTGAAACAGGGGCCAGAGTATCTCATTGGAAAACCCGTAGTAGTACTTGCCGATCTCCTCTCTGTCCAGATAGACATATTTAAGTGCGTAGCCGCTATGGCTTGCCCCTTGTGCAATCAGTTCATTCAGGGACTGATTATCAGGACAATCTTCCGAGGTTAAACCCGGCCAGCCGATCCACAGACCTCCACGGTCACGCAGGACAGGCCCCATAGCCGTCACAAGCCCCCCTGACCCCGGACGGATACTCCACGTGTCGGTGCCTGTTTTTGTCAGAACAACAGGCAGCCGGTTTGATACCACCACAAGTCTCTGTGCGGCCATGTATCTTCTCCTCAAGATGTTGGTGAGGGCATATCCCTCCATGCAACAAGAAAGCGTTTTACCGACTCAATGTCCGGCAGAAATCCGTTTGCCTTTGATGGCTGGAAAGGGTCCCCCACCCTGATGCCGAACCCATAGGGCTGTATCCTCTCGAAGGCGTCCTCGTCCGTCTCGTCATCCCCGATATATACACACAGGGTTTCTTCCTTCAGATCGAGCAGCAGGGACTCCAGGGCATCTCCCTTGTTCCATCCCATGGCCCGCAGTTCCACCCCGCCGTTGAATCTCTTTACCTCGAGACTATACTTTTCAGCGAGATCCCCCCATGTACCATGCATCTCGTCTTCCATGCGTGAGGCCTCACCCGGAGAAAGGCCCCGGGTATGAAGAGCGATACTCGCTGTCTTTGTCTCAAGACGTTTCTCAAGGCCGGCTTCAATGCCGATGGCCCTCGCCTCCACGAGGCCCACTTCCTGCTCAGGGCTGATCTTCTTTACGACAATATCACCATCCGGACCACGAAGCTCGAACCCATGGCTCCCCACCATGGTGACCCCTATATTCCCCACGAGACCGGTAAGCTCGAACAGGGATCGTCCTGAAATAATGGCAAGGGTGGTATCATCTCTAGCCTGAATCTGCTTTAAGAGCTCTGGGATACCTTCTAACGGTGCGGCTTCCATCCTCTCGATGCGGAACGGGGCCAGGGTGCCGTCATAATCAAGGGCGAGAAATCGTTTCCGTGCTTCGTCCAACCGGTCCCAGAAATCCGGTATATTGATGATGAGTGGTATATCGCTTTCTGACGCATAACTCATTGCGGTTCAATCCTGTCCTCATGTTCGAACATGACCGCAACCATCAGGGTCAGATATTCCCGCAGGTGCCGGGTAATGAGAAAGTTCTCCAGCACAAACTGACGGGCCTTGCTCCCCATCTCGAGCAGTTTATCCCTCCGTTTCAGAAGATAACGGATACGAAGTGCAGCACCCTCAGGGGTATTGACCAGAAACCCGGTATGATGATTTATGACCTGAAGCCTGATGCCGCCGGTATCACCACCGATCACCGGCTTGCCTTTCCACATCGCTTCGGTCACGGTGAGCCCGAACCCCTCCCGCGTGGATTTCTGCAGGACTATGTCGGATATTCTCTGCAGGGCATTAATGGTGAGGTGATCATCAGGAGGCAGCAGTAATACATGGATATCAGGGTCGCCTTCGGCACCGGACCTGACCTGGGCAAGAACCTCTTCCCCTTCCGGGTCGTCCGTTGCACCACCACCAGCAAGAACGAGCTGTAATGGAAGAAACTCCTTGACCAGCCGGTATGAATGAATAACGCCTATGGGGTCCTTAAACCGGTCAAACCGTGAAACCTGTGTGATGATCGGTCTGGAAGGATCAAGACCATATTTTGTGCGGGTTTTTGCGAGGTCCTCATCACTCAATTTGATATTCTTGCTGCTCAATGGATCGATACTGGGTGCAATGAGGTAGAGCGGATGGGGGAGCGGCTGCACATATTCCGAGAGAGACCAGATACTCGCATCATAGCCCTTAATATGTTCCCGGAGATATTTCCATACGCCCCGGTAGGGATGGCTGACATCGATATGACACCGCCAGATCCATTTCCCCCGGCGGGCATTGCAGAGCCTGATCAGGGCAGCAGGCTGGGGATCATGGATGAAGACCATGTCTGCTCCTTCAAGGACCTCTCGCAATCTCTCAGCGTTTTCCTGTGCAGTCTTCTCATAGTTTTTCAGCATGGCGCCGGAGATATTTACCCTGTTGCCCTGAAGGGCGTTGTGCATCAGTTTGGTGCACTGGTAAAAGTCCCTGTCTCCGGTAATCACTTCCCACCTGGCAGTAAGGCCCAACTCGTTCTTCAGGGGAATTATTCGATGAAGGATCTCGGCGACACCGCCACCCTCTTTTGTCGAGTTTACATGGACAACATTCATCCCGGCCAGGAGTTTAGCCAGTTGACGCAGTTGATCGATCACTTCAGGTCCGACAATCTTTTCATATTCTGTAAGCAGTTCAGCCATTAGCTGTCCTCATGTGGAGAGATACTCTTCAAAAACGCCGGCCAATTCCTGTCTGAGATCAACCAGTGTGGTGAAATAGGGGTCGATAATCGCAATACGGTCCACCAGCGCCCTGTATTTTTCTTTAAATCCCAGGAGCCACTCGCTGAAGTCGTCATTGCCGAACGGGGTGCGGCGCCGTGCATCTATGAAGTGATAGAAGACACTCCCGGCAGAAAGATGAGGAATGAGTGCTTTCAGTTCTCCGGGCTCATGAACCCTCCTGTCCGTATCGAACACCACGATCTGAGACCGGACAAAGTAGAATCGCTGAGATGCCCTGGCCCACGGCAGCAGTTCACTCTCGTCGAGACGCTCCTCGATTATATCGATCAACTCTCTGCGAAGGTTTTCCAGGTCATGAAAGTGCGTGGGATCGATAAGCGCCAGTCGTTCGGCAAGTGGCTTGTCATGAATGCTGTGCCTGGCCCAGATGGCAAAGTCGTTCTGAAATTCAGGATCATCGAAACGCGGCCGTAAAAGCCCGCCCCAGAAATGGTAGTATATGCAGCTGAGCTGTGTTGTCTCGAGCCTGTCTCGCAATTCACGCAGGGTCTGTGCCTGCTGACCGGTGGCAATGGCGATCAGCGCACAGTCTTTCAGTGTGAATGCCTCTGCCATCATCTCGTCTCTTTGATAAGATTTTGATAACACACGGGTCTGAGTATGTTACATCTCATGCCTGCATTGTTTCCTGATGTTTATCTCAGACAAAAAGTCAATATGATATTGAATGGTTAATCAAGCATCTATCATAATAATATCGACGGAAACATCATTGTCAAGGTGGCATACTAACTCTCTTGGTTCCACATGGGACTGTTCTCTTGACGTTCACATTGTTAACCCTATATGAGCCTGTCACCTGAAATGAAAACCAGGCGAGACATAAAAAAAGGCTTACAATGAAGAAGCTATCAATGTTGACCCTCGGTATAGTGGTCGTAATGTTCACTCTTGGCGGAATAGCCTATGGGGGACATGGTCAGGTGAACATCAATACAGCATCTGCAGACGAGCTCCAGTGGCTGCCGGGGATCAGTGAGGCCATCGCAGAGAACATCATTGAGTTCAGACAGGTCAATGGCGCATTCACGTCACTGGATGAACTGGTCAAGGTGGAGGGAATGAGTGAAGGCAAACTCAGAAATATCACGAATTCTCTTAAACGTGAAGGAGTGTCTGGCTGCCGTGCGGATGATGTAGCACCTGAGACAGGTCATGCACCGGGCAGAACCCAGTAAGACCGATGCACGATACAAAAATCTCATCCATGGCTCTGCCCCGATGTTCATAAAGGAAAACGGTGTCTTTCACGGCACCGGTTTCGTGATTCTACCAGCCGCGAGAACGAGACTTCTTATGGCGATCTGAACAAAAACCTTCCTCCAGTAATTTACCTAACCATTCAGATTTACTTGATGGTAACCCTTGACTTTCACATCTAAGGATTTATTTATATAAATATTCTACCAAAGTTTATCTTGGTGAAGAATAAATAAAAAGGAGGTTGGAATGAGAAGGTTTGTTGTGTTTTTTGTAGGGGTCACACTTGTTGTATTCGTTTTCGGGGGCATGGCAATCGGCGGGCATGGTCAGCTGAACGTCAACATGGCCACAGCTGAAGAGCTCCAGTTATTGCCTGGTATCGGAGAGACTATCGCACAGAACATCATCGATTACAGGACAGCCAACGGCCCGTTTAGAGCGATAGACGATCTGGTCAAGGTGAAAGGAGTTGGTGACGCGAAGCTCAAGAACATGAGGGATTTCATCAAACTGGATGGCGCCTCGGATTATCGCCTGACGGAAATCACCTCGAAACAGGGGCAAGCTCAAAAAAGCAAGAAACAGTAAAATCACGCACGATACACATCGTGATGCAGGGTCTGCCCTGCAGTCAACAAAAAAAGCCGGTGTCTTAAAAGACACCGGCTTTTTCACGGCTTGAATTTCGATATCTCTTTGAGTTCAGTGAAGAGTCTCTTTTCTTCATTGCTCATATCCTTGGGGGTCATAATCTTTATCTGGGCAAAAAGATCCCCCTTATGCGCAAGGCCCCGTCCCTTGAGCCGCAGGCGCTGACCGGAGGAAACACCTGCCGGTACCTTGAGATTGTACGTCCCATCCAGTGTCTGTATCTCCTTGGTTGTTCCCAGGGCCGCATCCCATGGTGCAATGGGGAGATCCATTATGATGTTATTGCCTTCGAGCCGATATTTACCGTTCTGAGAAAGCCGCAGCTTCAGGTAGAGATCACCGGCCCCGCCAGGACCGACATTCCCCTGTCCGGCAAGCCGGATCTTCATCCCGTCATGCGCACCTGCGGGTATCTTGACGTTCAGCCTTTTACCCCCGCCGGGACCCTGGAGATGAATCTCTCTGGTAGATCCTGCGTGGGCATCCTCCAGGGAAATGCTCACTTCCGTCTCCAGATCAGAGCCTTTCGGGGCTGAGGGTCTGCCGCTCGTATGACCTCTCAGTCCCATATCTCCGAAAAGGGATTCAAAGAAATCCGAAAACCCACCTGACTGGTGTGCAGTGCCGGGGCCAAACTCAAAAGAAAAGCTTCTGGCACCCCTGCCGGATCGTGCTCCGAAGGGCTCTCCACCAAAGATATGTTCGAACCCTGGCGGCGGCCTGAAGGTCTGACCTTCCTGCCAGTCGCTTCCCAGTGCATCATAGCGGCTGCGCTTCTCCGGATCGCCCAGGACCTCATGGGCTTCATTGAGTTCCTTGAACCGCCTTTCTGCATCCGGATCGTCTCTACAGGTATCAGGATGGCAGTCTCTGGCGAGCTTCCTGTATTTTTTCTTTATTTCATCCTGGGTGGCATTACGATCCACGCCAAGAACTTTATAGTAATCTTTGTAATCCAATACTGCGACCTCTCCCTTAAAGATTGTTACCCTTTACGTAGGGTTGAATTCATGAAAAATCAATAGAAATCGTGCAATGATACGCAACAGAACTGTTTGTGATGCAGGTATCAGAACCGGCTGTTGATCTGAGCAATAATTGCAGGGGGGATTCTTTCCAGATCGTCGGTAAGATATCCGGCATCCTTCACGGAGATGGTGGCTTCATCCAGATAATTCTGCGCAACCTCCCTGCTCCTGTTCAAGATCCCTGGGCCGATGTGGGAGATAATGAGCTGCTGCTTCTCATAGGGATCACTCATCCCTGAGAGGGTATCGAGAATCTCGGGGTTCTCTTGAAAGAGGAATACCAGGGGCAGTGTGGACTTTCCCTCGAGGATATCGTTGAACGGGTCCTTGTTATCATCTTCAACAGGAGTGAGGTTGATGATATCATCCACAATCTGAAACCCCATTCCGATTGCCCGGCCATACATGGTCAGTGCATCCAGGGGCCCCTTCGGCAGGCCGGCCAGAACTCCCGGCGCATAGGTGCAGAACTCAAACAGGGTCGCTGTCTTCAGATAGATGATGTCGAGATAAACCTCCATATTGTCATGGAACGCCCTGGCATACTCGAGTTCCTTTAACTCCCCCTCGGCCATCTTCTTTATCGTCTGAACCATTGCGGTCATGACCTCGATGCTGCCCAGAGAGCACATGATCTCCAGTGCGGAAGATGATATGAAATCCCCGGTCAACAGTGCCGGCTTATCCCCGAACACCTGGTTTGCAGTGGGCTTGGCTCGCCTGATCTCGGTTCCGTCCACCACATCGTCGTGGAGGAGGCTCGCGGTGTGCATGAGTTCCACCGCGTATGAGAGAGGATCAATCTGCTCATCCCTGAGACCCACTGCCCTACCGATAAGCTCAACCAGTTTCGGTCTGAGACGTTTACCCCCTGAATCGAGGATATATTCCCCTATAATCTGTGTATAGGGTGTAGAGCTGTGAATTATCTCACGCAGTCTTTCTTCAAATGCCGCATTCATCCTCATGGTGTATATCAGACAGCACTGACAATATCAACGGAAACATCCTTGATATCAAAGAGATCATAGCCAGTCCTTCGTAAATATTGTTCAGATGATAGCCTCTTGCAAACCACGGGCCCTTGAGCTGGCGACTATCGAATCCATTCATGTGTTACCAGCAGTCATCTAAATCAGGTGTGAATAATTTCTGTACGAAGAAAAGCACTATTACCAAGCAACACCGCAGTAATTCACACAGGGATTTTAATGAGATACTCTCTTTATTTCATATGGTTTCATGATCATTGATGATCTTTCACAATCCATCGCGAATTAATTCTACGGGGAAATGTTCCGATACTAGTAGGGCAGCTACCATATCAACATCAGCAAGGAGAGAGAAATGAAAAAACAACGCTACATCCTTATTGCTGTCATCCTGCTTGCCCTGTATGGGTGTGACTCGAATCTTCTTGAGTCCCTGGCCGATGATTCAAGCGAGGCGGCAAACATTGAAGCGGCGCAGATAGCCCTGAATGACGGAGATTATGACGAGGTCATCTCCCTGATCGGGGATGATTACGATCCGTCAGAGCCGGACTCACAGGTTGCGAGGCTCCTCGCTTCTGCATATATGGGTAAGGCGGGCATAGACCTCACGTACCTCATCGAAAATGCCGACTCGACAGACGATGACAGCTTCGATGCCATTGCAGCTGCACTTTCTGTAGAGGTAACATCTCAAATGCAGCCTTCTTCCTTTATTGAGGCGGCACCTGAGGCAGCGGCATCGACAGATCCCAAGTACATTGCGATCACCTCCATAGAAAACCTTCTCGAGAATCTGGTGATTGCACAGGATATCCTTGAGACCCTTGTGGACTACTACACCGACGGCAATCTGTCCCCTCAAGACGATGATGTCGTCCAACTGGGTATCGCTTCAGCCCTGCACTTCATCATGAAGATCGGGTACTGTGCGGGTGAAGTTGTCGTGAGCAATGCACCAGTCAACAAGTATGCCTACCAGGAACTATTCCCCCAGGACGATGACTGGGCAGCCCTGCTGAATGACCTGGCAGCCTACATCGATTCCGACCAGGAGATCATCGACTCGTTGGTCGCCGACCTCAGAAATGTATCGTCGGCCTTACGTGTCCTTATTGCAACCATCGGCGGGGATGAAGACCTCTCTGATGAGTTCAATGACTTCCTGCGGGAACTTCTCGGGCTGGATGACAGCGCGGATGAAGATGCCATATCCGCGGCCATAAACGGATACAGCGGATCAATGATCTCGGACTTTATCAGCAACCAACTGCTGGGATACAACTGAGGAGGAATCACCATGAAGAAGATCTTGCTGGTCGTTCTGTTCATGATATTGACATCTGCGCTGTGCAGTGGTGCGGAATATCCATATATCTATAAAGGCATGCGGCCCATGGGTATGGGCGGTGCTTTCGTTGCAGTCTCCAACGATGCAAATGCCCTCTTTTACAATCCGGCCGGTCTTGCGGATATCAAAACAATACGGGCATCAATCTTCCCGCTCGAGATGGAAGTGGGTGAGAACGCCTACGACATATACCGTGATGCAGCTGATGTGGACTTTGATGATGAAATAGAAACAGCTGAGTTTCTGCGGGAGAATATCGGAGAGAGGGCGCATCTTGCCTTGAATCTCTTCCCGTCCTACTCGATGCCCGGATTCGCATTCGGCCTCATCGGTACTGCCAGGATGGACCTCGAGGTCTACGACAGGCAATACCCCAAGGTCATCACCAACGTCATAAACGATACCGGTGTCGGGGCGGGATACGCCCATGGGTTTCTTGATGACACCCTTCTTGTGGGAGCCAGCGCAAAATACATCAACCGGCAGAGCCTGACCGAAGAATATACCGTCCTTGACATCACCTCTGAAGATTTCGACGATCTGATCGATGACGACCTGGTAGACGGCAACGGTGTACTGGTGGATGTCGGCGTTATCTGCAAACTCGATGACATGGGGATGCCCGGCGCGAAGATAGGCATCAGTGCAAACAACCTCGTGGGCGGCGACCTCGGGGATGCCCAGGATGTGGATGATCATGTCGATGTCGGGTTTGCCGTAGACCATGAATTCTGGATCACCAAGACGACCCTTGCCCTGGACTATGTTGATGTCTTCTCACAGCTGGGTGACGATGACGACATCGCCAAGAGGATCCGTCTCGGTGCTGAAATAAAATTTCCCAAGGTCCTGTCTCTGCGTGTCGGGCTCTATCAGGGATATTTTACCTCCGGGCTGACCCTCGATGCGAAATATGCCCGGCTCGACATCCTCACCTATGCGGAGGAGATAGGTGCATATGCCGGCCAGCGCACCGACCGACGATATTCACTGAGATTTATACTGGGATTCTAGTCTTCTCTGATCTTATTGATTATACCGGTGGTGGAGTGACCCGGTCTGAATGGGAGCGAGTACACTTCACCGCCGCAAGCCTTTACAATATCACTGCCCACGATGTCTTCCACCTTCCAGTCCCCCCCCTTTACCAGGATGTCAGGGCGAATTCTGTCGATGAGTTCATACGGGGTGTCTTGAGTAAAAATGCACACATGATCGACGCATTCCAGGCAGGCAAGAACGGCGGCACGGGCTGATACGTTATTTATAGGCCTGTCGTGGCCCTTCAGTCTCGATACCGATTCATCCGAATTGAGCCCCACAACCAGCGCGTCCCCCAGGGCACGGGCCTGTCTCAGGTACGATACATGTCCCTCATGGATGATATCGAAGCAGCCGTTCGTAAAGACAAGCTTCATGTCTCTGTTCTTGTATATCGTCGCTTTTTCAGCCATGAGATCCCAATCAAGCACCTTGTCAGGGGACCAGGCACCTTCGGGCCAGCTCTTCCCCGAAAGACGCGCCGTGTACTGACCCAGCATGAGGTATGACGGCAGGATGTCGGGAAACCTCTTGTCGAGCTCTGTGAGATGTGCACTGACTGTCGCCCAGTCGCCCCGTTGTACGGGGCCGGTGAGTGCTGACCTGCCGTGTTTTTCGATATTTGATACCGTCCCCCTGATAAGCGGAATCAGGTGGTCCAGAGACAGCCCTATTGCCTCCATGAGCCCTTCAGCCTGGGCTGCAAGGCTTACCAGATAATTCGATGCAATCACTGCGGCGGCATGGTAGAGGACCTTGTCCTGTTTCGCTATGTCCTTCACACGGGAACCGATGGAGGAAACCATGTCCCTGGCGATGGCAGCGGCGTTTTCAGATCCCTCCACCGTGAAGAAGCTCTCCTGAATGGCACGACCGGCTTGAGCAACATCCATGATGGACTGCAGGGGGTGCAGGCTCGCAACCTCGCCACCCATTCTCTCAAGGCTTTCGAGCAGGTCCGAAGAAAAAAGCCCGCTGAAATGAAAGAAAGCGATCCCGTCACAGGCCTTCCCCCATCTGCCTGTGATCTCTTCCGCCAGGTGTTCGATAACACTGTCCGGTACCGTGAGAAACACCACCTCAGCCCCGAAGGGCTCATCCGGCAGGGATGAGAACACCTCGAGACCTCTGCGGCCTGCCTTCGAAGAGACCGCCCATACCGGGGTATGCCCGGCCTGCCTCATAAGCGTCATTATGGCACCGCCCACCCTTCCCAGACCGATAATACCGAACCTATACTTCATCTGTTATCCCCTGTTCCTTCAGCCGCTCGTACTTCTCCCAATCCAGGGAAAAACTGAGCTCATTCATGGTCTGCTCCACAAGGGCATGGTACTGTTTATGGTCAACGTACTGTTTCAGCTTTCTTGAAATGGGGTAGATCTGTTCAGAGGGCCTCCACTGGGCTTTTTCACCGGTTCTGGCATGTACAAGGCAGTCACAGGTGATGGCAAATGAGATCTCTGCAAGGGGTCTGTCGTTCAGATCGCGTATCATTGCCTGCATCTGTCCTGCATCAATTGGAGAAAAGAACGAGTACATGCGGGAATAGATCTCTGAATACATGCGGGAATAGATGACTGCTGCATGATAAAACTCGGGAATGTCGATTATGGCATCCTTGCCCATGGATTTGCCGAATGAGTAGAGCATGCCCTGTATGTTCTTAAGCCCCCCGAGGCCCGGATAAATCTGCCCCGGCAATCTCGGTTTGCCCGGTTTGTATGCGGCCTTGGGGTCCTGGAGGGCCAGCCATTCGATCAGAATCATGGACAGGCCCTCGGCAAAATCGAATCCGTCCACAAAGTGTTCTTTCGGCCTGAATATACCCTCCCGGACAATGAGTTCTATGAGCCTCGTCTCTTTCTCCAGTGTGTCAAAATTCACGTACAGCCTTGATGTGTAGTTGTCATGTTTCGATATACTGATAATGAGATTCCGATATCCCCTCTCGTGGAGAATCCCGATAATACCCTCCTTATCGAGTATCCGCATGATCTGTTCTTCATCATATGTCCCGAGAAAAAGGGTGGATTCGAACAGGGTATCCTTTTTTTGAGATAATGGATCGGGAGCAACGGTGTAGGTGATGTCTTCGAGGTATCTGGGTGCCTTTTTCGAATGAGTCCTGTCTGGTGTCATCTAATCATCCTTCCAACGCTCACGAAGAGTACATACGAAGCACCGGCCTTTTTGAGGGATCGTGCCACCTCGCGTGCAGTCCGGGTAGTTGTTATGACATCATCCACAACTAAAACGGTTTTCCCGTCCACCCCGGCGGAGAGGAAAACATCACGAAGATTCCCCATTCTGTCAGACCGTTTCAACCCAACCTGGCTTAAGGTCCTGCGTTTTTTATGTATTACATCATATCTCATATATATGCCCATATATCCAGACAATTCACGGGCAATGAGGGCTGCCTGATTGTATCCCCTGCTGATCATCCTCGTCCAGTGCATGGGGACAAAGGTGATCATATCGGGACAGACATCCGTATGGGCAAGCGCATCAAACACAAGCCCGGCAAGCGGCTTCTTAAACCATGTAGCATTATGATACTTGAATTGATGAATAATATCTTTGAGAAGCCCCTCAAAGACCCCTGCAGAGAGAACCTTGTCGAAAGGAGGTCTTTTGCGTACGCATTCTATGCAGGTCCCTGGAGAGCCGATGGGTTTGCCGCAGATATCGCACACAGGCCCGGGAACATGCCGGATCTGCCCCCTGCACGATCCACATACACCGAGCTTGACATGACCGGCTGCTCCGCAGACAAGACATCTGCCGGGAAAGATATGGGCACCCAGACGAGCAAGCATGGATAAAGCATACCATACTCATACAGATGGCGACAATATCTACGAACTTACGTACTCGTCAGATGAAAAAAAGACTGATGGGCATTGTCCCGCTTGGAGGGACAGCCCTGAACAATTTTCGGTTTAATAGTACTTGTGGTAGTTGTATTTGTGGTATTTGTATTTTTTTGCCGGGAGTTCGTCCAGCGCATTGAGCACCGTACCGATGACCTTATCCTTGGGCAGCGTTTCCATCGCCATCTTGAATTCCGCCTCTTTTGTATAGCGGTACCTGGTTACCATGACGATTGCATCCACCTGGTCTGCAAGGATTTTCGGGTCAACCGTCGCCTGGATGGGAGAGGTATCGATGATGAGAAACCGGTCTGTATACCGATCCTTCAGCTCTTTGATGAGTGAACTCATCTTCTTGGATTCAAGAAGTTCAGACGGGTTGGCCGGCGCCTCCTGAGCAGAGGGCAGGATCGTGAGCTTCTCGATGGGAGTCTTGATGAGACAGTCGCCTATATCGGCCTTGCCCTGAATTATCTCGCTTACACCCTTTGACGGGGGGTACTTGAACAGCTCGTGAAGAGAAGGCTTTCTCAGGTCGCACTCCACAAGCAGGACATACTGGTCGTCGCCCTTGGCTATGGCGATAGCCAGATTTGATGCAATGATTGACTTCCCTTCACCTGGCAGGGCACTTGTTATCATGATGACCCGCGGAGTCGTGCTGTTCGGCATATGGAAGATGAATGTTCTCAGCTTTCGTATCTGTTCCGCCGTGTATGAATACGGCATATGGTGCATGTAGAGATGATCGTCAAGACGTCCCGTAGTAGCCGCCTGTCTCAAGAAATCAACATCCTTTTTCTCCAATGCCTTCGATACCTTCACGTGCTATTCCTCCATGCTTATCTTGACCGGTTTTGCATAAAAAAAGCCCTTTTCCTTGAGCTGGGCCGAGTAACTGATGGCATCGGGTTTGGCGCCGAACGTCCCGATGGTGATCCTGTACCAGGTGTTTTCCTGTGCATCCAGATAGGGATATATGGTGGCTTCATACCCTTTGCTCAACAAATCCAGGAAGACCGCCTTTGCCTCGGTCACCGAATGATACGATGCGACGCTGACGCTGTAGAGCACCCGTGGAACGGTCTTTACTGCAGGCATAAAGATCTGCTGTCCCTCATAGATCAGGTCGATATTCTCAATGCTTGGGTTTGCCTGTTTTATAGAACGCAATATCGAGGCGTCCACCCTGCCGTAGTGACCCGCGGCAAGCTCTGCAATGGTATCGCCCACACTGACAGTAACGAGTGTGCCTTCCGGCTTCTGCTGCGCATCCCCCAGACTCGGGGGGATCGGCGGTTCATCACTGACAGCGCCTTCATCCTGCATCACTACCTTTTCTTTTATGGGCTTCCTGAGAGTCTTGTCCTGTGCAGGAGAAATGACCTCCTCCTTCTGCTTCACTGATTCCCGGGGTATAACCTGTTTGGGTGTCTCAACGCTTTTCTCCGGTTTCTTGTCAGGTGCTGCGGTCTCGATACGGGAGACCGCCGTATCTACTTGCTTCGGAGAGCGTGTGCCGATCGAATAGAGTGTCCATCCTGCGGTGGCAAGGACGAGGCAAAGCCCGAAAGCCACGGCGACCTTGAGCCACACCCTGGCCCTGGATCCCCCTGAACCTCGCAGCAATGACGACGGCTTTGATCCAGGCTTACCATAGGTGCTCTCGAGATCCACCACAACCTTTCTCACCATGGATGCGCTTATCTGAGAAATATTCTCGGTATAGGCGGCAAGCAGGACATTGTCACATACGATATTGATGAGCCTGGGGAATCCCTTGCTGTAGCGATATATCTCGCCAAGTGCAGATGCCGTGAAAATCGGTTTCTCCCTGGGTTCATATCCGGCAACCCTGAGCCGGTGATCAATGTAGTCTCCCGTCTCATTGCTGTCCAGGGGGGGGATATGGTACTTGAGGCCGATGCGCTGTTTCAGCTGTCGAAGCTGTGGACTCTTGAGCTTCTCATTCAGCTCCTGCTGCCCCAGCAGCATTATCTGGACGAGTTTCTCGTTCGTTGTTTCGAGATTTGACAGCAGCCTGATCTCTTCGAGCATCTCCACGGACAATCCCTGAGATTCATCGACGATCAAAACCACTCCGCCGGTTGCCTTGAGGCGCTCTTCATACTCATGGACATTTTCCCTGCGGCGTTTTTCCTCGGGCATGCCAATGGCTTCACCCAGGAGGAAATAGAGATTTTCCGGCTGGATGTGAGGATTCTTCACCACCACTTTGGGCATACGCGGCGGCAATTTCAAAAGAAAGGCATTTAAGATAGTGGTCTTCCCGGTCCCCACCTCGCCGGTGATAACCACAAACCCGCTCGCCTCTTTGATGCCATAGAGAAGGTGTGCCAATGCCTCCTTGTGCCCCGGGCTCATGTACAGAAACCGCGGATCCGGGGTGATGGAAAACGGTTTTATTTTCAAGCCGAAAAAATCTCTGTACATAGCAGCCGGCCTCTAAAACGGCAATGGTAACGGTATGTCTACAATAATGTTATGAATACGTGAATACCCTATGACGACCACACCAGCGATAACCAGCGAAAGATTCAGTGCGATATATAAAATCGTCTTGAGCTTTCTCCTGCGCTTGTCTTTCTCTGTCAGCGCAAGGGGAATGGCCGTTATGCACGGGATGCCAGCGGTCCATTTTTCCAGTTGTTTGATCCCCTTGACCGTTGAATCGAGCATCTCGAGCAGGAAGATAATGCCGGTACCAGCAGCCAGACCGAGGGCAAGAAAGACAAGGGCCATCCTGTTGCGGTTGGGGCTCACGGGAATCTGGGGCGGCTGGGCATAATCCAGGACCCTGAACTGTTCTCCCTGCTGCCTCTTTTCCATACTCTCTGCCCGCTTTGCCTCATACAGCCTGTCCAAGAGTCTCTGGTAGTTCTGCTGGGTGATATTATAATCCCTGGTGAGTGCGGCAAGTTCCTGTTCCCTTTTCGGGGTATTCTCCACACGCTGCTGGTAGTAGTCTATCCGCTCTTTTAACCGTTCCGAGTCGTTCTTGAGTGATTCTATCTCGATGTTGATGGTGGAGAACTGGGTTCTCAGTTCCACAACCTCGGGATCGGTACTGCCGGGACCCGCTTCATCCGATTGATTCTCGAGTTCTGTGATCTGTTCTTTCAGCTGTTTCACTGCAGGATGCTCCGGGGTGTACCGTGATGAAACCTCCTCAAGCTGGGCCTTGAGTTCCGCGATCCGCGCTCCCCGCTGGGACAGGGTTGCCCCGGGCTGATCAGACTCTATCTGGGAGAGTTGCCTCTGGATTACCAGTCTCCGGTTCATGGCATCCGCCAGAGATGCCTGGAGAGATTCGAGACGCATTTGAAGGCCGGAAATGGTGGAGATATTGCTCGTTAACTGCTCGGGGAGCTCTCCCATATACTTGTTCCGGTATTCCTCCACCTGCGCTTCCTGTTCCTGGAGAAGGGCCTTGAGATCACTGAGCTGTTTCTCCAGGAAAAGGGTGGTCTGCGCAGCCTGTTTTGCCCGCAGTTTCAGGTGCGACTCAATGAAGAATGAGGCGAGCCTGTTCGCAACATCGGCCACCTCCCGGGGATCCCGCCCCTTGAAAGATATGGTGAAGGAACTCGTCTGTCCCCTCCTGCCGCCGCTCGTATCCACCTGAATACGTTTCCGAAGCGATGCCACCAGGATATCCAGGGAGACACCCTTTGCCTGCTCCTCCCTGAAAAGCCCCATTTCCTGTATGATGTTTTCAAGATTCGAGCGGGACATGACCTCCTGGGAGAGAGTTCTCACCCGCTCCTCTATCCCGGAGCTCACCGTTGCCTCGACATAGGCGGAAGGGATCTCCTGCGGCTGCACCAGGATAAGGGTCGATGCCTCATAGGTCCTGGGAAGGACCACGTAGAGCCATGCACCCACCAGGAGAAAGAACACCAGCGGGATGGTGACCCAGTACCACTTCTTCACCAGTGCATCGAAGATGTCCTGTATTTCTATATGCTTTGCCTGATCTGTCAATATCGCCCCTCTATGATAATCCTGTATCGGTTTTCCCGCTCCGTATCTGAAATCTCGTACTCATGCCGGAGACGCTCGTACGAGGCCCGTGCCTCGAAATGCTCTGAAGGCGTCCAGGCAAGGGAAACGCTTCCCACCTTGTCCCGCTCCCGCTCCTCCAGTGTATCGGAAGTGGGCTTTCTGTCATCGAGTGATGCCGAAGCAGAAAAGATCAGATCTCTCATCATCGTCCTGTCCCATGTCGCGGATATTGACCAGGTATCATAGGTACCGTATCGGTCTGTGGTGAATTCAGCGGTGTAGCCCTTGGATGCGGAAAGGGAGAACGTATCGTATCGTGTTTCGCTGGAGATATCTGCTGCAAGCGTGTATGTGCCCTCCCGGTCTTCATGTTCCATGACCAGCCAGCTGTAACCGCCAGCAACATCGATGGTCGTATGACGGGCAAGTACGTACCCCGCTGTAAGCGATGCACTGTAAATGTCCTCGCTCGGCAAACGCCCCCGGTCTTCATGTTCATAGGTAAATCCGGTCCCGAGTTCAAGAGAAGGGGTGACCATGTATCCCCAGTGGGCGCTCGAGGTGGAGACCCAGGTGTTCTCGCTGATCTCATAATCGTGGTACACATACCCATACGATACACTCAGGCGTCCTCTCCGGGTCAGCTGGTGCGTGAAGGAAAATGTCGGACCCTGGCTCATGATGTCCTCATCCGGCGAGGGATTGTTCTCGTCCGTCAGAGAATACCCCAGTGAAAGGGATGTCTCAGGGCTCAGGGTGTTGGTATATCCCACAGAGCCTGTGTTCACGCGGGTTATCCCGCGGGGGTCTTCA
Organism: Thermodesulfobacteriota bacterium; assembly: GCA_036825155.1. GTDB lineage: Bacteria > Desulfobacterota > Desulfomonilia > UBA1062 > UBA1062 > DSAD01. Next base: position 44,365 of record DAISYU010000005.1, on the reverse strand, counting down.
AGGCTCTCTCTTCGGCTGGTCTGAGTGTATGAATAGGCAAGATCGAGGGCATGACGGATGGATGAGGCGGTCAGATGACTCTCTGCAGTGGCTTCCGTGGAATCATCTTCATCGAACTCCTCATGGTATCGCTTGGCGATATATCCTGAATTCTCCCAACTCCATACCGGCGTTGCCCACGAGAAATCCAGGGTCGGTCCGACCTCATAGATGTTCTCCTGCTCCTTATCGTGAGCCGTACCGAAATAGTTGTCCGTGTACTCATACGTGGCTCTCACGCCCGGATGGATTTCATACGTGGCCGCATGCGCACAAGCGCATACGATCATAGACAACAGAAAAAAAGATATGACAGCTGGGGCTACCTTATTCCTCACGGTACTATTATGGTATCTCCAGGCATGATGGATACATCCTGTTGTTTGCCTTTTATGATCTTGGTGTAGTCCACCTCTAATCTCGTCTGTTCGCTGCCCATATAACGCAGGATAATGATGTCTCCCTTGTTGGCCCACTCGGTAAACCCGCCGGCCCTGGGAATGACCTGGGTGAGAAACATTTCACGATCGAGTACGTATTCCCCGGGGGCATTCACCTGCCCCTCGATATAAAACCGTTTGCTCCTCGGCTCCACGATGATGACCGCACAGTGCGGGTCTTTGATAAATTTTGAAAGAACGGACTCTATGTCTTTCTGCAACTGCGGGGGAGTCTTCCCGGCAGCCTTGATATCCCCGACGAGCGGCAGGGAGATATACCCGTCGGTTCTCACAACGACCTGACGCGAAAGTGTTTCCTCTCCCCAGACAGATATCTCCAGGAGGTCGGAAGGCCCAATCAGATACAGGACCTCCTGGGCAAAGACAGCTCCGGGGATCAGGAAGATCATAAGGGCTGTCAGTATGTTCTTCATCAGCATGTCTTTCATCATTTTTCTATACCGCATTCCTTTATCTTGTACAGGAGGGCCTTATAGCTTATCTGAAGTATCTGTGCAGCCTTTTTCTTGTTCCAGTTTGTCTCTTTCAGCGCCCTAAGAATCATATCCCGCTCAGCCTTTAAAGACGCCTCTTTTGCAGCCAGTTTCAGCGGGATAATCTCTGTTTCATCAGAGGTGACCGCAAAGGTCTCCTGTGCAGCAGTCTTCACCTGCCGCTCCTGTGCAAACGCGCCCCCGTCCCTGAGATATCGCATCAGATCATTGATATCACTCAGGATCACCAGCCTCTTCACCTGGTTCTTCAGTTCCCGTACATTCCCGGGCCAGGGATATCCCAGTAAAAGAGGATACAGATCTTCCTTGTCCACAACAATATTCTTTCCGTACTTCTCATTATACGCATCGAGGAAATATTCAAAGAGATAGGTAATGTCTTCCTTTCTCTCCGACAGCGGGGGGATGTGGATATTGACCACATTGAGACGATAGTAGATATCCTCCCTGAAGATTCCATCCTCCACAGCCTTTCTCAGATCCCTGTTGGTGGCAGTAATGACGCGGACGTTGACCTTGACATCCTGTTTGCCGCCGAGACGTGAGAAGGTCCCTCCCTGCAGCACCTGGAGAAGCTTGGACTGGATCCCAAGATCCATCTCGCCGATCTCATCGAGGAATATGGTGCCATTATTGGCCAGTTCGAATTTTCCCGCCTTTGCCTTGTAGGCACCGGTGAATGCACCCCGTTCATAGCCGAACAGCTCTGATTCGAGGAGCTCATGGGGTAGTGCGGCACAGTTGACCTTTATAAAGGGTTTGTCCCTCATGCCAGACCGGTAATGGAGCGCCCGAGCCACCAGTTCCTTGCCGGTTCCGCTCTCGCCTTCGATCAGAACACTCACATCGGTTTCCGCTATCTGGTCCACCAGATCCTTAACCCGTTGCATCTTGGGGCTGTTATAGATGAATTCACCACGAAGCTCATCGATCCTGAGCTGTTTCTTCAGGGTGGAGATCTCGGAGAGGAGTTTCTTTTTCTCAAGGGATTTGGTTATAGCGAGCTCCAGCTCTTCCTCCTCGAAAGGTTTGACGAGATAATCGGTGGCACCGGCCTTCATAGCCTTGACGATAATATTCGTCTGACCCAGAGCAGACAGCATCAAGACAGGCACATCACCGGCAAGTTTCCGTATCTCGTTGAGCGTCTCAAGACCGTCCATCTCGGGCATGAGAATGTCCAGGATGACGAGTGAAACCTCATCTTTGGTGCGCAGGACATTCAAGGCATCTTTCCCGTTGGATGCGGTTTCGACGTCATAACCGCTTTGTGTGAGCAGCTTGGCTATGTACCTCCGAATACTATCATCATCATCTACAACTAAAATTCTAATCTTATCGATCATAGTCATCCAAGCACACCAGTAATTTATATTATTAAATACATTAAATAAGTTAGCTGTTCAAGGGTATTGTGATGATAAAATGCCCTCCGTCACCTGACGGCCGGGCTTCCACCTGCCCTCCATGGGCATGGATGATCTCCTTGGTAATGGCAAGTCCAAGGCCGATTCCACCCTTTGCCCTCCCGTTTACGCCTACATAGAAATCACTGAATAAGTCCCGCGCCTCCTCCGGTCTTATGCCGGGCCCCTGATCAAGGAAAGACAGAATAACATTTTCCTGATTGAGAATCTTATTGATGGCATCACCGTCAGAGGCTCCTTTGGATACGGTAATCCGTACCTTACCTCCATCGGGGGAGTGCTTCACCGCATTATCAAGCAGATTGCATATGGCCTGCTCGAATTTGATGGGATCCACATACAGATCGGGATTGTTGTTGTTATCTTCGAATATGATTTCCACATTCTTGTCTTTCGCACTTATCTGCATGTTTCTCACGATGCCCTTAATATAATCACGGCTGCCCACCTGCTGTTTATGCAGAGAGATCTTTTCGGTATTTATCTTTGCAAAATCAAGCAGAGAATTACTGAAATGCAGAAGCTTTTCACACTGGGTCTCTATCTCGCAGATGTTCTCCCTCTGGCCGGGAGACAAGACCTCATGAGTATCTTTTGACAACATCCGCGCATATCCCCGTATCACGGTCAGAGGGACCCGTATCTCGTGAGAGGCAACGTGTAAGAACCGCGTCTTCAAGGCCAGCAGTTCCTTCTTACTGGTAATATCGCGTACTACGCCCACATAGCACTGGTCATTCTCTATGATCAGCCTCCCGATACTGATCTCGAGGAATAACGTCTTACCGTCGCGTTTGATTGCCTGCACTTCGAGATTGGGAACAAAGATATTCCCCTTTTGCGGTCTCAGTGCTGAAGCCAACCTTCGCACAGATTCTTTTGTCACAAAGTGTCTGAAATGTTTATTGATAATACCATCCTGCTCATAGCCCAACATCTCCTGGAATTTCTTGTTCGTGAGCAGGAAACGGCCGCCCTTGATGATATAGACGGCATCCAGCGCCTTCTCCACCATGTCCTTATACTGATCTTTCACCCGGACAAGTTCCTTCTCTTTAAACCTGTCCATCGTGACGTCCCGGATACATACCAGGACCTGCCACAGAGGCTTCATGGGAAGCAGAGATAATTCAAGGTTGAGTATCCGGGAGTTCACCTCAACATCCATGGAGAGTTCATCCATATCAGGACCCAACTGGTCCAGTACCCCCTCACCCACCAGAGAGGAGAGGTTTGTACCGACACCCAGAGAAAGCATATCTGAGGCCTTCTTGTTTATCGTGGTTATCACACCTTGAGGATCGGTAGTGAGGACCCCTATGGACATGCAGGTAAAGACCCTGAATATGTTCTTTCCGAACTCGCCCAGGGCCTTGTCAGTCATGGAAAGTTCAGCCTTGAGCATGGTATTGATTTCTTCAACATCCCGCATGACCCGTGCATTTCTCAAGGCGAGGGCAGCCGGCCTCAGGAGTATGTTCACCAGTTTCAGATCATCCTCACTGAAGGCCTGCCTCTTGGAGTGGCTCAGGTTCAAGACCCCGACCAGTTCGCTCTTGGAATAGACAAGCGGCATACTGAGCATGGATCCGATTTCAACATTGATCTTCTTGTTCTGGTAGAGCGGATCGGTTTTGGTATCATGAATAATGATCGGTTCCCGGCTCAGCGCTACGGATCCGGCAATCCCCTCTCCCATGGGAAAGGTCTGCCCGAGGGAGTGTTCCGAAAAACGAGAGATCTTGTCTTTACTTCCCTTGGCTGCCTTTATCTCGAGTTGTGTCTTGTCATAAGAGGGCATCATGATGGAAGCATTCTCTGCAATGGTCTCATCAATAACGATATCCAGGATGGACCCGGCAACGGCCTCCACATCCGGGGCAAAGGAGATGGCCTCGTTAATCCTCCTGTAGATTGTCAACTCCCTGTCAACCATACCGCTCCCACAATCAGGGTGCAAAACATCAACGATTTCTTTTTTTTGCCTTCTTTGCAGCCTTCTTCTTGTTCTTGCGCTTCTTCAAATCCACGAGGCTCCTCTTGGGCTGTTTGGGCAACTGGTCTTCTAACATACCGGCCATATTGGGATTCAGTCCCAACCTGCCCAGGGCCTTTTTCTTTCCGGAGCCCAGGCCCTTCATGAGGCCTCTCATGGTGTTGAATCTCCCGATCAGCTCAACCACCTTGTTCTTTGGATGTCCGCTGCCTGATGCAACCCGGGAAATCCGTCCGTCGTTCATGCAGTCGGGATTTTCCCGCTCATATCTGGTCATGGAATTGATAATAGCCTCTATCCGTACAAGCTCCCGGTCATCAACCTGCACCCCTTGAGGTATCCCGAGCTGCCCCAACGGTAACTTACCGATAATATCGGTAAGCGAACCCATTTTCTTCATTATCTTGAGCTGCTTGAGGAAATCATTGAAGGTAAAATCTCCTCTGAGGAGTTTCTCCGCATCCTCCTCGGCCTTTTTCTCGTCCACAACCTCTTCGAAGTCTTTCACCAGGCCGACAATATCACCATGCCCGAGTATCCTGGATGCAAGACCGTCCGGCCTGAATTCCTCGAGGCGGTCCAGGGACTCTCCCATACCGAGGAACTTGATGGGTTTTCTCGCGACCTCTTTTATGGAAAGGGCCGCTCCTCCCCGCGCATCACCATCGAGTTTCGTGAGGATAAACCCGGAAAGATCGAGCCTGCGGTCGAACTCTCTCGCCACATTGACCGACTCCTGGCCGATCATCGCATCCACGACGAGCAGGATGTTCTCGGGATTGGTTATCTCCTTGATGTCTTCGAGCTCTCTCATGAGGGTATCGTCGAGGATGGTACGCCCTGCAGTATCGAAGAGTACTACGTTGCATCCCTTTATCTGTGCCGCTTCCAGAGCGTCCCTGCAGATCTGCGGCGGGGTCTTCCCCGAGGCAAAGAAAACGGGCATATCGAGACGACCGCCAAGCACCTTGAGCTGGTCGATTGCAGCAGGACGATATACGTCGGCAGCAACCAGCATGGGTTTCTTTCCCTGCTTCTGCATAAACCGGGCAAGCTTTGCCGTTGAGGTAGTCTTTCCGCTGCCCTGGAGCCCCACCATCATGATCGCCGTCACAGGCCGTTGCCCATAGGTGATGGAGGTATCAACCGGGCCCATGAGAGCCACCAGCTCATCATAGCAGATCTTGACGAAATGCTGCTGAGGAGATGCCCTGAGTTTTTTCCCTCCATGGGAAACCCTGGTCTGAACCAGTTCTCCCAGTGCCTTTTCTTTGACTCCTTCTATAAAGGTCTTAACGACATGAAATTCGACATCCGCCTCGAGCAGAGATATACGGATCTGTTTGACGGCCTCATCGATATGTTTTTCCTGAATGACGGTCTTGCCCTGAAGCAGATCCTGGGCCTTCTTAAACCCGCCGGATATCAACTCTAACATGCTCTATTTCTCCTACACTCTACAGGGAAATCTATGCTATCGGATATCAACACGTCCTGTCAACTACATCGAATCTCCGCCTGCCATGTGCTGCACGACAAGGCGGGATTGCAGCCTCTGCCGTTTGCCCTCATGCCCTGGCAAGAAAATTCATGACAGCATTCACACAAGTCTCATTAAAGACATCCATGGCCCGCTGTCAAGGATATTGCCATGCAACCTCATCCCACATAACAGTCTGTGAGACATCAGACATGGACGACCGATCTTACGTGCCCCGGATGAGCCCCGCGGCGCAGCACCCTTGTCTGAGAAAAACCGTGCACGGTGGACTCCCCTGCCTGAAGGCCGAAGCCCTTGAGAAAACATCGGATCGGTTCAATGCCGCCGTCACTCTTCTAGGGATTCTGAGCCGGTGTTCGGCAGGCCGGAGAAGAAAGGATCAGGGAACACCGCGTCCTTTAGGAGAACAAACGCGTTCTCTTAAGCACGATGACATCCCTGCACTTTCCGGGTTTCCGATCGTATCGGCAGTAAGGCTTGAATCACAGGATAATCAAGGCTACCTGTGATCGGGGCATTTGTCGAAAAAGGCCCGATCCTTGCCGGTTGTCTTCACGATCCAGTCTACCTGGGCCTGTGGTATGTAAGGTTTGCCGCACACGCTGCATTTGAGCATGGTGAATTCCCTGCCCCAGATCTTTCTGATATCCCCGGTGTCAGTCATGGAGATCGCTTCGGTGGGACATGCATAGGCACACGCACCGCACCCGATACATGCCTGGGAATCCTTGTGGTACGGCGTCCCCGGGACCTTCTCATACCCTCGATTCTGCATGGAAATCGCACTGACCCCTACCACATCTTCACATACCAGGGTGCACAATCCGCACGCGATGCACTTGTTCCGGTAATTATCCCCTTCGTCTACGAAGAATCTCGGTTCGTCGATACCGTTTTTTACGGCAAGTGCCCTGATTACCTCCGAGTCAGGAACACGGGACAAGAGGAGTTCCACCACGCCTTTGCGGATACGCCTTACCAGGTCGGTATCTGTCTTGACCTCCAGGCCCTCCCTGGCGGGGTAGTTGCATGAGGTCACGAGCCGCATGCGGCCGTTCTGGTGAGCCTCAACAAGACAGACCCTGCATGATCCGCCGCTGGCCTCCACCTCCGGGTGGTAACACAGCGCAGGGATGTAGATGCCATTTTCCAGGGCAACATCAAGAACACACTGATCCTTGATCGCCTCTACCTCTTTCCCGTCGATTACTATCTTGATCTTTTCCATGGCATAATCCTTATTCAACCAACACTGCATCGAACTTGCAGACATCCCTGCACACGTTACATTTGATGCACTTATCCTGATCAATAACATGGGTCTGTTTTTTCTCACCGGTTATGCAATCCTGCGGACATTGCTTTGCGCACAGCGTACATCCGGTACAGGCATCAGGATCGATCCGGTACGTGATGAGATTCTTGCAGACACCGCCGGGGCATTTTTTGTCTTTGATATGGGCCTCATACTCATCTCTGAAATACCTGATGGTGGAGAGAACAGGGTTGGGGGCAGAAGTCCCGAGCCCGCACAGCGCTGCGTACGAAAGCACGTCGCACAGCTCCTCCAGCACCTCGATATCGCCATCCTTGCCCTTTCCCTCGGTAATGTCGGTGAGAATCCGTAGCATGCGCGGCAACCCGTCCCTGCACGGCGCACACTTCCCGCAGGACTCCTCGGCCAGGAACGAGATGAAGTACTTGGCCACATCCACCATGCACGTATCCTCGTCCATGACGATGATGCCGCCCGAACCCATCATGGATCCCGCATCGGTCAGGCTGTCGAAATCAATGGGAAGATCGAACTTGGACTCAGGGATGCAACCGCCCGAAGGTCCGCCTGTCTGCACTGCCTTGTACTTTTTGCCGCCTTTTACCCCGCCGCCGAGCTTCTCCACCAGCTCCCGGATGGTAATGCCCATGGGCACCTCCACCAGACCTGTGTTGATCGCCTTGCCGGCAAGTGAAAAGACCTTCGTCCCAGGGGACCCGTCCGTTCCCGTCTTTCTGAACCAATCCACCCCGTTGTTGATGATAAAGGGCACATTGGCCCAGGTCTCCACGTTATTCAGTACCGTGGGCTGCTCATAGAGCCCCTTCTCCACTGAACGGATATACTTTGCCCTCGGTTCGCCGACCTTTCCCTCAACAGACCTCATCAGGGCCGATGACTCGCCGCATACAAAGGCGCCGCCGCCGCGGGTGATCTTTATCTCGAAATCAAATCCGGACCCCAGTATATTTTCACCGAGAAGACCGAGCGCTGTCGCATCGGAGACCGCCTTCCTCATCACCTCGACTGCAAGCGGATACTCATCTCTGATATAAGCGTATCCTTTGTGAGCGCCCACAGCCCATGCGCCTATGATCATGCCCTCGATCACGGCATGAGGATTTCCCTCCATGATGGACCTGTCCATGAAGGCGCCAGGGTCTCCCTCGTCGCCGTTGCAGAGCACATACCTGGTATCGGTCTCGATTGCCCTGCACGACTTCCACTTCCTGCCCGCAGGGAATCCGCCGCCTCCGCGTCCCCTGAGCCCGGATTTATCGACCATATCAATAATCGTATCCGGAGTCATGCCGAACGCCTTCTCCAGGGCACTGTATCCGCCTTTGGCTATGTAATCCTCGATCCTGCAGGGATCTATACCCCTGAGATCCTTAAGTACCAGCTGCTTCTGATAGGCATAGAACGGTATCGTGTCAAAGGTGGCGGATCTCTTCTTCGTGGTAGGATCCATGTACCCCAACTTCTCGATGATCTCACGGTTCTTCACCGTCTTCTCGATGATCTCCGGCACATCCTTGGGCTTTACTTCCAGATATACGATATTATCCCCGAAAGAAACTACCGGGCCCTTGCTGCAGAATCCCTGGCAGCCCGTTATCTTCATGCTCAGCTCAACCCTGCATTCAAGTTTCTGGGATTCGATCTCCTTCTCGAAGGCCTTTGCCACCTCCCTGCTGCCCTTGGCAAGACAGGGAGTGCCCCCGCACACGTATATCACCGGGTATCCGTCCTTCCCGGTATCAAGAATCTTCGTCCTGTACTCGTTGAACTCCTCAACTGATTGTATCTTCCTGGTCTCCATGATCATCAACCTTCCCAATCCTTATTTATACTTCTTGAGATTCTTGACAACGTTCTGGGGAGAAGATCCCTCATAATAGTCTTCATCATCCACCACTACAACAGGGGCTAGAGCACATGCCCCCACACAGTTCACCGTCTGAAGGGTAAACCTCCCGTCTTTGGTAGTCTCACCAGGCTTTACCTTCAGATCCCTCCCGATAACGTCCGCCAGGTTGGAGGCCCCCTTTAAATGACATGCCGTCCCGGTGCACACCTTGCATATATGTTTGCCCGTAGGTACCAGGGAAAGGGCCTTGTAGAAGGTCCCCATCGCATAGATCTTGCTCGCAGGGACGCCCAAGACCTCGCTCAGCTTCTCCATACCTTCTTCAGGAACATAGCTGAACTCCTTCTGGAAATCCTGCAGTATCGCAAGCAGGGATTCCTCCGACTTCTCATAGCCCGATATGATCTTATCAATCTTTTTTCTGTCTACTGCCATCTTACCTGTCCTCTTCACATCTCTTCAGAATCTTTTGATAATCGCTATCAACCTTTGCCTGTATCTGCTCGATCTCCTTGTCTGTGAGATGTCGGAATCTGCCCTGACCCTTGAGGTACTCCGTTACCGGTAATTTCTGGTACGGAGTATAGGTGGCCCGGTATTTTCCGTTCACAACCTCATAGAGAGGAAATACACAGGAATCTACGGCCAATCTGCCGTATTTGATTGCATCCTGGGGCTGTATCCGCCACCCGGTCGGACAGACGGACAGGATATGAACATATGCAGCACCGGGCATCTCGGCCGCCTTTTTGACCTTGTCGATCAGATCAAAGGGGAAACTCGGACACGCGGTTGCCACGTAGGGAATGTTGTGTGCCACGGCGATCTGAGGCATGTTCTTCTTCTGGGTTGTCTGGCCGATACTGACCCTGCCTGCAGGCGATGTTGTGGTGCTCGCACCGTACGGAGTGGAACTGGAACGCTGAATACCCGTATTCATATACGCTTCGTTATCATAGCAGATATAGACCATGTCATGTCCGCGCTCCAGGGCACCGGACAGAGGCCCCATTCCAATATCGGCGGTCGCGCCATCGCCGCCCATGGCCACGAAGTTGATCTTCTTTTGGGGGACTTTGCCTTTCCTCATCATGGCCTTCATCCCGGCCTCACACCCGGAGATAACGGCGGCGGAATTCTCAAAGGCATTGTGAATCCACGGCACCTTCCATGCGGTCAGCGGCAGCGGCGAGGAGATGATCTCCATGCACCCCGTGGACATGGCGACAATTGTGTCCCTGCCCAGCGCTTTCATCACGTGCCGCACCGCCAGGGCCTCGGCACATCCCTGACAGGCCCTGTGACCTGAGGTGAAATTCTCTGACTTATCAACAAGTCTTGAAGAAAAAACCGAGAATCTATCCATAACGTACTCCTTATCCTCTCAGGCCATAGAGGGTAAACCCTTCGGTCTCACCCTTTTGCGCCCTGGCCTTGCCATCCAAGATAATATTTCTGAAATCATTGCGGGACACGTCTCTTCCTGCCAGTCCGGCAACGGTGTTCACAATTACCGGTGCACCCTCTTTCTTATACAGGGCAGACCGCAATTCCGAGGCTACAGGACCACCCGGTCCGCCGAAGCTGATTGCCCTGTCTATGACGATCAGGGATTCCTTTCCGAGGACCACCTTGCAGAACTCATCTACGGGGAACGGCCTCCAGAGGCGGATCTTCACAACCCCCACCTTCTCTCCCTCTTGTCTTAAGGAATCGACGACCTCCATGGCTGTTTCACCGTAGGACCCCATGGTGACGATGCAGTAGTCGGCATCTTCAACCCGGTAGGTCTCGACGGGATGATAGTATCTTCCCGTGAGTTTGCCCCATTCTTCCCATGCCTTGAGTATCGTGGGGTAGGCGCTGCGAATACTGTTCTCCCGCTGCATCTGGGCCTCTGTATAGATCTCGGGCATCCCGAAACAACCCATGGAGACCGGATTATCCGGATGCAGAGTATTCTTCATCTTGAAAGGCGGGAGGTACTTCGCGATGGTTTCATTATCTTCGTATTCAATAGGCTCGATCATATGGGTGAGGATGAATCCGTCAAAATTCACCGCCACCGGAAGCATGACGCCAGCGTCTTCAGCGATCCTGAATGCCGTGAATATGTTGTCGTACGATTCCTGTCCGTTCTCCACGAAGATATGTATCCATCCGGCGTCCCGCACCATCATGGTATCGGTGTGATCGTTCCAGATGGACAACGGGCCGGAAAGAGACCTGTTTGCCAGCGCCATCACTATGGGAAGCCTCATGGCCGCGGCAATGTAGAATATCTCAGCCATCAGGGCAAGCCCCTGAGAACTCGTGGATGTGAATGTCCTCGCCCCTACCGCTGCAGAACCGCAGCACACGCTCATTGCCGAATGCTCGCTGTCCACCGGGACGAACTCGGCATCGAGCTCACCATTAGCCACGATCTCGGAGAGATGCTCAACGATATGGGTCTGCGGCGTAATGGGATAGGCTCCTATGACATCCACATTCGCCTGCGCAACAGCGTCCGCCATGGCTATGGAGACTTCTATACCTTTTCTTACCTTAGCCATCTGTTATTCCTCCTCGCTGACCATGGTGATACATCCGACCGGACATTCTTTCGCACAAATTGCGCATCCCTTGCAGTAGAGAAGGTTCGCCTCAAAATGTCCTTCCGGCGCTTTCACGATACATCCGTCCGGACAGAACAGCCAGCATACCCCGCACTTGATGCACTGGTCTTTATTGACGACAGGTTTTTCCGATCGCCAGGTACCTGTCTCGTACTCCAGGGCATTGCCGACTTCCACCACAACGGACCCTGGTTCCAATTCCTGCCATTTTATCTGTTCCATTGGTTTTGCCATGGTTCTACTCCTTAAGGGAAACCTCTTCATACGCCCGCTGCAGGGCCTTCATGTTCCGGGAACCGAGTTTGGATCCGAACCGTTCCATCAGTGGTTCCTGGATATCCTCGATATCAATCAGCCCCGTGGCCTTGATAAAGGCCCCCAACATGGTCGTGTTTACGATGGGTCTTCCCAACTCCTCCATCGCGATCGTGTTAGCATCCACGGTTGCCACACGCACAGACTTCCCGGACAGGGCATCGATATCCTCCGGGGCCTTCTTCGTGTTCAGTATAAGGATCCCATCATCACTCATCCCTTCGGTGGGATCGAGAAGGGTCAGGAGTCCGGGGTCCAGGACGATTACAACATCAGGATGGTATACCTTTGCCCTGATATTGATCTTCTTGTCATCTACTCTGCAGAAGGCAACCACCGGTGCACCCCGTCGCTCGGGGCCGAAACTGGGAAAAGCCTGAGCGAAATTACCCTTGTTTATGGCTGCAATCGCCACAAGCTCTGCCGAGGTGACCGCTCCCTGTCCGCCTCTTCCATGCAATCTGATCTCCAACATATGTGCTCCTCGCATAATTCTGAATGGTGATTCATAACATCCTTGCTCCAAGACTGTCAAGAAAAGATGCTTTTTTTTTAAGGGCAACAACCATTTGATTTTACTTATATTATGCTTTTTGTAATACCGTATTACTACCCAGGAAATTCTTTGCAACAGTCCAAGTTCTGTGATAGTGCAGTACAGGGAGATCCTATGCATATTGAAACAGAGACATTACAGGGCCTTATCATCTTTGCGGCGATAGTCGGAGTCTCCTGGATTATCGGTCTTATTGTTCGAAGATGGATCATATCATCACTCCACGTAATTGCGCAGCGGACATCCTGGAAGTGGGACGATATCGTTGTGGGGGCACTTACGAAGGTGATCATCCCCTGGGCTCTCCTGGCGGGTCTTTATCTTGCGTATCATTTCCTGAAGATTGCCCCGGCAATCCGGGGTTACATCGAAAAGACGCTGGTCATTGCACTTATCGCCACAGTCACCTGGATCATCTCAACGGTGTGTTCTGAAATGATACGGGCGTATCTGGGAAAAGTCAATGATGAAGCCCACTCCACATCACTGCTGGTGAGCTTTACCAGGTGGGTTATCGTGATTGTCGGCATTCTGATGATCCTGCAGTCGCTCAATATCTCCATTGCCCCGGTACTCACCACACTGGGTGTGGGCGGCATTGCCGTGGCACTGGCCCTGCAGGGAACGCTCGCCAATCTCTTCTCCGGGATCCAGATCATTGCATCAAGGCAGCTCAAACCGGGAGACTTTGTGAAGCTCGAAAGCGGAGACGAAGGGTATGTGATCGATATAACCTGGAGGAATACGAGCATACAGACCTTTTCAAATAATACAGTGCTCATCCCCAACTCAAAGCTTGCCGAGACCGTGATCACGAACTACTATCTCCCGCAAAAGGAGATTGCCGTGCGGGTTCAGGTCGGCGTAAGTTACGCCAGCGATCTGGACCGGGTGGAGGAGGTAACCCTGGACGTAGCCCGGGAAACGATGAGGGATATTGCAGGGATCACCTCATATGAACCCCTCATACGATTCCACACGTTCAATGATTTCAGCATCGATTTCACGGTCATCATGCGTGCAGGCGAAGTGGTGAACATGTATCTGTTGAAACACGAGTTCATCAAGAGGCTTCACAAGAGATATGCCGCAGAAAATATCGAGATCCCCTTCCCCATAAGGACCCTGCATCTTAAGAATCCAGAAGGGGATGTCTAACGCCCGTCAGCCCCGGGAAAAGCTGTCCACTTCTGAGCGTTTCTCGAGGATGAATTCGTAGAACTTCTCCATCAGGGGCATGAATTTCCGCTTCTTGTTATGGACAAGATAAAAATCTCTCTTGGTATTGAGATCCTTGATATCTATTGCCACAAGACTCTTGTTCTGGACTTCCGTCTTGATGACGTTCTTGGAGAGTACGGCCACACCCAGGTTCGCTTCAACCGCACGCTTTATCCCCTCTGAAGAACTGAGCTCCATGGTGACGTTGCGTTCAATCCCATATCGCTTGAGCACGTACTCGATCAGTCCTCTGGTGCCGGAGCCCTCCTCCCTCAGGATGATCTGTTCCGGTTCCGAGGTCAGCATCTTGATGGTAAGGTGATCCCTGCCGGCCCACCTGTGCTTCGGGGAACAGACAATCACCAGCTCATCCTTCATGAAGAACTCGGCATGCAGATCAGGGTGTTTGGGGGGGTCCTGAAGGAAGGCAAAATCCAGTTCACCCGATATGCACTGTTCCAGGGCCTCCTGCCTGTTGAGAATCATCATCGAGATCTCCGCCTTGGGGAACGACTCCTTGAAATACCCGAGATATTTTGGCAGGACATAGATTCCGATGGTGTTTGATGTGCCGAGAACGAGCTTGCCCACATCACCCGAACTGAACTCATTCATGACCGCATTGATCTCATCTATGAGATTGAGCAGCTTTTCGGAATAGGAGTAGAAGACCTTGCCGGCGTCAGTAAGGGTGATCTTCCGGTTTATCCGCTCAAAGAGTCTGACATTCAGAGAATCTTCCAGGTCCTTGATCTGGATACTGACCGAGGGTTGGGAAAGGTGCATCTTCTTCGCAGTCTTGGTTATACTCAACGTCTTTGCCGCAATGTTGAAAATGTGAACCTGATGTATATTCATAGCGTTCCAATATCAATTTACTTTTCTTTAAGCATATCATAAGATAATTATATTTGACAGAGCCAATATGGACCCGATATAAGAGGCGCAGCCTATAGCATATCTTTCAAGGGCTATAGACCTCCTTTTTGGGCCCACTACCACCTCTTATTGAGTGGGCCTCTTTTTTTTGGTAAAAAAGGCATATGGCGAAATCAGACGAACCCTTTAACCGCCCCTTCTCAAGCCTCAAGGGCATGAAGATCAGGAGGAAGGGAGAAGAAGACAGGAGGCCAGCGGCAAAGACCCCGCAGCCCAAGCAGCACAGCGACGATGAAAGTGCACTCTTTGCGCACGCCATGAACGGGGTAAAACCCATAGAAAGCGACCAGATAACCCACGACCCCGTTGAGGTAGACACTGTCATCCAGTCCATCCATGAGAGCATTCGCCGGCAGGATACCGAGGTACTGAACACCCTGAATGCCCTCACCAGCGGCAAGGCCCGCTTTGATGTTACCTGCACGGGCGAATATCTGGAGGGCAATGCAATCCCTCTGGACCCCACCACCCTCAAGAAACTCAAGGCCGGTGAATTTACCACACAGGCGCATCTTGACCTTCACGGCTACACAAAAGACGAGGCACGATCCGCCCTCAATGCGTTCCTGACAAACGCCCATGCCATGGGGAACCGGGCACTGCTCGTCATCCATGGCCGCGGCCTCAAATCAAGCGAAGGCCCGGTGCTTAAAGAGCACGTGGTTAAATGGCTCACCACAGGAAGCCTCTCCCACCTTGTGCTGGCGTTCTGTTCGGCCCGTCCCTGTGATGGTGGGACCGGGGCGTTATATGTCCTCTTAAGGAGAAGACCGAAAAAATCCAAGTGGCGGCGGCCCCTGTAAAGTACTCAGTGTTTACACACGGACAGCTGCAACCTCGCTGAGCATGATTAACAGCTCGCTCATGGCATTTTTAAGATTGATGTTTTCATTCATGCCCCGCCTGATGCCATGGATACAGTCAGTGAGGCACTCAACAGCATCAATCCTGACATTGTTTATTGGCAGGTCACTTAGTTCCTCATGAATGAGCTTTTCTCCATGGTGATACAAGACAAGGATATCCCTGACCATGGATTCTGCCAGCAGCAGAACTATCATGGCAGTTTCCTTTGAGGGGTTTGCCGCCGAGAAATATTTCGAGACGAGATCGAACGGGTCGTCACCGCTTGCGATCCTCACCATCTCATCCCTGATACGCAGGATACCCTCATCATCGAGCCCCGACACGGAGCCGATGGAACCTGAGGTGAGTCGAAGGAGTACAGGATCGATGGACACACCCGAACAGGCAGAAGCATCCACCGGGGTAAACCGGATAATCTGGCAACGGGAAACAATGGTGGGCAACAGCATGGTGGGCTTGTGACTTACCAGGATGATCACCGTGCCCTGCGGAGGTTCTTCCAGTGTTTTCAGAAGAGCATTGGAGCTGGCCTTATTCATACGCTCCGCAGGTGATACGATCACCACCCGAGAGCGTGCCTCAAATGGTTTGAGACCTATGTCTCCAATGACTGAGCGTACGTCCTTTACCTGTATCCAGCCGTCTACTGTCCCGAGCGTGACGAGATCCGGATGGGTACCGCTGTCCGCCTTTGTGCAGTTCCTGCATGCATCACATGGCTCTGAAGGGCTTTCCAGGCAGTTGATCGCCTTGAAAAACTCGTGCGCCACCCTGGTTTTGCCCAGTCCCATAGGCCCTGAAAACAGAAACGCATGAGGCACCTTGTTCACGGTAATGTAGCTTTTGAGGAGCTCTATCTGGGTTTCATGACCAACGATGTCCTTCCACATGGGGTCCATCATATACCAAAGTCTACGTTGCAGGCAATCTTGATATGGCTGTGACTCCAGGTATCAACGGCCACCGTGCTCACATCTGTTCGAGGTGAAATCAGGGGTAAATCATAGATCCGGCATCCCGGGACAAAGGGCGCATGCCCTGCTTGTTATGTCATAAAGAAACCTATATCATACCCATAGCAAGCGGGCATACAACAGCCCCGGATGACTCGTGCGTTTTCCTGCATCGGCTCACAATTCAAGGCCTCAGCAATTGCTTGACTTGCTCCACCATTTTCAGTTAATAGCCTATTCTCTAGACACAGGGAAAGAAAGGGAGGACAGATGAGGAAATATCAAACGGAAAATCTAAGAGATATAATTATTCTATCTCAATCTGGTACGGGTAAGACCTCATTGGGTGAGGCACTGCTGTTCAATGCAAAGGCAACCACCAGACTGGGGAAAGTACTCGACGGAAATTCAGTACTGGATTTCGAGCCCGAGGAACAGAAACGGCAGTCGTCAGTATTTTCTGCCCTGCATAACTATAAATGGAAAAACACCGGGGTCTTGATCCTGGACACCCCGGGAGACAATAATTTCAGCTCCGAGGCAATTCTCGGCCTCAAGTCTGCGGACAACGCCCTGTTTGTGATCGATGCCATAGACTCCATCAAACCTCATACTGAAAACCTCTGGACAATGGCTTGCGACGAAGGCCTGGCAAAGCTTTGCTTTATAAACAAGATGGACAGGGAACGGGCGGATTTCGAGCAGGTGCTCACGGACATCTCAGAGATACTCGAGATAAAACCGCTTGTTCTGACTCTTCCCATAGGAGCGGAAGATTCATTCGCAGGGGTCGTCGATGTCCTGAACAAAAAGGCATACCTCTATGAGAAGAACGGTTCAGGAAAATTCAGCACCGGCGATGTCCCGGCAGACATGCAGGATAAGCTCGACGAGGTATACAACCAGGTTGTTGAAGACCTTGCAGAGGTGGATGATGCCCTGATGGAAAAGTATCTCGAGGGCGAAACCTTGAGCCAGGAAGAACTTGCCTCAGCCCTGTCTGCCGGCCTGGCAAAAGGCGAATTCCTCCCGGTGTTTTCCGGCTCCGCACTGCTGAACATGGGTGTACATCCGCTCATGGACTTCATCAATTCGTCATGCATCTCTCCGAAAGAACGGGTACTGCCGGTACTGAAAGACAAGGACGGCAAGACCAAGGAACTCAAGGCTGAAGAGAACGAGATGTTCTGCGGGTACGTGTTCAAGACCATGAGCGACCCGTATACGGGAACACTCAGCGTTATCAGATGCTTTTCCGGGACATTGAATCCTGACTCCAACTTCGTGAACGCCTCACGAGGAATAAAGGAGCGTATCGGATCGATAATACTCCTGGAGGGAAAGAACCAGACATCACTGGAACAGGTGGGTCCCGGTGATATCTTTGCCGTGGCGAAACTCAAGGAAACAAAGACCGGCGACACATTGCTGAGTGAATCGTTAAATTTCACCCTGGAAAATCCTACCTTCCCCGAACCCATCATGAACATGGCTGTCTCTCCCAAGACCAAGGCGGACGTTGAAAAGCTGCTCCCTGCATTCCAGAAACTCATGGATGAGGACCCGGTCTTGAAGGTCTTCCGAGACGAACAGACAGGCGAATTCATTCTCTCAGGCCTCGGCCAGCTCCACATCGAGATCATCGTGGACCGACTCAAGAGACGCTTCGGGGTCGAAGTGGAACTCAAGACGCCGAAGGTCCCCTATAAGGAGACGATCACCGCCTCCACAAAGGTACAGGGAAAACACAAGAAACAGACCGGCGGTCACGGCCAATACGGTGATTGCTGGATCGAGGTGGAGCCTCTGGAGAGAGGAGGAGGCTTCGAGTTCGTCAACAATATTGTGGGCGGGGTGATCCCCAGGACGTACATCCCGGCAGTTGAAAAGGGTGTTATCGAGGCCATGCAGAGCGGACCACTCTCGGGAAATCCCATTGTGGATGTAAGGGTGAGCCTGTATGACGGCTCTTACCACGACGTCGACTCTTCGGAGATGGCATTCAAGATAGCAGGTTCACTGGCCATGAAAAAGGCGCTGGAGGCCTGCAGGCCCATTATGCTCGAGCCCATCATGAATATCACGGTTGTGGTGCCGGAAGACTGTATGGGTGACGTCATGGGTGACCTCAACAGCAGGAGGGCCAAGATTGAAGGCATGAATGCCCGGGGCAAATACCAGGAACTCAAGGCGCAGGTACCCCTTGCCGAGGTACTCTCCTACGCCCCGATACTAACCTCAATCACTTCTGCCAGGGGAACATTCTCCTTGAGTTTTTCCCATCTGGAGCCGGTACCGTACAACATCCAGGAAAAGATTGTAGAGGAAGTAAAAGCCGCGAAAGATGCAAAATAACGGAGCGGATGCCACAAAGAGCCTGTTCCAAAGCATCCAGAGCATGAGTGTGTCCGAGAAGCTGGATCTGGCCAGAAAAGCGAACAAGGAGGCCAGATCCATCCTCATGAGGGATTCGAACAAACTCGTCCAGATTGCAGTCATCTCTTCCCCGAAGATCACGGAGGGTGAGGTGCTTTTGATCGCCGGCAACAGGCAGATAAACGACGAGGTCCTCAGACACATCGCCAATAACCGGGAGTGGATGAAAAACTACCAGATAAAACTCGCCCTGGTCAACAATCCCAAGACACCGCTTCCCTTAGCGCTGCGGCAGGTCTCCTACCTCAAGCAGCGGGATCTCGAACTGCTTGCAAAAAGCAGGGCGATTCCACGGCCCATAGTTATTGTTGCCCAGCAAAGATTAAAAGAGGTGAAAAGATGAAGAAGGCCGGAGTACTGACCCTGTCCGACAAGGGGTCGAAAGGCCAGCGAGAGGATACGAGCGGCAAGATCATTCAGGAGATGCTCAAGGAGCATGACATTGCCTCTACAATGTATGAGATCGTTCCTGATGAGGCGGATATTATCAAAGACAGACTCATTTCCTGGAGCGACGAACTCGGGCTTGACCTGATCGTCACCACAGGAGGCACAGGACTTTCCCCCAGAGATGTCACACCGGAGGCAACACTGGCTGTTATCGAGAAGCGCCTGCCCGGCATGGAAGAGGTGATGCGGATGACAAGCCTGGAGAAAACACCCCATGCCATGATCTCCCGGGCAGTAGCAGGGGTCAGAAAGCAAACATTGATCGTGAATCTCCCCGGAAGCCCGGGTGGGGTGAGAGACTGTCTTGGAAGCATTCTCCCTGCCCTGGGACACGCCCTGTCAAAACTCGGCGGGGATATGAGTGACTGCGCACCCAAGGAGTAATCCGGGAAGCCTTACTCGAGGGCATTCCTGATCGCCTTGGAGATCTCGCTCTTGACAACGGGCTTGGAGATATACTCTCTGATGCCTATGGCCTTTGCCTTTTCTTCCGAGAGCAGCTCAGAGAATCCCGTGCACAAAATTACGGGAATATCGTGTCTGATGCGCATCAATTCTTCCGCCAGCTCTGAACCGGTCTTATATGGCATTGTCTGATCAGTAATGACCACATCGAAACGGGCAGGATCTTTCCTGAACTCCTTAAGCGCCTCCAGGCTGTTGGTAAACGGGGTTACCTTGTACCCCAACCGCTCCAGCATCTCTTTCATCATGACAACGATGTACTTTTCATCGTCAACGATAAGAATGTGCTCTTCTCCCGTGATTGCCACATCACTCAACGATGCGTCATTCTCCAGGAGTTCCGTCTCTATGCAGGGCAGATATACATGGAACGTGGTGCCCTTGCCGGGTTCGCTGTATATGCTGATATCACCACCGTAACTTTTCACAATCCCGTGAACAACAGCGAGACCAAGGCCGGTCCCTTCTCCAGGAGCCTTGGTGGTAAAGTACGGATCAAAGATCCTTTCCTGGACGGAACGGCTCATACCATGGCCGGTATCGCTTATGCTCAGCTTTGCATGAGGTCCTGGATTCAGGTTCAGCTTATACATCAGATCCGTTGACCGTATCTCTTCTTCCGAGAGTTCGATACCCAGGACTCCCCCATCCTCACGCATTGCATGAAAGGCATTGGTGCACAGATTCATGATTATTTGATGTATCTGGGTAAGATCGGCAAGAATGGGGCCGCAGTTCATGTCTATGTTTTGTTTGATGTCGATGGTTGAAGGCAGCGAGGCACGAAGCAGTTTCAACGATTCCTTTATAATGGGCTGCATCTCCAGCGGAGTCAATTCCTGATCAGTCTGCCGGCTGAAGGTGAGGATATGACGTACAAGATCCCTTGCCCTGTTGGCTGCGAGTTGTACCTGCTCGAGCTTTTCCGCAAGCTTGGAGTTCTTCGGAACATCCTCCAATATCATCTCGGTATATCCGATGATGGGAGAGAGGATATTGTTGAAATCGTGCGCAATGCCTCCTGCCAGCGTTCCTATGGCCTCCATCTTCTGGGCCTGTCGAAGCTGGGCCTCCAGGCCTCTCTTTTCCTCTTCCGCTCTCCTGTGGGCCTCGATTTCGCGTGTAAGTTCCTCGTTTGCCTTCATGACATCCGATGTTCTTTCTTCCACCCGCTTTTCCAGTTCCAGGTTGGCGGCAGAGACCTTTTCCTGCTCCAGTTCCAGCAGGCGTGCCATATAAAAATCCCTGCGGGAATAGTATTCGATGGAGTAGCAGGCAAACATTCCTATAAAATTAGCGCTTATGAAAAAAAAGTTGTTGTTGAGAAGGATGGCCACCGGTGTATCGTTTATCCACACAGCGGCGATCTCATAGAACAATACGATGATCCAGCCGGCAAAAGTCGCCCATAAGAATCGTATCCTCAGGAACACGTACCCGAATATCAAGACAAGGATCAAGCCAGCATAGTACGAATAATTAACCGGCGGTGGTGCTATGGCGATCATGATGATGATGCCCAGGCCGGACATGGCGATTGCGGTTGACAGGCAGAGCTGCATATACCTCTTGAACAGCGAAGAGAAGGAAAAGAGGATTACACTGAGCAGGCTCGGGATAACGATTGCATACCTGATGAACCACAGGGTCCACTTTGTTTCAGGTATCAGCTTGGCATCGAGTATTCCGAAGATCCCATAGAAGAATACTCCCAGTAAGAGGGTCACCCTCACCTGCTTCAATGACTTGCTGAAATAGTCATCCAAGAAGCCTTTTTCAAGATTTTCGGGGAAAGCCAAAGTCAGGGTATTCATGGGCATGTTCAGAATCCTTGACTCCCTGGATGAGAGAATATTGCCTACCTGCCTGCCATTGATGATAGAACGTTGTAAAATGTTGCCTACCGCTGCAGAAAGCGTCTGAATACTCAAGCTCACCTCACAATATGTTCATAGTAATCTTTGTACATCGCCTTACCAGGCATGAAAACTGTCTTATTCATCAAGTACTATCGGTTCTTTACTATAATTTATTTAGGATATGCGGAAACGGTTGTCCTGCTTCGAAGACGGGTGAATGAAAAAGAGGTCTTTTTGAAAGATATGGGTATAACGTCTTGCGCCACTGTTTACCGAACACATCCACCCTGCTTGTGTTGTTTCTTTAAAGGTATACCCTCAGCGTGCCGTTCAACGCATCCTCCGACACAGGTCATCTAGAGCCCTTTTACCCGTGGTCTACCTGTAACCAACCAGATTTATTGACTGAAGATTTTTTAATTATAAAGTTTTTTTCTGATGATGCCGTTACGGCTCAGTAATGATGTATATTTGCTCTCTCTACTATCGAGAAGTACCGGAGGCCGGGTGTGAGACTTAAGCGCGATCTGCGTTATATGGTAGACCCGGAAGACGACAGCAAGGTTGTCCGCTTCCACGATTTTCAGAACAAGGAACACTCCTGCCGGATATTAGACTACTCGAGAACAGGGGTGTCCTTTCTGCTGGAAGACGGGAGTCTCCTGTTGAAGATAGGCGATATTATCTCCGATCTGAGATTCTTCTCTTTTGATAGTGAAATCCATGCGTCCGGCGCCACAATCATCCACATTCAGGATCAGGAGGAAGACGGCACGGTATTCTCCCGCATCGGCTGCACCTATATTGACACAGCCATGGATATCTATTCTATTGTGAAGGCTGACAAGATCACGAAACTGCAGAATGAGTTCCTTGACTTTATTCAGTCCATGGCCATAGAGGAGAACCTCGATCCAGAATTCGTGAATCTCACATCTCATCTTCATTACATGCTCAGCGGTTTTCAGGACAGGATTGTCCAGGAGGTCCAGTCAATCAACAAGGAAGACAATGCCCTCCAGCCGGCTCTTCTCGATACACTCAAGGAGCTCTCGTTTGATGCATTATATGAAGAACTGGTCAGGTATTATGACCACTTCACAAAGATTATCAACGGCTTTACAGACTCCAAACAGCATTTTATCCACCGCGAATTCTTCCAGAAAAGGCTGAATGAATTCTTTATGAAGTCGAAGCTGTTCAACAGGAGCATAACAAAACCGCTCGGCTATGCCGGTGATTTCGAGATGATGAACATCATCTACAGAAATCAGTTCGAGGGTGAGGATATCTTTTCCCAGGTCATGAATAAGATTGACTGCGAAGGGACAGCTTCAAGGGCGGTCAGAAATCGAAGGGCGTATTTATACAAAAAGCTCAGGGACCTGGTGACCTCTAACGACAACGGGGAAGACCGCAAGGCCATGAGTGTAGCATGCGGACCCACCCTTGAATTTTACGATTTTCTCACGAGTTTTAACGGGAAGAAACTGCCGTTTCGTTTTGAGTTCGTCGCCGTTGACCAGGATGAAATGGCCTTGGCTGATGCATCGTCGAGGATCGAACCCCTGACCAGGAACAACGATCAGATCAGGGTCACCTTTGAGCAGGACAATATCAAGAGACTGATTGTGGACAAGGCAAACAACAAAGCCCTGTATAAGAACATGGACCTGGTGTATACGGCCGGCCTCTTCGATTACCTGTCAAGCAGGGCATCCAACAGGCTCATTCATAAACTGTACAGCTTCGTCAAACCCGGCGGACTGCTGATCATCGGCAATTTCGGACCGTATAATCCTCAGAAATTCATCATGGAATTCGCTGCAGAGTGGTTCCTCATCTACCGCAACGAAGAGGATCTCAGAGAACTCGCCCAGGATCTTCCCAGAAAGGCGAAGATTACTGTGGAAAAGGAACCTGAAGGGGTAAATCTGTTCCTGAACATCCGGAAACCCGAGTAAAAAGACCTCGCCCGAAGTCATCTCAGGGGCAGTATCCCTGAGAAAAACCGAACCATCCCAGTATACAGAAGAGGCAGGCACAGTTGCGTGCCGGGATGTGAAAAATGGAGCATTGGAGTATCGGAGTAGTGGGTCGTACAAATTGGATGACTAACGTGCTGGATTCTTTTGCCATCACTCACGAGAGGACAAGGTATGTGGTGAGGATTACCATACCAGCCGTGTCATCACCTGGTCCGATTACACGTCGAAGAACTACTGCTCCTCGCTGAAGACCTCTTCATACTGGGCGATATCCGGGAGATCCGTGAGCGAGTTGAGGCCGAAGACCTCTAAAAATCGCGTGGTGGTGTAGTACATCAGAGGCTTGCCGGTCTTGATATCGATGAGCTGATGTTTGACAAGGCTCTTCAGGGAAGAAGACGAGTCAACCCCCCTGATGCTCTCGATTGTCTGCTTGGTGCACGGCCCCTTGTAGGCGATCACCGCCAGTACCTCCATTGCAGCATTGGAAAGCCGTGAGGGTGCATGCAGCGCCTTGATATAAGGAGAATATTCCTGTCTGGATACGAACATGAACCCGTCGCCGGCCCGTTCAATGCGAAAACTCCTGCCGGTTTTCTCATAGAGCACGTTCAGTTCATCAACTGTCCGATCCAGATCCTCCTTCGATATATCCGGGACCACCTTCAGGATATCCTTGATTGAAAGAGAACCGCTCATGGAGAAAACAAGTGACTCGACAATCTCCCTGGTATTCATGAATCCTCCCCTCCAGTGGAACCGCCCGGTGCCTCGTTCACCTTGCAACCCATCTATCTTCTCACAATATATATCATGGAAAACAACCGTCTCTGAATCAATCGTGCAACTGATCCTTTTGAAAGTTCGAGGCATGCCAGGAGCGCCCCGATCATCTCCATTCTGTCAGTGCCCTGTATGACATCACCAAGCGCTACCCGTTGCTTTGCCTTGAGCATGTCCTGTATCCGCACTATCATATCCTCAATACTGTACCGTATGGCAGCCACATTCATGACATACTTCTTGGTACGCGCCTTGATGGCATTGATAGCCTGCATCAGGGCTCCCATACTCATGATCGATACGTCTCTTTCTTCGTTTGCCGTTCCCTTGGGGAATTTGTCGCGAAACAGCATAGGCCTGTTGGAAAGATCCCGGGATGCCTGTTTGATGGCCCTGTATGCCATGAGCATCTCCTGGAGCTCTCGGGCCGGGTTGAATTCTATCTCACCGTTCTCATCCCTGCTCACCGGCAGCAGCAGACAGGATTTCAGCCAGATCAGATACGATGCCATATCGAGAAACTCTCCTGCCAGCGATACATCAAAAGACCGCCACGTTTCGATATAGTGTACGTACTGGTCTACAATGGGACAGACCTCGAGGTTCTCCAGGGTGAACCGGTTCTTTTCGATGAGATAGAGCAGGAGGTCAAGAGGGCCTTCAAATGTGGACAGGTGGAGTACGAATTCCCTGTTCATGTCATGCCCGTCAGGCCCCATACCACTCCCCTTGACTCTAGGTAGCCAAACGCATGGCAGCACGAACCCTGGCCATGGTGATGTCGGATTCTGCCGTTGCCCTCTCACACCCGTGCTTCAGGATTTCGTCAACAAGCGTCGGGTGTCCCCGGTAATAGTCCATCTTCTCCCAGATAGGCTGAAACTCCTTCTTGAGATTTTCAACAAGGATACGCTTACAGTCAACGCATCCAAGGCTGGCATCCCTGCAGCCCTTCTGTATCTCTTCTCTCTTGTCCGCATCCGTGTACTGTTCATGCAGCGGATAGAGATTGCAGTCTTTAGGTTCTCCGGGATCCTTTCTCCTCATGCGCTTGACATCCGTGAGCATCTGCATCACCTTTTCTTTCAGACTCTCTTCGGTCTCGTAGATGAAGATGGCGTTGTTATATGATTTTGACATCTTCCTCCCGTCAAGACCGGAGACCCTTGGGGCCTCGGTGAGGATCTCCTTGGGCTCTTTCAGGATCCCCTCGCCGTAGATGAAGTTGAACCTTCTGGCGATCTCCCTGGTAAGTTCCAGGTGGGGAAGCTGGTCCTCGCCTATGGGCACCTTGTCTGCGTGATAGATAACGATATCCGCGGCCTGGAGTACTGGGTAGCCCAGGAATCCAAACGTGCTCAGATCCTTTTCCTTGAGTTCTTCCTTGAGTTCCTTGTACGTGGGATTCCTCTCCAGCCACGAAAGCGGCGTGATCATGGAAAGGAGCAGAAAGAGCTCGGCATGTGCCTTGATATCCGACTGTCTGAAGATCACCGATTTTTCCGGGTCGATCCCCACACTCAGCCAGGTCGTGACCATGTCCTTCGAGCTCTGCTGAATAATGGACGGGTCACGGTATTCGCTGGTGAGGGCATGCCAGTCAGCGACAAAATAAAAACACTGGTATTCATGCTGCAGCTCAACCCAGTTTTTCAACACACCCAGATAGTGTCCCAGATGAAGATCCCCGGTCGGTCTGATTCCTGATACGATGCGTTTGCGTTCCATATATCTCCTCTGCTAAAAGCTTAGTAGTATATTTACGATTGCCCTGATAATGGGAAAAATCACGATATCCACCACCCGCGTAAATATCAGAGCCAGAAGGATGATGAACCCGTACGGGCTCAGTTTCGAATATTGAACCGCCATGTCATGGGGCAGCAGACCCTCCAGGATATGACTGCCGTCAAGCGGTGGAATGGGAATGAGATTGAATATGGCGAGCCCCACATTTATCATGATGGTGATCTGTATCATGTACGCCAGGGGATACAGGTATGATGTGGCCAGAACACCGCCAAGCACCTTGAAGATCAGGGCGAAGATGACTGCGAGCGCCAGGTTTGAGGCAGGCCCGGCCAGGGACACCCACATCATGTCTTTCCTCGGATTCTTGAAATATCGCGGGTCCACCGGCACGGGCTTTGCCCATCCGATCATGCGGGTAATGAACAGTACCAGCATGCCGACGATATCGATATGTTTTATGGGATTGAGCGTCAGCCTGCCGGCGAGCTTTGCCGTCGGATCTCCGAGCCTGTATGCCGCATACCCGTGACAGACCTCATGAACGGTTATGGAGAACAGGACCGGGACCACGAGAAGCACGAGCTGTTGGATCATTGTATTCATTATGCCGGTCTTATACCGTAAAGATATTATAAGTGTCAAAATGATACCATCCAAGCATGAACATCGTATGTTATTCCCGTTGATTGCGAAAAACAGTCACACATTTTCCCCGTATCGACGAGCTGAAAAAATCATTCATGACCGGCACAAGATCCTGGACCTTTTTGCCGGCACACGGTATTGCTCAAAGCTATGCAGGAATACCTCATACACTGGCCTGAACTTACCTCAGCGATTTTTATCCGGCGCTACAAGCGTTTCATGGTGGATGTACGGCTCGAGTCAGGAGGGATCATCACCGCCCACTGCCCGAATTCCGGCAGCATGCGATCCTGCCTGGAGCCCGGAAGACGGGTGTTTCTGAGCCGTTCGTCCAATGAGAAGAGAAAATTCCCCCACACCCTGGAGATCATGGAGATGCCCTCATCGCTCGTGGTGGTGAACACCCTCATGGCCAACCGCATCGTGAAGAAAGCGGTCCAATCCGGATTGATCCCGGAGCTGTCGGGATATGACGGCATACGCACCGAGGTTCCCTATGGCCGCAACTCCCGGATCGATTTTCTCCTTGAGGGGAGCGGCAAACCATGCCTTGTGGAGGTCAAGAGCTGCACCCTTGCCCTAGACGGAATCGTCATGTTCCCTGATGCCGTTACCGCCCGTGGGCTGAAACACCTCGTGGAACTGCAGCACGAGACGGGTGAAGGCAGCCGCTGTGTGATGTTTTTTCTCGTACAACGCATGGACGGCAGAGTCTTCAGGCCGGCAGACCACATCGATCCTGAATATGGCCAAGAACTGCGGGCTGCACACTCATCCGGCGTGGAGATACTCGCATACTCGACACATATCACCTTTGAAGGCGTTGCCATCTCGAATAAAATACCCATCGACCTTTCATAGAAGAGTACGGAACCTTTCATGCAAGGACCAATCAACGGACTCGTCCCGGCCATCACGTATAAATGTATCCTTGAGAAATATCTTTCATAATATCAGAGAGCTGGCTGCGGGCGATCATGATCCTGACGAAGGAATCGAAAACACAAGCATTGAAAATCGGATCATATGACCTTACTCAAGGCTTACACGAAACACTACCTCGTGATGAAAGAGGGGTTGATTGTATGAAAAAGAAAGACAGGCCGCCCAAAGAAGATGTGAAACATGATGCAGGTATCCCCCGATCTCAAGATCATGATCAGTCGCTCCTGGAAAGCGGCACAGACGGGACTGTGAAGAAGGATCTTTATCTGGACATAGTAAAAGCCATGTTCGAGAAATACCGGGACAGGGTCTCCACCTACTATTGTTCAAACCTCACCTGCACCACGACATTCTGGCAGGCAGACAAAGGATATGTATGCCCTCAGTGCGGTTCGTTCGGGATAATCAGCGAATTCAACGCCGAGGTCGCTGAAGACAAGAGTCATACCCGGCATATTATCGGCTGCCTCGACACTATCGGGCGTCTTATCTGCAGCAGATGCATGAAGAACTATAACACGGATGATGTGGGCTTCATCGTATACAGTGATACACACCCATACAGTGAAGACTCATGTGATATCTGCAGAAAGGATCTGCGCAGGGACGAAAACCCCACATCCTGAACTCTCAAAGCAGGAGGGATCTCAACCCGCTTGAGACATCACGATACCAGTGCCGGCAGGCACCATGCTGGTGCAGCAGGATGCCATCTCAATCGTCTCCCTGAATAGACAAGGCCATCTTTTTTGGTATATACAACCTTACATGCCAAGAATCCGCATCAACAAATTCATTGCCTCCACCGGTACTATATCGAGACGCAAGGCCGACGAACTCGTCTCCTCCGGACGCGTTGCCATCAATGATCACACGGCACAAATCGGCGATACCGTGGATCCCCAAAAGGATGAAGTGAGTATTGACGGAGAAACCGTGACAGCACAGAACATGACATATATCGCCATGAACAAGCCCAAGTTCGTCCTCACCACCATGTATGATCCTCAGAAAAGACCGTGTATCAAAGACCTCATCCCGAAGGAATATTCAGGTGTCTTCCCGGTAGGGAGACTTGATTTTGACGCAGAAGGCCTACTCCTTCTGACAAATGACGGAGATTTGGCACATGCGATTCATCACCCCTCTTTCGACCTTAAAAAGACCTACATTGTCACCGTAAAACCACAGGCACATCACGATCAGATCTCCACCATGAGCGAAGGTGTTTATCTGGACGGAAAAAAGACCCGGCCGGCACAGATCGAGCAACTTGCCGCAACCAGTAGTGAAACAACGATAAAAATTACCCTTGTACAGGGACTCAAAAATCAGATCAAACGCATGGCACATGCCGTTGGCCTGGAAGTGACCTCCATCAGGAGAATATCGGTGGGGCCTGTCAAAATCAGGGGTATCCCGCCGGGCAACGTGCGTGAACTGACCCCTGCTGAGGTATCAAATCTTCATAAGATACTAAAAATCCATAAAAAAACTTGACATAAATACACAACCCCTTATAATTAATTGTGTATACCCATTACAGGAGGGGAGAAATGAACAAATCAGAACTTATAGAAGAACTCTCAATGCGTATGGCTCTCCATCCGAAGAAAGCCGAATCCATGGTAAATACGATTTTGAACTCCATGGTACATGCAATGAAGAAAAGCCGGCGCGTTGAAATACGTGGTTTTGGCAGCTTTGTTATGAGAGACTATAAGCCCTATATCGGGAGAAACCCCAAGAGCGGCGAGAAAATCCAGGTGAATGCCAAGATACTCCCCTTCTTTAAGTCCGGGAAAGATATGAGGGATCGGGTAAACGGCAACCCATAACATCTTCCAAGAAAATCCCATTTTTATATAGTATATGAGCGTCTAGATATTGACGCATGTAAAAAAGTGCTCTATACTATATATCGAGGATAGGGCATATATGGGTAGTCATAACATTCTGATCGTTGACGACGAGATTCAAAACAGGGAATACCTCTCCGAGATACTCTGTGAAGAAGACTATAACGTAACGAGCGCCGTTGACGGCAAGGATGCCATAGCCAAGCTCTCCCAGGATGTCTTTCACGTCGTGCTGACCGACCTCCAGATGCCGGAACTCGACGGGCTCGGGGTCATACACTACCTCATGGAGAACAAGCTCAACTGTATCGGTATCATCTATACCGGTTACGGCTCGGTCAAGACCGCAGTCGATGCCATGAGGCTGGGCGCATTCGATTATATCACAAAACCGTTCAAGGCCGACGAGATCAAGGTCGTCGTGAAGAAGGCGCTCGACCACCTTGCCCTGCAGGAAGAAAACACCTACCTGAAACAGCAGCTCAAGGCCCGCTACAAATTTGAAAACATCATCGGGACATCGGACAAGATGCAGCGGGTCTTCAGCATGATCGACAAAGTCGCATCGACTGATTCCACGGTGTTGATCCTCGGTGAGTCGGGGACAGGGAAAGAACTGGTGGCAAGAGCCCTGCACTACAACTCTCCCCGATCCCAGAATGCCTTTGTCCCGGTCAATTGCGGAGCCATACCGGAAGAACTGCTCGAGAGCGAACTCTTCGGCCATGAGAAGGGGGCATTTACCGGTGCTTTCAGAACCCGGATCGGCCGCTTCGAACTTGCCGGTGGTGGGAGCATCTTCTTGGACGAGGTATCCGAGATGAGCCCGAACCTCCAGGTAAAGCTCCTGCGCGTGATCCAGGAAAGAGAATTTGAACGGGTCGGCGGAATAAAGACCATCAAGGCTGATGTGCGGATCATAGCAGCGACGAACAAGAACCTGGAAGAGGAAGTCGCTGAAGGACGGTTTAGGGAAGACCTCTTCTACCGGCTCAATGTCATTCCCATAACACTGCCGCCGCTGAGGGACAGGCAAGATGATATTCCACTGCTCATCAAGCATTTCCTGAATAAATACGGCTCTAATACAGAGACCCCGTCCGGTTTCAGCAAAAAAGCGCTATCGGTCATCATGAACTACAAGTGGCCGGGCAATGTGCGTGAACTTGAAAATATCGTGGAACGCATGGTGGTACTGTGCGACAACCCGGAAGTGGAACTGAGCGATCTGCCCGAGAAGGTTCTCTCGGGATCCGGAGATGCCTCTTCCGACATCCCCCATATTGACCTGCCCGAGACCGGCATCGACCTCTCGACGGCTGTGAGCGAATTTGAAAAGAGCATCATTATACAGGCGCTCAACAGGAGCAACTGGGTGAAGAACCGTGCAGCAAAGCTCCTTCATGTAAATCGAACCACGCTGGTGGAAAAAATCAAGAAACAAAAACTCCAGAAGCCTACCGAAATCAATATGGGCTAGGTACCTCTCATCATCCCGGCCTCTTCTTGTACCTCTTTGATATGTCCCGATCCCGGCATGTGCGTTTGTTCCTATAGAGGAGCGGGAGATGTGATCCTGAAAGGGTAATTACCTATACCGCGCCGTACCTCCTGTGTGCTGGCACAGATGTTGTATTCTCTCGTGTGGTGAAAAAATATTGTGCAAAAAAAATCATGATACAATGTCTGTACACGGCATGTCTGTGCGTGGCACTTGTGAGCACAACCCCTGCTGAATGCGCTTGGGCACAGGCTCTGCAGGTGGGAGGAGCCCCGGAGAGGGCACGGGTCATCTTCGAAATGGAGACCCCGGTTACCCCGGTGTTATCACAGGAAGATCAGACACTGATCGTCAATTTTCCCAACACTATCGGGGAACCCGCACTTGTTTCGGATGCATTCATCATCGAGACCCTCACGTTCAATGGCAAAACTGCCCGTATAACCATGAAAAAATCTTTTACCTACACGACCACCGCACTTGACAGGCCGGACCGCTTCATTATTGACATTGTTGCCGCACATGAGACGCTCACAGAGATCTGCCCGATCGAACACGTCGAGACCAATCCCCATGATAACGGTATCACGGTATCATTTTTCATGGATCCCGATCAGTGGCCCGAGGTTCGATCCCTTGAAAACAAGCGGGTGTATTTCCTTTTTGAGGGGAATGTCCTGTGTTCACAGGTTCAAAAGGACCTCGAAAGAGCACCGTATCTGGAATACGCAGGAACGGTGAAAACACAAAACGGTATGGGCCTGATCTTCTCCTTCACGGATGAACATGCCTCATACGAGATAACAACCGATGAGATACATAATAAAATCATTGTAGAGATCATCACCTCCAAGCAATTGAGCAGATCCAGGGTCTATGGCATTGCAAAGAATGCATTTGACCACGGGGATGTCGCTGCCACCATACATACCCTCGAAGACTGCAAGGAAACCCTTGAACCGAAAGAGCGTATCCTTCTGGCAAGGGCCTACTGGGCGGTATCATTCCCGTATCGCACGGAAGCCTCCCTGATGGATGCATTGGGACTCATGAGCGAAGGAATACAGGCAATGGTGCCGGGGCCTGAGAGAGAGCGGATCATGATCGAATATATATCCATGCTCCTTAGAGCCGAGATGTATTCCGAGGCAATGAACTATATCCGGTTCCTCAAGGAATCCTCATCCGCTGAGGTTGCCCTTCGGGCAAACATCCAGGAAATCGATCTGATGAATAAAACCGAGCTGTTCCAGGACGCATTCGTGGAGAACAGGCGTCTGAAAAACACGTTCGATATAAGTGCCATGCCGCAGGGACTCAAGGGATACTATCTGTGCGTTGTCGGAGATACCTATCTCGGCCTCAATGCGTATTCTAAGGCGCTGAGGTTCTACCATGATGCCATCAAGGAAGACCCGGCGCTGTTCAGTTACGATCCCGAACTCTATTCGAACATTGCACGGGCATCATACTCCCTGAATGATTTTGCAAAGGCAAAGGAATATTTCCTCCTGGCCATCAACCTCGGCAATCCGGCGAACAAGGCGGATCACCTCCTGGAAATGGGGGACTGTCTGTATCAACTCGGGGAAAAAGAAAAGGCCATGAGTATCTTTGGGGAAGTGGAGAACATATCCCCAAAGAGTGACAGCGGCATCATTGCCAAACTGAGAACCGCACGGATATTGCTGGAACGCGACCTTGAAACACAGGGGACGCTGACAGACAAGACCTTCTATGAAATCATGGATATCTATGAAAGCCTCAAAACGTCCGACGAATACCAGGAAGGCCCTCTTGGTTCCCTGGTTAAAATCCGTATTGCCCAGACATTCTCCCTGAGAGAAGATTGGGACAATGCACTTGAAGCGTACTACAGGGCATGGATCGACACGAAGAAAGACGATCCCATCCACCAGTATGCACAGGCCGAGGCCGAAAAAACCATTCTCTCCAGGCTGAAGGCGCTGTACCTGGAAGAACACTATGATCTCATATACGATCTGTACTCGATGTATGAAGACAGTTTCATGAAGGATATCACAGATGGTGATGCGCTGTTTATCCTGGGGGATTCCATCAGGCAGCTCGATTATCCCGATAAGGCCAGGCCCCTGCTCATCACTGTGGCCGAGGGATCTTCAGCGAGAAAACCGCAGGCCATAGCGACGCTTTTCACCATAGACTATTCCCTGGGTGACTATTCCCAGGCCCTTCATTGGAATTCCGCATACTTAGACGGCTATCCCGACGGACCTGCCCAAGGGCTGATGAGGGAAACCCGGGGAGAGCTCCTGTATTATATGAACATCCTTGAAGAGGCCATCGTATACCTCGAGCCGATCGCTGCACAAGGCTCTGAGAAATCGCTGGAGGCACTGTCCATGCTCGCGGACATCCACAGGAGGCTGAAACATCACAACAAAGAGATCGAGACCTTGGAGGAGATCATTGCATTTCATGGCCAGACGACCTCCCCCATTATCGAAAAGGCGCTCTATGCCCGCGCAAAGCAGCTCATTGCCGCAGGGGACAACTCTCGTGCAGAGACGCTTCTGCATGAAATGATCAAAACCTATCCCGAGTCTTCTTATAAGAACTGGGCACGCTATCACCTGGCAATAATTGCCTATGCATCCAATGATCCTGCCAAGGCACGGACACTGCTGAAGAGCATCGCAGACACCAGCACGGACAGCATCCTTATCAACACGGTCTCATCCTACCTCAAAGAAATGGATCTGATAACCAGCGTTGATGAATTCAACAAGCTCAAGAACAGGTTTGGGGGAAATTAACATACCATGTCGATTGCCATACTCGATCCAGACAGATCCACTGTAGATATCCTGTCCGACCTCATAGGCGAACTTGGTGAGAAACCCTACCCGTCTACAGACAAAGACAAATTCTTAGGGATGATCGATCCGAAGGCTCATAAGGTCGCCATCATATCCGACGAGTTCATCGATGTCATCGAGGGAACCAAACAGGTTTACCCATCGATCGAGATCCTCGCCATAGGGTGCGGTGATGCAAGTACGTGCCTGAGCCTCGGCGCATCCCACTATCTCAAGAAACCATTCAAGGCCCACGATATCGAGGAGATTCTCACGGCGCTGATGAGAACAACCAGGAAGAGCAAAACCTCTGACAACGGGGCCTTTATCACGGCAGATCACACCATGAAAAAGATTGTCGAAATAATCCACAAGGTGGCACCTACCCAGGCTCCGGTATTTATTCAGGGGGAGTCCGGCACCGGCAAGGAAGTGATCGCACGATATCTGCACAAGCACAGCAAGAGAAAGACGGGGCCATATATAGGGATCAATCTCGCGGCAATCCCTGATACACTCTTGGAAAGCGAACTCTTCGGGTATGAAAAAGGGGCCTTCACCGGCGCCTATGCAACCAGGGTGGGTAAATTCGAGCTGGCTCACGGGGGGACCATTCTCCTGGATGAGGTCACGGAGATCAGTCTCGGCCTCCAGGCAAAACTGCTGCGGGTACTCCAGGAAAAGCAGATCGACCGCGTGGGTTCATCTTCCCCGGTATCGGTGGATTTCCGGGTGGTAGCCACGACAAACAGGCCCATCGAGGAAGAGATCAGAGAGGGACGTTTCAGAAACGACCTCTATTTCCGGCTCAATGTTATCCCCATCAGGATCCCTCCGCTGCGCTCGCGGAGAAACGACATCATTCCGCTGGCCGAGCATTTCATACACAAGATTGCCGCCAGGGAACATATGAGCGAAAAATTCCTGGCCCAGGAGGCAAAAGACACCCTGTGCGAATACTCCTGGCCGGGGAACGTCCGGGAGCTGGAGAATGTCATCGAGCGTGCCATGATCCTCACCGACGGGGAGGAGATATCTGTTTCGGATATCATGCTCGGCCTCGATATGAATACCTCTGGGGACTCGGCCCCGGCAGTGGGGACAACCATCCATGACATGGAGAAGAACCTCATCCTCTCGACCCTCGACAGTGTCGAGGGAAACCGCACAAAGGCAGCGACTCTCCTCGGTATCAGCATCCGGACCCTGAGGAACAAGCTCAACGAATATACCGTACATGGTCAAATTTCCGACGGTTTACCAGTCAAAACATCACGCACCGGCTCTGTAGAGTCCGCATAAACACAGGGTTTGCATATTGGTATAAGTATTGCTTAACGATGGATAAGGAGGATTGAATGGCAGGAATATTCGGAAAAACCTTATCTGATCTTGCATCGGTCATGAATTATCGCCTTTTCAGGCAGGGAATTATTTCCAGCAATGTCGCAAATGTTGATACTCCCGGGTACACGGCAAAGGACGTGGCCTTTGAAAAAGAACTTGATGGCCGGATGTCGATGTCCGTTACGGATACCAGGCACATCGATATATCCTCCTCAGGCGATCCCGCCTACACGGTCAGAACCGATCCGTTCTCCAGAATAGGCAATGATTCCAATACGGTCGACATCGACCGGGAGATGATGAAGCTCTCCCAGAACCAGTTGCTCTACTCTGCATCGGCAGAAATGATCCAGTCGAAGCTTGAGGCATTGAAAAACGCCATAAGGAGCATTCAATAATGGATTTGTTTACAGCAATGGACATTAGCGCCAGTGGAATGAGGGCCCAGAGGACCAGGATGAATGTGATTTCATCCAATATCGCAAACGCACACACCACACGGACCGCCGAAGGCGGCCCGTATCAGCGCAAGGATGTGGTCTTCAGGGAGAATACCTTTGAACAGGAACTTTCCAGTGTGGATGTCGAAAAGATCGTGACCGACCCCAGGCAGGGAAACCGCATCTTTGATCCCGACAACCCTGATGCGGACGAGAACGGTTATGTCACCATGCCCAATGTAAACATGATGGAGGAGATGGTGAACATGATCGGGGCCACCCGGGCTTTCGAGGCGAACACCGCAGCTGTGAAGGCGCAGAAAGACATGGCGCTCAAGGCTCTGGCCATCGGGAGGTAGTAATGAAGATTAATCCTTCAGATTTTAAACAACTGGGCATGAATCAAGTCACGAACAAAGAAGCGAAAACCCCATCGACGAGTTTTGTCGATACCTTGACCGATGCTGTTCGCGTCACGAACGAGCAGGTCATGGAATCAGAGAAAGCCTCGGTGGAACTGGCGGAGGGAAGGTCCGGGAATATTCACGAGGCAATGATCGCCATGCAGAAGGCAGACATAAGCGTACGGCTGCTGATCTCGGTGACCAACAAACTCATTGATGGCTACAAACAACTTTCACAATTGAGATAACGATGAAAAATCTTTTTGCCCAACTGATCAAAAGGTTCACGAGCATGAACATGGGCCAGAAGTTCGCCCTCTTTACCGTGAGCGGACTCACGGCTGCCGTGATTATCGTATCGTTGATGTGGTCTCTTGCACCGACGTATCAGTACCTGTTCACTGACCTGGACGAGGCTGATGCCTCCATGATCGTTCAGCATCTGAAAGAGAACCGTATCCAGTACAAACTGGCAAAAGGCGGAACGGCAATAATGATCCCCGAGGAAAACGTCTATGAAACACGGATAAGCCTTGCATCCCAGGGACTCCCGAAAGGTGGCGTGGGCAAGGGCTTCGCGCTCTTTGACGAGACCGGCTTTTCCACCTCCGAGTTTGTGCAGAAGATCAACTACCAGCGGGCCCTCCAGAACGAGCTGGCCAATACCATCATGTCACTCGAGGAGGTGGACTATGCACGGGTCCACATTGCCATGCCCAAAGAGAGCATCTTCATAGAGGATGAAAAACCGGCCAAGGCATCGATCGTCATCAAACCCAGCCAGGGCCAGAAAATAAACCCGAGCCAGGTCCAGGGCATCGTGTACCTGGTTGCAAAGTCTGTCCGCGGACTGGACCCGGAGAATATCAGCATCGTGGATATCCGGGGCAAGGTCCTCTTTGAAGGCAGGGACGAATCTCAGGCCATTTCCCTGGCAAACAACTATCTCGACGTCAAACACGGAATCGAGAGCATGCTCCAGACACGCGCACAGGATCTCCTGGAAAGAATCGTGGGGCCGGCCTCAGCCATTGTAAAAGTTAGTGCCGACATCAACATGGATATGGTAAAGAGTGTAGAGGATACCTACGATCCTGAGATACAGGTAATCAGGAGCGAGGAATTGAAGAGTGAATTCAGAGGGGGCGATCAGATAATCGGCGGCATAGCCGGGGCACAGTCAAACCTCCCCACCGGCAGGGGCGGGCCTGGCGCCATACCCGACGGTGCCAGTTCGGGAGGATCCAATGTCGTGCGAAACTATGAGATCGCCAGAAATCAGACCGAACGCATCTCCTCGCCGGGAAACATTACCCGGTTGACCGTATCGGTTGTCGTGGACGGAGAGTATAAAACAGATGACAAGGGCAACCAGGTCTTTGTTCCACGCCAGGCCGAAGAGTTGACCGGCATCGAGAATGCAGTAAAGCATGCAGTGGGATTCAGCGTAGACCGCGAAGACACGATTTCGGTGTCCTGTATGCCGTTTGCACAGGAAGACACCGATATTGCGGCACTTTCCGAAAAAGCGAACATGAGGGAATTCATCACCTCGCTCGTGAAGCCGCTGGTCTTCCTGCTCATTGCACTGCTGGTCCTGCTGTTCGTTATACGGCCGCTTCTGAAATGGCTCTTCAAATCCGTCAAGGTGGTTGAAACCGTTCCCGAGAAAAACAAGGCCATAGAGAGGGAAACCATCGGCCAGATCGAGGTTGAGGAGATACCCCAGATTGAACTCGATGCAAAGAGCGATGAGATGAAGCAGGCGGTCAAGGGAAAGAGGCGACTGATCGAGAAGATCGCCAAGGATGATAAGAGCACTGCCACTGCTGTTGTGAGGTCCTGGCTGCAGGAGAGCCTATAATGTCGATGATGAAGAAGAAACTCGATGGTCCGCAAAAGGCGGCGATCTTCCTGATGGCTATGGGCGATGACTTCGCCCGGGAGATATTCAAGGGTCTGGCCGACTATGAGATAAAACTGCTCGGCAGACGGATGGCGGGACTCGAAGACGTGACTATCCCTGTTGGAACGGTCCAGGAGATCATGGACGAGTTCCAGCAGATGAGCTCAGAGGTAAGCGGAATCACCGGCAAAGGCATGGACTACCTTCGGGAAGCCCTTGTGGGAGCCCTGGGGACCGAGAAGGCCCAACCCATCATTGATTCCATTTCCCAGGCCACAGACACCGCGGCCTTTTCCGCACTCAGAGGAGTCGATCCTTTGCTGCTGGTGGACTATCTCAAGGGAGAACACCCCCAGACCATTGCACTGGTTCTGGCACACCTTGACTCTACAAAGGCTGCCCAGATCGTGAAGGAACTGCCGGAAAAGCTTCAGCCGGAAATCATCTTCAGGATGGCCAACCTGGGTATGGTCCCCTCCGGGGTCATCGAAGACATCGATAATGTACTCAAGAAAGAGATCGAGGCCATGGGATCGACTGAAAGCAAGAAGCTGGGCGGGATCGAGACCGTTGCCGAGATCATGAACCAGATGGATCATACCACGGAAAACAACATCTTTGCCTCTCTCGAGGAGCTGGACGCCGATCTTGCCGAAGGGATCAGGCAGAAGATGTTCGTCTTTGAGGACCTGAGCTACCTCGACAACCGCGGTATCCAGACCATCCTGAAAGAGATCACGAACGAAGACCTGTCCCTGGCACTGAAGACTGCGAGCGACAAACTGAAGGAACTCATCCTGAGCAATATGTCGTCCCGTGCATCCGAGATGCTCATCGATGACATGGAGGCCATGGGACCGGTGAAGCTCTCTGACGTGGAGAACGCACAACAGATCATCGTGCGTGTCGTGAGAAAGCTCGAGGCCGCAGGAAAGATCGTAATCGGAAAGGGTGGTGAGGATGTCCTCGTCTAAGATACTCAAGGGCACGAAGAACAAAGGCTGTTCCATAACATCGTATACCATCCAGGACATGGGGGCCAGGGGAAAACGCAGCAAGATCGAGGAGGCCCGTATACAGGCCGAGGAGATCGTCAAACAGGCAAAGTCCCAAAAAGAGGCCATCGAGATGCAGGCCTATAATGAGGGTATCGACAAGGGCCAGGCTGAAGGGCGAAAGATGGCCGTCAAGAAGATCGAACCCCTTTTCGACACCTTCAGGAATGCCATCGATGAACTCTCAAACATGAGGCAGTCTATTGTGGAAGCGCACCAGGATCAACTCCTGGAGATCATCTTCCTCATAACGGAGAAGATTATCCACAGATCCATCCAGCTCAATCCCGAGATCATCCTGGACACCGTGCGGGCCGCAAGCAGCCACCTCATGGAGACCGACGACATCCGTCTGAGACTCCACCCTTCGGACTTCGAATACATACGTGACATCGAGAATATTCTGGGCAAGAAACTCTCGGGCAGGAAACAGCTTCATGTCATCGAGGACACCTCCATCGATCGCGGCGGTATCATTATCGACACCGAGTTCGGCGAAATCGATGCCACCATACGGTCACAGATTGATCATATGAAAGACATGCTGAGCGAACATGACTGATCTGAAAAAGTTCATCACCCCTTTGAAAGAGATAGACCCCATCCAGGTGCGGGGCAAGGTAACCAATATCGTAGGATTGGTGGTGGAAGGACACGGGCCGGGAAGCGCCATGGGGGGCATGTGTGAGATCTATTCGAAACAGATGAATCACTCCATCATGGCAGAGGTGGTCGGTTTCAGGGATAAACGGGTACTGTTGATGCCGCTCGGCGATCTCGACGGCATCGGACCCGGCAGCACGATTGTAGCCAGGAGATCGAATCCGGTAGTCAAGGTGGGGAACAACCTGCTGGGAAGGGTGATCGACGGCATGGGCAGTCCCCTGGACGGGAAAGGTGCCCTGGTGCTCGATCACGAGATGCCCCTGTACGGCAATCATACCAACCCGCTTAAGAAACGGCGGATTGACGAGCCGTTGGACCTTGGGATCGCCGCAATCAACGGCATTACCACCATCGGCAAAGGCCAGCGTATGGCGATCATGGCCGGCTCCGGGGTGGGAAAGAGCGTGCTGCTGGGTATGATGGCCCGCAACACCAAGGCCGACGTAAACGTGATCGCCCTTATCGGGGAGCGGGGCAGAGAGGTCAAGGAATTTATCGAGAAGGACCTCGGGGAAGAAGGCATGAAGCGTTCCATCGTGATTGCCGCCATATCCGATCAGCCTGCACTCATCCGTATACGGGGCGCCTATCTGGCCACCACTATAGCTGAGTTCTTCAGAAACCAGGGCAATGACGTGCTGTTCATGATGGATTCGGTGACCCGCTACGCCATGTCCATGAGGGAGGTCGGACTTGCAGTGGGTGAGCCGCCCACCACAAAGGGTTATACCCCGTCATGTTTTGCAAAGCTGCCGAAGCTTTTGGAGCGGGTGGGAAACACGTCATCGCAGGGCAGCATCACGGGCCTCTATACAGTCCTGGTAGAGGGCGACGATTTCACCGAACCCGTAGCGGACAGCGTACGATCCATTGTTGACGGGCACATAGTCCTGTCGCGGGAACTTGCGGCCAAGAACCACTACCCCGCCATAGACATCTTGAGCAGCGTGAGCAGGGTCATGACCGATATCGTCGATCCCGAGCACCTCACCTGTGCGAAAAAGATCCTTGAACTCTGTGCAATCTATGATGATGCAAAAGACCTCATCAATATCGGGGCATACGTTTCCGGAAACAATCCCAAGATCGATACGGCGATAGCGTATATCGAGGCTATCAACGGCTTTTTGAGACAGGGGATCGATACGAAGATCTCCCTGGAGGAATCCCGCGGCACCATGATAAATATCCTGAGAAATCTGAATTGAGGTAGAAGGTAATGGGCTTTACATTTCGATTCGAGACCCTGCGCAAGGTGAGAAAGATCAAGGAAAACCTGGCACAGCAGGCATTCTCCCAGGCCCAGCGGCACTACTTCAATCTCGAGAACCTCAAGAACCTGAGGGTCCAGGCTCGGCGCGATGTACAAAAAGAACTCGGCTCAAGGATGAAAAAGGGACTTCTGGCCGAACAGTTGAAACAGTATCATGACTACCTCACCTTTCTGGACGGGAGCATCAAACAGCTCGACAAGAAGCTTGCTGCCGCACAAAAACAGCTCGATGAAAAACGGACACTCATGCTCGGTGCAAAAAGGGAGCACAAGGCCATCGAACGACTGAAAGAAGTAGACGAGGAACGCTACATACAAGATCAGAGCAGAAAAGAGATGCGTTTTATCGATGAGATGGCGATCTTACGCCACGGAGGAAACCGATGACGGGAAAGAAGATGCTCATCATGGCCCTGATAATCAATATTGCCTTTCTAGGATTCTACATATCCGTCAATACTATCTCTGCCGCCGAAGAGGACAAGGCCGAGCCGGCTGCCCTCCAGCAGCCCGTTGAGGCGGTCCAGACCCCGCAGGAGCAGTGGGAGATGATCAGGCAGCGCAACGAACAGCTCACAATCAGGGAGCAGGAACTCAAGGAACTGGAGAAACAGATTGATGAAAAGATCAAAAAACTCCAGTCGCTGGAGGCATCCATTCAATCAGAGGTGGACACCTACCGGCAGCTGAGCGACGAGCGGATCAGGCACCTCGTTAAGATCTACTCGTCCATGAAGCCCAAGGCTGCCGCAGATCTCATGAACAAGCTGGACATCAACGTGGCGGTGGAGGTGTTCCTCAGCATGAAAGGCGACATCGCAGGCGGCATCCTCTCGTACATGGACACTGAAAAGGCAGCCACAATAACCAAAAAGCTGGCGAATTACCGGAATGACAGGGGAACCCTCGCCGGGAGGCCTTGATCCAAACACAGAGAATAGTATAGATGCGCGTGCACGCATGTGTTACCTATGTCCCTTTACATCTTTTATGTTCATTTCTTTGCATTTTTTATATGTTCTTTCTTTGCGTGCACAAAGAAAGAACGAAAGAAATGCACCCCGAGAAGCCGCCCTTCGGGTTCATTCGCTCACTCGGGGAAAAATCAGCTCGCAATAAACTCGCTCCGCTCAAACAGAAATTGCTCGTTTCTCTGATTTTCCCATCCCTCGCTCATCGGCTTCAAGGGGACCCATCTTACGTGCTGAAATTCACGGTACAGGAAAAAATTCCTGATAATCTTCTTATCGTTGAGGTTTGAACATATTCGTAATTCCAGTACATATAGCGGCGTGAGATATTGAGTAAATCTTAGACGATGAAGCTTAAGGGTTATCGAAGTTATAATTACTACCCAACGCTTTTAATTAGCCTCTCGGTTTCTTGCGTGGGCTGAATTTGCTTGTTGGGCTTCCTATTTAATTTTCCGCATTTTGATAGAAAATAGAAGTCCGTGTAACTTGCTGAGAACAGGCATGAACAGTGTTTTGCAGATGCTCCTAAACATATCTCTTTCAAAACCAACATAAAGTGCAACAAAAATAATACATAATGAAATGGTAAAGAT
The DNA here is from genome assembly GCA_036825155.1 of Thermodesulfobacteriota bacterium. Taxonomy (GTDB): domain Bacteria; phylum Desulfobacterota; class Desulfomonilia; order UBA1062; family UBA1062; genus DSAD01. The sequence continues at coordinate 1,651 of DAISYU010000005.1, read as the reverse complement.
ATTAATTTTGGGGATGTTTAATGTTTTTGGTAGCGACAAGTAGATTCCACCAAGAGATGAAACGTACGTCAGATACCTGGCCCATAAAATTTCTTTTTTGAAAAACAAAAGAAGCGGTACTATTGCAAGTAAAACTGGCAAAATTAAATTTGAGAAATTGTGCCTTCGATACAATTTGATTTCAAAGTTCTTTATCTCATCTTTTTTAGATTTTAATTTAAGCTCCTCTTTTGTCTCAAGATTCAAATCCTCAATGTCCACAAAGTTAATATTCAAGAATGAATCAAAATATGTTTTGGTTATAAACTTGAAAGAGTATTTATCAAATGGATACCAAAAGGGAGATGTTACAGTTACGATGGCCGACTCTCCTATATTTGCTTTTCCTAATATTTCGTATTTTGCTCCCGAAGAAGTTAATTTTGGAATAATACTATCTTCGGGAATAAGTATAAATTGTTTTGGCACAGTATGCCTTGTAACTATTATTTTGTAAGTATCAGATCTATAAAATTGGTCCAGATTCCACAAATTAATTTCTGGGTCAATATTAAACCCCAAGCCAGGAATGGAAAGTGTTATATCGCCAACACCTACAACAGTTGCAGGTCGTGGAGTATCAAAGTAGAAGTTGGTTGGTATTAAGAACGACTTCTCCCACTTATCATTCTCAGTTTTAAATGCGTAATCAAATCGATACCTAAACCAAACTATATCGAAAAGCCTGTAACAATTACATTCAACTTGTTCAGGGTTTTCCTGGTCTTGTTTACTACATTTACAATCCTTAATTCGAGAATCATCGTTAAATTCATAATTGATCAGCTTATAATCAACTAAAACCGATCGACCACTTATTATTTGCTTTTTTATATCATTATATTTTTCTTGTGCATCTTTATTGGGGAATTTGTTGTCGGATATACTAATTTCACTTGAAGAAGAAACTTTCATTTGACCAACTCTAAAAGAAGCCCCCTCTCCTAAGGAAACGGGCTTCCTCTCCTCATCAATTGCTATATTTTTCAGTTCAATATTAATCTCAATAATTGTGTTATCAGAGAATGCTGTTGGAATATAAGCAAACATAGACAAGAGTATTATACAAAAAACCATATTAAATTTAAGCATTGGCCTAAGAATGAAGGAGGGACAAATATTGGGAGATAAATGTCTATTGTGTTTTCTCATGTTTAATTACTTTTAATACAAAACAATCCAAAATGGTGAATTGATCTCATTTTCCTGGCGACTCAAATGAGCGGTATGTTTCGCCGCCCAAAAGCACTATTATGCATAAACGTAATATAACAGTATAATGGGATAGCAAAATTTGCAATGTAATCTTCTTATTATATACTGAATTTGATTGAGCCATTATTTAATTTCATCAAAATGGAAAAGTATGAATATATCCCTTTCTGCACTGTGCCAATGAAAGTGTATATATCGTGCCATTATAAAGTCTTTCCCCAATATACACATAACCTCAGAAGATCTAAGGTCCCACATAATCGATAAATTCAGATCTCCTAATTGAATAACTTGGCGTCGGACCAAACGGGGTCCCCTCAGAAGCCAATGAGCGAATGCAGGAAAATTCGGGGGAAAAGCGGGTTCTGTTTGAGCGGAGTGAAACGGAGCGAGTTTA
>DAISYU010000004.1:0-67186 GCA_036825155.1 Thermodesulfobacteriota bacterium | reverse complement strand
CGATCTCCGGGTCGTCACTGACCAGGGTAATGTCGAACGAATAGAGCTTCGATATACCCTCGGAGCCGTCAAAGCGCACTACGGCAAATGTGTCTTCCGGCAGAGCCTTTGAAACAAACAGGAATTTCTTTGTATCTTCAAACTCCATGATTACGCTCCATCAAACTTGATTTTGAATGACCCGTCTTTTGCCACATCCAGATGGACCGCTGAGGGGAGGTCTCCCTCGCTCATCCGTGAAAGGATCTCCTGGGACATGCGGGGCATGATGGTGCCGCTCATGATGTAATCGATGTTTCTGGCCCCGGTTTCCACCTCGGTGCATCTCGCAGCGATCTGGTCCACGACCTTGTTCGAATAGGTCAGTTTCATCCTGTGGGTCTCGTCGAGACGCCTCACCATCTTGTTCATCTTAAGCTTCACGATGTCCTTGAGGATGTCAGGCGGGAGGATAAAGAACGGTACCACGTTCATCCGTGCCAGAAGCGCAGGTTTGAAATGGTTGCTCAGGATCGGCCGTATGGCTGCGCCCACTGTCTCGGCCGTTGGCCGTTCGTCGCCGGAGCACAGCTCGGTGATCACATCGGTTGCCAGGTTGCTGGTGAGGAAGATCACCGTGTTCTTGAAATCGATTGCGCGCCCTTCGCCGTCTGAGAGGATGCCCTTGTCAAAGACCTGATAAAAGAGATTCATGACCTCCAGATGGCCTTTTTCCACCTCGTCCAGCAGGACCACCGAATAGGGCCGCTGGCGAACAGCCTCGGACAGCACCCCACCTTCTCCGTATCCGACGTATCCTGGTGGCGATCCGATAAGGCGGCTGACCGTGTGCTTTTCCTGGAATTCGCTCATGTTGATGGTCACCATGAAGTTCTCGCCCCCGAACAGGAGATCGGCGATGGCAAGGCCGGTTTCCGTCTTGCCTACCCCGCTGGGACCTACCAGCAGGAACACCCCCAGGGGCTGGCTCGGGTCCTTGATGCCGGCTTTTGCTGATTTGAGGACCTGAGTGATCACACCGATGGCCTCATCCTGACCCTTGATTCTCCCTTTCAGGTTTTCTTCCAGCCTGATGATGTTCAGTGCGTCATCGCGCATTACCTTGCCCAGCGGGATACCGGTCCAGTCCGATACCACCTTGGAGACAACATCCGGGTCCACCTCGATCTTGACCAGTGGGGCATCTCCCTGCACGGCTTCCAGCTCGACTGATGCCTTGGCGATCTGAGCTTTCAGCTCTTCCTTTTTAGCTTCATCAGGATTTTCCCCGCTGTTCAGCTCAAACAGGGTCTTTCTCGCCTCGATGATCTCTCCGGCCAGTTCCTGCTCCTTGAGCCAGCGGTCTTTCAGTCCGGCTAGGTCGTCGTTCAAGGTTTGCAGTTCAGCCTCTATCTCTGCCAGACGCTCGGTATCGATCTCGATGCCGTGCATCCTGTCACGATCGAGGGCCTTGTCTTCACGCTGAAGGGCCTGGATGGAGCGCTCCTTGTCCTCGATCACGTCAGGCTTGGCGCTCAGCAGCACCTTGACCCGGGCTGCAGCCGTGTCCAGCAGGTCCACCGCCTTGTCCGGCAATTGGCGGCCTGATATGTAGCGGCTGGAAAGTGTTGCCGCGGCCTCGATGGCATCGTCTCGCACCACGACATTGTGGGCTGCCTCGTATTTGCTTTTCAGTCCCCTCAGGATCAACACTGCAGTCTCTTCAGACGGCTCGTCCAGTTTGACCAGCTGAAAACGCCTGGCCAGGGCCGCATCCTTTTCAAAATACTTCTTGTATTCCGACCAGGTGGTGGCTGCTACGGTGCGGAGTTCCCCGCGTGCCAGGGCAGGTTTCAGGAGGTTGGCTGCGTCGCTCATGCCTGCCGAACCCCCGGCACCGATTAAAGTGTGAGCCTCGTCGATGAACAGGATGATGGGCTTTTCCGATGCCTTGATCTCATTGATCACCGATTTCAGGCGGTTTTCAAATTCCCCCTTCATGCCGGCACCGGCCTGGAGCAATCCCATATCGAGCCCGAGGATCGAGACATCGCGGAGCAGTTCCGGGACATCTCCCTCCACAACCCGCAGAGCCAGGCCTTCGACCACCGCGGTCTTGCCGACCCCGGCTTCACCCACCACAATGGGGTTGTTTTTTCGCCGGCGGGCCAGGATATCCACCATCTGGCGGATTTCACGGTCGCGGCCGAATACCGGGTCGATATCACCGGCTGCAGCCTTGGCGGTAAAATCTTCACAGAAACGCCCGATCGCGGTGCCGTCACCTGCAGGACGCTCACCGGGGGCAGGTTTTTCTGCAGAACTTGGCTGTTCTATCGATCCCTTCACAATCACGCCGAACTGTGCAAGCAGGGTCTCTCTGCTGATGGTTGTCAGCAGGTCCACATAGTCTCCTGAGGCAAATTGCGTCGGCTTCTGTAAGAATGCCGCCAATAGTGCGCCAGAACGTATCCGTTGCGATTCAAGATCGACCGATGCAATGAGCCATGCCTCCTGAAACAGCTCCATGAGCAGCGGTGAAAAAACCGGCTTGGAGGCATTTCCGGTACGGAATTCCTCGATGGTCTGCTCAAGGGCCTTTTTCACCTTTCCTGCATCGAGGTCAAAATGGCGCAGGATCAGGGGCAGGTCGGATTGAGGATTGTCAAGCAGCTTCACCAGAAAATGTTCAATGGTCACCTCGTAATGGCCCCTGGACACACACAGTCCTGCAGAACCCTCCAGTGAACCGGTACAATAGGAATTGAGTCGGCCTAACAATGATTTGATATCAACACTGATCATGGTTTCCTCCTGCTATGTCATGATTGAGGGGCGAATGTAGCCCTCATCTCTGCCGGCGCTTCACCTGAGAACATCCATGTGTCCATGCCCAGGGCAGACCACTTCCGGTTACCGAGGCATACCGGGGAAAGCTTTGCGGCAGACAAGATACACTCAACTTCATACTTGAGCGGTTCTACAAGATAGAGATTTGTTAAAAACGTGAGCATCTGATACTGCACGCCGCCGGGAAGGAACCCCTGATACTGATCCTGCTTTAAGGGGCCGATCCTGATGCGGAACGTGCCCATTGCATCAACACACTCCTCACCCACAAAACTGTCATCGCCCAGTACGCATCCACAAATCCCCAGCCGGAAGCGCTGATCCTCCGGGACGGCAACACTGGTGTGAACACAGGGGATGACTGACACCTGAATTCCGCCCAGTGCATCCTTCAGCAATGTCTGGAGCCCGAGAGCAGACCGGGGGTACTGGGTGAAGAGGCCTGCATAGCGGATGAGCACCGTGGGATCGGGGATGCCGTCCCGGAATGCTTTTTCGCCAAGCCCCACCAGGCAAAAGAGCCTCTCCAGGTAGTCCGCATCCTGCTCTTCAACAACCTTGAGATGCATACGATACTTGCTCCAGCACTTGAACAACAGCAGGAACAGGCGATGATTGAAGATGTCCAGAAAGTCCCTGGATACCGATTCGTCCGAAGAGGCCTCGTCCATGAGATCCTCTGTGTAGAAGACCGGCAGGGGGGAAGATGTGCCGTAGAGGCCTAAGAAAGTGGTGTTGACAAGGAAGCGGAGCTCTTCCCCGTCGAGTTCTTCGATGCTGTCCACATCAGCGTGCGGGAAGGCGAGCGTAAGTTTCGGCCGTATCCTGATGTGCGAGGTGTCTGTGATGTCCTTGACTTCAGCGGACGAGTGCTTGCGTTCGAGCAGCCGCAGAAGTCTGATAACCTGGAAGAACGAAAACGACGGGCCTTTCTTCAGCAGCTCGTGTCTCATATCAGGGGATGATCTCCTATCCTTACCGGCCATTGATAGGTGTCTCCTCTGGTGATCTCCTGCAGTACGAACCGGGTGTAGGTATTGATGGATCCATAGGATGAAAGGAACTCGTCGAGCAGGCAGCCAAACAGGTAGAGGTCTCCCGGGGATGCAAAATGATCCTGGCGCATTCGTGCCGTGATATCCTGGCCTCTCATCATGGCCCCGCCGACAATCCTCGATGCCGGTTTCGCAGTGATCTCTTCAATGCCTGCTATTCTCTTCCTGATGGCAAGCAGGGTGGAACGGTCCCTGGCTGACGGGAAGGTATAGAGTTCCAGCAGGGCCTGGAGGTTTTGTGCACTGGCAAGGGAGAGGTAGTTGAGGGAAAGATGAGATTGCAGGCGCCACAACAGGTTTGTACCCAGCGGCGGCAACACATACGAGGTGGCGGGCCGGATATTGCCGAATTCAACAAACTCAGGCGTTGAACTGGTGGGTACGCAGATGTCCCCCACCCGGAGGCTCTCGGGCAGGGTACCGTTCGTGCATGTAAGTGTTATGGAGAGTGTTTCTCTCTCCGGCAGCTCACCATCTAGAGGGTATGCCGGGGAAAGATACACATTGATGGCTTCTTCAACCGGGGATTTTTTTATGGTTGTGTGGTAGACAGGATGCTCCCCTGTCTGCGGATTAAAAAGCTCGAATGGGTCATACACCTTCTGCTGAGCAGTGCCGTGTTTTAATCCCACTACCTTCTCAACCGTGTATACCTGATAATGAGAAGAGTTTGTCCCGCTCGGACGTATGAGATATTCGGTCTTGGTATGATCGAACCGTATGGGATCTGCTTCGTGCGGGAATATGTTTATGACCGGGGTGGCAAAGAGGATAAAATTGTCAGCTTTCACCTTTGGCGGTGGAAATGGGATTTCATCGAATTCGAATGTTATCTCGAAGCGTCCTCCCTCACCGCGGCCGGTCCATCGTTCCCAACCGGTAAGATCAAAAAAGAGGAATTTTTCAGGAAGGATAAAATATTCCTGGAGGAGCCGGTATCCCGGAAAAGAGTTCGATGGGTAGGGAATGAGTGCTTCTTCGGCCGAATACCCCACCGGTTTCAGACAGTCACTCATGAGCTCACAGGGAGAACCTGCCTGAGGTGAAGAGAGCACGATCTTCTTCACATGATTTCTCAGGAGCAGGTAGAGATCTGCAGAGGCGGTGATGTCTCCGGCCAGGTGAAAGCGCAGCGTATCTATCTGCCATTCGGACAGGTTCAGGCCGTTCAACTCGAAGAGAAGTTTTATGGACGGCGGTTTACCTGCAGGTTCCTGCAGTGATGCCTTGACGAGACGCAGGGGGTGGATCTCCACATCATAGCAGGTATGAAAGATACATGGTGTTCCTTCGACGGGAACCGAGGCGAGATGGATTCCTGCAGGAATCTTCCTGGATTCCTTGAGCATGGGTCTTGGCCTGAAGGAAACGATGGTGGATGCCGGAACAGGCCGCAGGTAGTGCGGCCATATCAGCTGGATGAGCTCATGAATAATCTCGGGAAATTCATCGTCAAGTTTCTGCCGAAGCTGGGCTGTCAGGAACGCCACACCCTCCAGCAGACGCTCTACATCGGGATCTGCAGACGGTCCGCTCAGCATGGAGGCTACCGCCGGATGCGCTTTTGAAAAGTCCGCCCCGAGATCCTTGAGTGAATCTATCTCTGATTGAAAGTATCTCTTAAACATTGTGGGTTCTTTCTGTTCAATATAAGAGTTATGAAAATGGCCGGGCTATGGAGTTATGGATCGTTGCATGTCTGGTGCTGCCTTCGTTGTAAGCGCCAGAAAACGTTGATCCCGAACAGTCCCGGTACCACCGCTAAGGCCAGTATAAAAAACGAATAACACTCTTTTCTTATTCGAAAAGAGTGTTATTGTTTCACCTCTATCTTCCCGTCAGTGCTCACGTGAGATTCGAACTGGACCGGGATCTTGTCATGATCGAGGGCGAGCTGGGCCGAGATCTGGAAGCGCAGCGTAAGGATCTCCTCGTCCGGGGGAAGGAAGTGAACACGGATCGCCTTGAGACGTGGCTCATATCTTTGGATCATCTGCCGGATCGCGCGTTCAGCTTCCCGTACGGACTCCGGATAATTCCGCAGGGCATCCGTGAAGTCGGGTACTCCGTAGTCGTCTGCAATGGGGACACTACCCTGCCTGGTATTGAGGATCCGCTGCAAGTGAGAGACCACGGAGTCTATGGTCTTTTTCGGATCCTCCCTGGAGCGTTTTGCAGGCTCCTGTTCCCAGGTCCGGATGCGCTCGAGGAGTCTTTGCTCCCTCATGAACCCTGAGCGAAACTATTTGGGAACTGCCCAGGAGTCTTCGGATTCGATGCCGTCGGGCTCCCAGGTCCATTTGATCTTTGAATAGGTGAACGACACCTCTTCCATGTGGCGGTAGGGTTCGTTCTCCGGGACAAAGGCAACCGGCATATACGGCTTCATTCCTACAATGATGGCGTCTTCAAGCGTATGGGTGAAGTAGTGCTCCTCCGATCCTGTCGGATCGATCCGGTACCACTTAATCACCACCGATTTCATGTGTTCACCGGTACACAGCGCCTGGTAAAGCTTCGGTGAAGCCTTGTCGTATTCCTTTACGATGGAAAGCGGCCCGTGGATCCTCTTGCCGCTGGGAAGACCGCTCTGGGGGTCGCGGGGGATATGAACGTCATGATTCATGGCATAGACCAGGATTGTTCCCTCTCTGCCTTCCATTACGCAGGAACCATCGATCTTGCCCTGATTCTGCCCTTCAATCTCTAAATGACACGGCATTGGCATTGTTAATTACCTCCTCTAATTTTTTATAGATAGAAATGACTTATTCCTTGTCCAGTTTGCCCACCAGAGACAGGGTGAAGAATGCACCCATATATTTGAAGTGCGGCCTGACCTGGAGACCGACCCGGTACCATCCGGGTTCACCCTCAACGTCCTCGACGGTCACCTTTGCCTGACGCAGCGGCCTGCGGCTTCTCACCCCGGGCATGGGATTGTCCATGTCGGCCACGTACTGACGTATCCAGTTGTTCAGCTCACGGTCAAGGTCGACACGCTCTTTCCAGGTTCCTATGTTTTCCCTCTGGATAACCTTCAGATAGTGTGCCAGCCGGTTCACCACGAACATGTACGGCAGCTGCAGCCCGAGCTTGTAGTTAAGTTCCGCTTCCTTGCCCTCTTTGCTGATACCGAAGAATTTCGGTTTCTGAACGGAATTGGCGGAGAAGAAGGCGGCGTTATCGCTTCCCTTTCTCATGGTCAGCCCGATAAAGCCTTCCTCGGCCAGTTCAAACTCCCTGCGTTCGGAGACGAGTATCTCGGTGGGGATCTTGGTCTGAATGGCCCCCATGGCCTCATACTGATGGAGAGGGAGGTCTTCGACAGCTCCGCCGCCCTGCGGACCGATTATGTTTGCACACCACCGGTATTTCGCAAAACTGTCCGTGAGCTTCGATGCAAAGGCAAAGGCAGTGTTGCCCCACAGGTACTGGTCATGCCCGTCGGAGACATTTTCCTTGTAGTTGAAGGCCTTCACCGGCTGTGTGTCGGGACCGTAGGGGAGACGCAGGAGGAATCTCGGCAGCGTGAGGCCCACATAGCGGGCATCTTCAGATTCCCTGAAGGAATTCCACTTCGTGTACTGGGGACCTTCGAAGACCGATTTCAGGTCCTTGAGCTGCGGCAGGTTGGTAAAATTGTCGAGCCCGAAGAACTGCGGTCCTGCAGCGGCAATAAACGGAGCATGGGCCATGGCCGCAACACTGGCGACATTCTGCAGAAGTTTGATGTCCTGGGGCCCGGGGCCGAAGTCGTAATTCCCTATCATGGCAGCATAGGGCTGACCTCCGAACTGTCCGTATTCTGCGGTATATACGGTTTTGTACAAACCGGACTTGGGGATCTCAGGGGCGTCTTCAAAGTCTTCCAAGAGGTCGTCTTTACTTACATTGAGGATCTCCAGTTTGACATTCTCTCTGAAGTCTGTCCTGTCCACCAGGAATTTGAGTGATCGCCATGCCGATTCGAGCTCCTGGACTTTCGGATGGTGAAGGACGGCATCTATCTGGCGGCTCAGTTTTTCATCCACTTCCGCAATCATGTCATCCACAACAGCCTTCGAGATCTTTTCTATTTTTTTGCCCGGCTCTATGAGCTGCGCAATCAGGGCCTCGACCCCTTTCTTTGCAAGCGAGTATGAATCATCGGTGGGCTTTAACTTGGTAGCGGTTACTATTTCATCCAGTAGCGAGACCTCAGACGTGGTCTGTTCCTGTCCTGCCTGGACCTGTTCTTTTTCCTCAGCCATGGGGCACCTCCTTTCTTATTTTTCAACCCCGAGCTCTTTGAGCAGGAGTTCGCGGGTTTTCTCATCCTTGATGAGTTCCTGAATCTTTTTCCTGAATTCAGGGAGATTACTCAGGGGTCCCTTCAAGGCGCTGAGAGCTTCCCTCAACTCGAGGAGGCGGTTTAATTCCGGGGTGTTTTTCGCAATCGCTTCCGGGCTGAAGTCCTTCATGGATTCGAACTTCAAAGAGACGTTCATCTCGTCCTCGGTCTTGCCGGAAAGTGTGTTGGGAACTGTAACGTTCAGATTGATATTGCGGGCTTTCAGGACGTCATCAAAGTTGTCTTTGTCAATGTTTACCGGATCGCGCTCCTCCACCGGCCGGTCATCTTTCTGTCCGGTAAAATCACCCATTACCAGAACCTTGAGCGGGAGCTCCACCTCTTCCTTTGCATCTCCCGTGGCCGGGCGATACACAATGTTTACCCGTTCTTTCGGGGCAACGGTAGCTTCCTTTGCCATGATTTATTGTCCTCCTTTATTCCTGAAATTATTTTCTTACCAGCAGAAGCGCTTGCTTTGGACTCAGTTTCGCGATTCTGTTCAGGGCTTCAGTTGATATACGTTTGGATTCTTCCGCAGGATGCACGGAAAATCCTTTCCACACCATAATCAGTGCTGACAGTGCCAGATCGGGGTCCCAGTCTTCCAGCCGGTACTCGTTGATAGTGTGACGAAGATCTTCGAGATGGGGCAGGGCTGCATCGATCTGTTTCGCGGTGAGCAAAATCTCGGAGAGTGCCAGCCGCCAGAGCATGCGCTCCTTTCTGGAAATACTCCTGATCAGCTCCTCCTGGAGGGCATCTACCGCTTCAATGAGTTTTTTCTTGCCTGCCAGAGCCTTGGCCATGCCGATCTTTTCGGCCATCCCGTCATCACTAGTGCCGGCAGGAGAGGCTTGCTGTGGGATCGGTTCCATGCCGACCCCTGCGTCTGAAAAAGAGATGAGCCTCAACCAGTCTTTTGTGTCCTGGTCGGCAAATGGGGTGCCGTCTGAAAAAGTGAGGTCTGTGAGTCCTGAGAACCGGTGTACAAAAAAGGCCGTTTCCTGACACACCGTATCGTACGCACTGCGGTACCTGCTGCCCATATTCTCCAGGGCGCGTGCCACGAGCCGGTTCAGATCAAGATAGAAGATGAACTGGTTCAGCCTGCGCTCTGCCGATCTCAACAGGGAGTCCCAATCCTCTTTTGCATGGAGGTCGTACAGGATCTTCATGATACCCGCATCAGGTGGCGGGATACGGGTCTTGTTATTCTCACTGGGAGGGACCGTCTCTATGCCGGACCATGCAGCAATACGGGCCAACCTGTAGGATATGGGTTTTTCCGGGACTGTTTCCAGAAAATACGTTGCCACCTTTCGCAGTTCCTGAAGTCCGGACCGCAGAACCCGCCCTGCATCCTTTTCGGATTCAATGCCCTCTGTGCTCTGGGGCTGCTGGGGCTGTTGGGTCTTTGGCGCCTCTATGGGTTCGGGTTGTGGGTCGGCTGCAGGCCCGGGGATTTCGGGGGAGGGTTGCTGGCTTGTTTCGGCCTTGGAGGTGAAGCCCTCAAGGGATCGCCTCACTGCACTTATGGAAGGCGGGTCTTCAAGGTAATCGCGAAGAAGATTCTCGATCTTGTCGAGTGCATCAAGTGAACCCTGCATCTGTTCGGCAGTAAAAGCACCATCAGGGAGCTGTTTGAGTGCGCCCTCGGTTTTTTCCACCCACCAGGTTATGGCCCCGATGCGGCCCCGCATGCGTTTCTTTGCCGGGAAGAGTTCGTCCCAGAAATGCTCGATCAGGTCACGATATATCTGCACGCCGGTGAGAAAACCGTCAACCTTGGCACAATAGATCTGTGACACCGCAAGATATCCTGCCACGAGGATATCCTTTGACTTTGTCTGCAGGATATCTGATGAAAGGGTGCTCACCTTTTTCCAGTCAACACCGCTGGATGCCGTGGGCGAAGACATCTTGTCGATCTCAGCCTGCAGGTTATCGAACTCGGGTTCGTAGCGGACATCGCTTCCGGCTGGCTGATCAGCACTAATGGGTGATATTCCCAGTGAGTTCATATCCATCCTTTATCTCCTCCTTACACACCCACAGACCACAGAGATGTGAAATCTGTCGGCATCAGGGACCTCTCGAACAGTACAAGGAAGCTTCTATCAGGAACCCCGCCGAGAAATACGGCGTTGGGTACGATACTATTCTTCAATGACAGAGACTTCATCCACCGGGCAGCATCAGCGCTGGGGTCATCTCCCCGGACAGCATGATGCCATGCACCGTCTTTGCAAGTATCGGGTTCTGTATGAATATCCTGATGATCTTTATCCTCCACCATCCTTTTCTCCGAGAGAGCGGTGCGGACAGGCCGCAGTCTGTTCAGTTCTCCGGTTAATTCATGAATGGTACCGAGATTCCTGACAAAGAGATACTCCATAGCTCTCCAGGGTTCATCCAGGGTCAGGGTGAGATCATGCCAGTGACCTTCCCAGTCCTCAAGAGGTCCTGTCCCGATAATCAGGCAGGGAAACGGCCTGCCGATACTGTCATGGCTGTCTCTCACAAGTCCGCAGACGAGATTGCTTTTCCTTGTCCCCCGTGCCCAGAATCGCCATGAGTTCATGTGGCCTTTGTCCCCATGGCGCATCATCCCAAAACCATGCTCAACCCACGAGCAAAAGGCATTAAAGATGGGCAGATCCGAGCCGAGACGGATAAAATCACGTGCTACAGGATGTTTGCCGAATGCCGCCCATACCCAGTCATTGTGTGATCTCATTGATCCCAGCATGAGGCGATTGTCTCGGGAACATTCCCGGGACCTGATGCCAGCAGGTCCAGTACCGGGGTGCTGCCCTTGATCCGATACTGCACCTTGATATACTGAATCTTCATGCTTCTCAGAGAGGCCTTCTCTTTGGGGAAATCATCCGGGGTAAACCTATGTTGACCGGATTTGAAATCCTGCAGGAACCTGGCAAAGGCAAGCGATCCGGAGTATCGTTTTGTCAGGACAAGGTTGCCCACCTCGATGGAGAACACGACATCGCCGCAGCTCCCGGGGATCCATTCGAATACCTTGCGGACCGGATAATTGAGGTTCGACAGGGTCGTCGTACTCCCGGCACACTGAAGTTCCAGATGGGTAGCATGGGGCCTCACGGTTGCCTTGGCATTCACGTCCGTGGGCTGTCCGGTGAGGGTAACACTGTAGCTTGACTTTACGCTGCGCGGCCCTTTTGTCAGAAACGTCAGGAAAGACTTTTCAAACGGGACGCTCCTTCCCAGTACTTCCTTTGCAAAATAACCCTTGGCCGGCGACCTGCTGATAAAGGCAGCGGCGTCACCTTTTACAAACTGAATTGCGTAGCCGCCTTTTTCTAAAAGGAGGTTGTTCACCGTGAGGGGATCGGCAACACCTTTGACCTCCATCAGGACATCCTTTGCCCACATCGACTGAAGATGACAGGCAGTCTCCTGGCACGAATATACCCAGAGATAATCAAGAGGTCCGCGAACCAGTTTCCAGAACTCTTCCCGTGCAGGTATGCCGCTTGCGTCCATCAGGCTGTTCAGGGCCGTCTGCGCTGCATGGAATTGGGATGAACTGCCGGATGGTTCGTCCTTGAAGGTAAGGGAGGTCAATTCATATGCACTTTTGCGTGAAGCAGTTACGGTTGAGGTAATCTCTTTTATGGCATCTGAGTATCCGAGATATGCCTTTGCCGCGGCAATCTGTGAATCAAACGGCATATCATCGGAAGCGGTGCCCACCTTTTTCTGGATCTTGTTCTTGAGCTTGGCCCCCTTATTCGTCGCCTTTGCAAGGACCCCATCCTTGGCGATGTCCAGCTTGGAGGCCCTGTTTTTCACTGCCTGAAAATCCTTTATGAGACGCAGCCAGTTCGGTACGGCTTCTCCGCCGGAAAACGGCTCCAGTTCATATACCATTTTTTCAAGCAGGGAGAGATACGGTCCCTGTCCGGATGCAACCTTTGATGCTGTCTGCAGCCATTCATCCTGTCCCTTCAGCCTGTCCGTACCCTGGGGAAAAGAGATGCCGAATGTATGCCATGCTTCGATGTAGGCCTTTGCATACCATGTTTCAAATGCCTGCTTCTGAGGAGAGATCACCAGAGGATCGGGCAAAGCTGAATCCAGTTCCCTCAGGAAGGATTCGATCTGATCTTGGCCGGAACGGGTCAGCGAAGGAGAAACAACTGCAAGCCCCTCAATATCATGGCTTCCTCCCCAGAAATCCGCCATCTTCACCGCGGGCAGGTCTGATGTCTCGTTTACCCAGGCCGCAAGCCAGTTAAGGTCGGTGCTTTTCGCGGTCACAATGTGGGTCAGCACCTTCTGCAGATCGAGCAGCTCGTTGTTGAGATCCCCCAGGTCTCCTTCCCAGGCAATGCTGTAGAGATACTGTGAGGAATAGCTCCTGCTCAACTCATCCACAAACTCCTGACCGGTCATGCCGGGCTCGAAACCCGGCTGCGGCATGAGCACCAGGTCCTGAAGTTCTCCCCCTTCGAGCCTGGCTTTGAGCAGGTTGATCCGTCTGACAAGATGGGCCACGTAGACACCTATGTGTGCATCGGGTGTAGCTTCGGAAAAACCCGATACGCCAGAGGCCATGCGCTTGTCGAACGGACCCAGCAGCTGATCTCTGAACTGAGAGGAATAGGTGTTTTTCAGACTGGTTTCCACCTCTATGCTCTTGCTCAGACCAAGCCTGGGTATCCACCAGTTGGCGTTATGCTCTTCAACCCGCACGAGGGCCTCCCGGAAGCGGTCCATCATCCCGGCATCGGCAAGCAGTTCACCTTTGAGGATCGGGGGGTGAGAAAATTCACGGGACACGGTCCTCAATGCTGCCAGGTTCTTCACGAACGAAAAACTCAGCAGGCCGCACAGGGCAATGATCAGTGCCATGCATGCGACAAGCCCCAGATTTCTCGTGAGCTTGTTCCATGCCATCGAGGTCTGGGTGGGGGCAAACAGGTCCCTTTGGCCCGGCAGGATTTTTGCGAAGATGTCATGGAGGAACAGCCCCTTGTTTGTCCCTTCAAGGACGTCGTGCTCCTCGATGAGATTCAGCTCGCTTAAGAAATGGGAATAGGGAGTACCCTCCTGGCGGCCGCTGCTGAAGTAGAGACCGCGCAGGATTGGGGTCTCCTGGTACGGATTTTCCTGGAAGGCTCCCTTCATGAAGGCTGTAAGCCCCGGGCCCAGCTGTCCGAATTCTTCCGGGAACAGCAGCAGGGACGGATCCGGGTCTCCTGATGAAGATTTATGGAAAAGGAGCAGCCGGATGTTTCTCAGGCGCTGTCCCACCGTATGCAGGACCTGCTCGGTAAAGGCAGCAGGGTTAGTTGTACCGGAATGATTGATAGCCCCCATGGCCTGTTCGAGATCTTCCTCGGAAAGCTGCTGGCAGAAACGGGTCATTCCCTGAATCAGATCGCACTTGGTCACCAGGACATACACAGGGAATTTGCTTCCCAGGACTCTCATCAGTTCATTGATGCGCTGCCTGATGGTACGGCCGTCATCCTCCAGCACGCCTGTCTGCTCGCTCAGCAGCTTGTCCGCAGCGATGGAAATCACCAGCCCGTTAAGCGGCTCCTTCTTTCTGTATTTGGCGAGCAGGGAGAGGAATCTTTGCCATTCTTCCTTGTCGCGACCTTCGTCCACAGGGATGGCATATCTCCCGGCCGCATCAAGAATGATCGCCTGCTCGGAAAACCACCAGTCGAGGTTTTTCGTACCGGAAAGACCCGAGACGTGATTGATCTCGGCAAAGGGGGAGGAAAGCCGGGCACTTTTAATGGCCGTGGTTTTCCCGGAACCGCTCTCGCCCAGGATCAGGTACCAGGGAAGGACATATAACGGATTCCCGTATTTTTTCAGGTGTGAGGACTTGAGTGTACCGATTGCTTCCTTCCAGCGCTGCTGGAGATCCGCCGATGTCTGGCGTTCATCTGACTTGAGGGATCGCGCATAGGATTCATCCTGCTCGATGATCTGGCTGACAAACCGCTGTTCCCTTTTGCGAAGCATGATTTTTCGAACAAAGAGCAGTGCTGCTGCAACGCCCACAAGCCCGAACAGGATGAAGATCCCCACCCACCAGGGCCAGTCTATGATCAGTACGATTCCAAAGACCAGGAGAACAAACAGTATGATCGGTGTGGCTATCAGTGCTGCTTTAATAATTTTCGCAATCATGGGTATCCTCAAGGCGCTACACTTAAGAGTGTTTCGCCGATATTATGCAGAATGAACCGGTACAGGATAAAGAGAACAAGGTAGAGTACCACGGGCAATCCGAGGCACGATATGTTGAACAGGGAGAACCTGGAGGGCTTCCTGTCCGGAAGGGCAGCATCCGAGAGAGCAGGATATGCCTCGGGAAACAGCTCTCCTCTCTCCAATGCCGGGATCCCTGCGGAACTTGCCAGCAGGACCTTGAGGTTGGATGTCTTCAGCTGTTCCAGCAGATATGCATCGTCAGCATTTCCGTAACGGCCCTTAAAGCCCATTGCCAGGCACAGGTAGTATACCTCCCTCACGTTTTTCTGATGCGCCCCTATGGCATTGAGACGGTCGAAAAAGAGCTCCCCTGCGTTGGTGGTCTGATAGTAGACTCGCTGAAGGGGTTCTTTCCGCCAGAGAAGGCTGTCGTTCCATGAAGAGTTCATGATGGCCTCGTCAACCCAGGCGCAGATGGCAAATCGTGCCGAGTCGTAGTCTTCTTCGGACACACTGCCCGGGACAATACTATTGCGGCTCTGGCTCATCAGTCGTTCGATATCAGAGCGAACCTGGTCAAAGCCGGGCTGTTTTTTTGCCACGGTCTTCAGAAAATATACTACATAAGCAATGAGTTCTACGAAACAGTCACTTAAGTGCATGATCAACTTCTCCCTACTACCATGAGTTCAACCGATAAATCCTCGGGTGCCGTATCCCAGAACAGTGCCAGGTTTTTCCCTTTTTGCACGCTGGTCCACTGATCGCTGTGGTGGTCGATCTGAAAGTACAGGGCTCCTTTCTTGCGGGGGAGTTCCTGGGGAGGGGAGGAGAGGTGTTTCAGTGTGATGGCCGGAAGGGCTCTCACGATCAGGATAGGAAGCTGTTCCCTGGAGGAAAGTTTTGCTGCTGTTTCCAGCGAAGAGAGCACTGATTTCTCCTCCTGCTCGGTCTCAATAACAAGATAGAACCGGTTTTTCCCTTCGAATATGGCCGGAGGGAGTTCTGCAGAAAAATATGTGCCGTCATAGTCAAGATGGAACACATATTCGGGCCCCGCGGTAATCTCGTCCAACAGCGAGGAGATCATGCTCTGTGCCCGGGAAAAACACTCTCCAAGATTTTTGTGCTGGTATCCCATCACCAGGGTTTTTCCATCGGCTGATTCGCCCGTTATCGAAATGGTATTCGAGAATGAAGAGAGTTCACCGATGAGGGAACGCAGGAGGCCATAGACCATCCAGGGATGAACCGATTTTTCATCGGTCAGGTGAATGAGCCAGGGGATATAGCGATTGAGGGTCCTTTGGGCAAGCAGGTACACCATGTCGCGTGCACCGAATTCGGCACTGTGGATACCCCGTTCGCGCTTGTATGCCTCAAGCTGATGTCCGCGTGCGGAAACCTGATCGGTGATTTCCCGGATAATCTTCTCGAGCAAGACAGATGCGGAAATTGTAAGGCTCGGGGGTATGAAGGTCTTGGAAAGGACGACCTCGCTGCCGCTTCGTTCCAGCTGGGCAATGGGAATAATCTCATAGTCCCCGAAACGGTCCTTCTCGGTTTCCCAGAATATCTTCAGAACATAACTCAGTCTCTTGAGTTGCGCGGAGGGACCGTCCTGGTACAGGTCACGCACCTCTTCGGGATCTTCCGGCGCGATGAATCTGGTCGTCACCGCTGAGAGGTTTTCCTTTGCGGCGAGTGCGGTCACATTTTCACCCGCGTTTGTCCATTTTCTCAACCCGAGATATACCGTGAATGGTTTACCTCCTTCAACCCACTCGTCTTCAAAATAACGCGCTTGGACGAGCGCATTTTCAGGCAGAACCACATAGGTCGCATCCGGGAATATGAATTCTCCCGCCAGGAGATGAAAGCTCTTTGTCCCCAGTGCGGTGTGCTGGATCTCCATATTCGCAACACCCCACATATGGGGGTTGGTATAGCGGTACAGAGGGGTCAGGAGGGATTGATAATAGCGATCGGAGAGCTGAAAATGCTGCGGCTGGAGAAAGAGTCCCTGGTGCCATAAGAGTTGTCGTTCCATAAACCTATTCTCCCTTGGGTGTTACTATCTGTTCCGGTCCCAGCACAAGGTTGATATCCATCTTCTTTGGAACGGATTTTCTGCTGACGCCTTTTTTCTTTGTCGGTATCTTGTAAAAACGGATGATCTTGTCTTTCTCTATGGTGTAATATCCGGCTACCACGGCGATATACTTTGCCCCTTCCGCCCGGTCCAGTGTCACTTTCAATGCCTGATCCGGATGGACGATCAGTCTTTTGGTAACCGCCACGCTGGCATCATAGATACTGCAATCCAGGAGCTGGTATATACCGTCAGGATCGTCTGAAAGCTGGTGGAAGGTATTGGGATCCTTCAGCTGGTACACGCACACCGACAGGGTGTGTGATGTGCCGTCACTGAAATTCAACTTTTTGTCGGCATTGAGATGGATGGTTATCGCGTCTTGTTCATACTCCCACCTCGGGGGTGTGCGTGAGGCACAGGAGCAGACCAGGGGAAGGACAAAAGCCAACAGCACTATGCCCAGTGTAAACCTTTTTGCCATGATATCACCTCCTTGGTACCCTCGTGTGCAGCTAATGGCAGTTCTTTTGCCGCACACACAGTGCAGTCTTGTCCGGAATACCGCCCGGCATACATCAACTACCCGGGCTGGATACTAACCAACGAATAATTTCTGACAGTTTTTCTCAAACTCCCTCAGGAAATCATCCATGAACCGTCCTGATTCATACCACGTTTTAAACTTTTGGAAGGTTTGCTCGTACACCTCAAAGGATTCCGCCTTTTTCAGGGGGCCAAACATCAGCGAGCCGCCGGTTTTCGATGAGATGTTCTGCGGGTCCAGCTCGGTGAGGATTTTTTCCGCCGAAGAGGATGCAGCGATCTTAAAGGCCTGCTGTGTGACGAGAAAGGCCTTCTTGATCTGGCCGAGGTGTTCCTCCAACGGTTGATAAGGGCTCTCTCCCTCCAGATTTTCTCCAATGACCTGCCGGATGGTCTCATTACCGTCCCGGCATGTTGCAAATGTGGTGTTGATAACGCCGAGCAACTCATTGACAATATCGAAGACGGTGTTCAATGAGAGCGCAAGCCTTTCAAGGATCTCAGGAGAAGTAAGATTTTCCCTTCCTGCAGTTCGTCCCAGGACGAGCTGTACCACACGGCCGATGAGTTCTTTTTCCGATTGAACGGTATCAGATGCCGGCAGGAATCTGGTGGTGAGTTCATGCACTGTCGATATCCGCTGCTTCAGAGGCAGGTCTTTGAGTTCAGCAGCCAGGTAGTCTTCAATGGCGCGTGAAGCATCCTTGGGCGATGATGCATAGATTCTGGAGATCCCTTCAATAAGCTTCTCGACGGACATCACGGTCTATCCTTTGTCATTGTCAGGCTTGAGGATGATCGTTTCAGCCAGGAAGTCCTCTTCATCGGTACTGCCCGGCGTATCACCACGATCGGATGTGTCTGAAGGTTGGCCTGCCTCTTGATTCTGATTCAGGGTACCTCTCGCATCACCGGCATCGCTGCCGAGAATTATAGTCTCGGCAAAATCGTCATCCTGGCCGGGATCTTGCGGGATTCCCTGTTCCTGAGGTGATGGTGGCTGAACAGGTTCACTGCTGTGTGCAGTGTCGTTTCCTGATCTTGTACTGACCAGGACGCTTTCATGTTCAGGCCTCAGGAGTATCGTTTCTTCCAGATCGTCTTCAATCCCGCCGGGAGTCCCGTGTGAGCCTGAGTCAGGGACCGGCGGTTGAGGCTCAGGACTGTGTATATCTGGGACAATCTCATCCGGCTTCATCATGACGGTCTCAGGAATATCGTCATCGATCTTCTGCGGATGGAGAGCAGGGACATCATCGCCGGAGAGGATAACGGTCTCCAGCACATCCCCATCTTCTGAGTATCCTGTGCCGGGATCCGTTTCAGGCGATTGCTGACCTGTCTGGACAATGCGTGTTTCTTCCAGTTCACCCTCGAATGCCTGGCCTGATTGGGTATGAGCCATCGCATCCTCTGAGAGCACCACCGTCTCCTCGAGAGTGTCTTCCCGGTGTTGCGGCTGTGCAGACCATTTTGAAAGAATCTGCTGGAGGATCCCGGAGAGGGCAATATTGACGGACGCACCTACCTCTTGCTTGGCACGGGCCGGCCCCGGTTGGAACAGGGTGTTCCTGATCTCTTCCCGGAGATTCTCGAAGGCCTTCCAGAAATCTTCTTCTGATAATCGGGACTCACCGGAAACAGAGCTCTTCAATAAGGCCCAACCCAGGCCAAGGGCGTCTTGCCACAGGCAGGACCATTCTTCCGGCAGGGATTTTCCATGAGAATTCCAGAAGATATTCTCCGGGCCTAACAGGTGAGGATACTCATCCATCACCACCGACTCGTCAAAGGTCGTGGTAAGCGCATCGTGTCGTTGCAGGCCTTTTGCCAGTATGGTCGTTATATCCTTTGCTTGAAGGGCCTGATTCTCCAGGAGTCCGTGAAACCACAGGATGCCGAGGGCATAGTTGCTGGACAGCGGAGGTGTAATGGGTTGATGATCGAGCGCTGCTGTGCCGATATCCGTCAGGCTCGCCTGAAAATTCCAGAAGAAGGGCAGGAGGCTCTCCTGGTGTGAGAGGTTGATCCAGACCCTGTCGAGGCAGATATCTTGCGGGGTGTTCCACAAGGAAGAGGTGTCCGAAAAAACGATGCGGGCGAGTTGCCCCAGGAATGACAGTTTTAGATACAGGATCTCGAGGAAAAAACGATCCTCGTTTTCAAAGAGGAACGGAGAAAATTTTGCAGCACGAAGGGCAACGTTTTCGATGCAGGGAATCCTCCCGAAGAGTCTGTTTGTCTCGAGCCTGTCACGGAGTTCCTCGAATGATGCTCCACCGAGCATGGCCAGGAAGTCAATTGCATTAATGGATGCGGATTCGAGGATGAGCAGGTGAAACGGGTAAAAGGAAAAGGGGACGATTCTTGTAAGCGCCAGATCCTGCTCCCCGTAACACTCACCCTTCAGCGGGCACGCCGGGCAGGGGAACTCCTGGCCTTCAGCCTCGTTCAGGGAGCCGAAGCCGGTTATCATGTGATGAAGATCTTTTACGGACGCCGGGTCGGTGGTATCAGGCGAAGATGCATAGAACTCAGATCGCCCGGTAGTGTCCAGACACTCCCGGCAATACAGGTAGCGTCGCAAAGAATGTGAATATGCCTGAAGACCGCAGGAAATCAGCAGGTCGTCATCCGTGCAGAGCGTAAGGGGGTTCCCGCAGTGTGGGCAGGGGGGGTGGAAGAAGGTATCCCGGGACTGACAGTAGAAGAGCGGTTGGAACCGCCGTATATGGCCGTCTTCGCCGATCTGGTCCGCCAGGAGTATAGCGGAGCCATCTGCGCGGTAACTCTCATATGCCTTTTGCCAGCAGCGCTCCACCGTCTCGTTGTTCAGGGCGCTGCTCTTATCATCACCGAGCAGATAGGTGTCTTTGTCGAGCAGGAGGAAAACATGTTTTACGGGGCTACCATGGTCGCTTTCGATCTGAGCCTGAATGATTCGCGTCAATTGAGATGACTCGCTGATGAGGATGAACGGGAAATGCAGTGCTCCTCCGGCAATGGTCTCTTGGGAAATACAGGGGATGTGGAGTCGTGATATAGCTCTAGAAGGCTTTATATAGGGAAGTAAAGATGCCATAACCATTATAATTTAAAGGTAAATTGTATTACAATCAGCTGCGGGGATCTTTAGAAAGCTCCGCCATTAGGGGTGCAGTAGTGGTATGAAAGATTCTTTTTTCAGGCGCGAAGTGATATGCCCCTCTCGTTAAAAAAATAAATAAAATATCTTGTTGATGCCCTTTTGATCCATATTGAAGGGTACCTGAAGGAATGTCAAGCTGATTGTGGCAGTTAGATCCAATATCGACAGGAAAAATAAGCCGTTTCATTACTTGTCAGGAATGTCCCGGTGATACGGAAGCTGAGAGTTCAAGGCAGCATTTTCTCCGCCACAGGATGGAAAGCAGATCTTGGGTATTGGTTTTGATAATATAGCCATCCTGGAACAGGGAAACGTGCAAAATCTTGATCAAGGCATACAAAATCGAAAAGTCCGATGAAAAAGATCAAAAAGGTGCTGTATACAGCCTTTAATAGATCACTGCTGCGAGATACCCCACAACCGATGCATTGTCCCCGGTTATATGTCCGGAGTGGGCATAGCGCAGCACCTTGGTGGAAGTCCTGCCGATGGTCTTGGCATAGAGCAGGGCAGTCACAATGGGGCCGCCTCCGCATGCCTCGCTTTGTGATCCCTCCAGGTCCCTGCTCAATCCTGCTGCATCAAAATCTTCAATCCTGCGGGCCACCTTGGAATCCATGAGCTCTGCCTTCTTTGACGAATGGAAATGAGACAGGTCGGAGCTCGCCACCAGCAGAACATCGTCGGGATTGTCAATTTCCTTTGCCAGGGTGCCTGCCAGGGCCTCACACAGAGGGTAATCCTGCTGGCCCATAATGAGCGGGCAGAGAGAGAATGATCCAAGGACCGTCTGCAGAAACGGCAACTGGATCTCGAGGGCATGCTCTGCTGTGTGTGCACGCTGATCGTCCTTTATGGTGCCGGTGGTTTTGAGGATTTTATCGCACAGGGCTTCGTCCACATCAATAATCCCGAGCGGGGTCTCGAAACCGCCTTTCGACCATACCGAAACAAACGGAAAGTACGCCCGGTGGGACGGGCTTATCACCACAACAGTGGAATAGTCATGGCCCAACAGAGTCTTGTAGGCATATGCAGCGACCGGGCCGGAATATATGTAGCCTGCATGGGGGCTGATGATGGCTGCGGGCTTTCGACCTATATCGGGGATGGACGCCTCTTGCATATACGTAGAGATATCATCCGTGAGTGTTTCAGGATGACCCGGGTACCAGCTCCCTGCAATGACGGATTTCCGAATGGGGCCTGTCATGACTGACCTCCTTTATAACCGGGGGATCGGGTATGTGGTCTAAGGTTGAAAATCAAGCAGGAGAATGCATCACTATGATAAAAAGAACATCAGCTACATAACAGGATAAAAAATTCGTATCCTGTTTACCCTTGTACCCTTAACCCCTGTATCTTGTAGACGTAAATTACGGGAATACCGGGATGGAGTCAAGGCCGGCGGTCTCTTTCAGGCCGAACATGATGTTCATGTTCTGAACTGCCTGGCCGCTTGCCCCCTTGGTGAGGTTGTCGATTACACTCACGATGACGGCCATTGAAGTTGTTTCATTCCTGGCCAGCCCTATGATGCATCTGTTCGTGGCCCTCACGTCCTTGGTGGAAGGGAACCCGCTCTGAAGAATGTGGACAAACGGGGAATCGTTATAAAAGGCGTCCAGACACTCCTTCAGGGTTTGTTCGTTCTGCTCTGTCCTCACGTAGATCGTTGAGAGCATGCCCCGGGAAATGGGGATCAGATGAGGGGTGAACTCAATGGTTACCGGCTTGGTGGCTGCCAGAGACAGTTCCTGTTCGATCTCAGGGATATGACGGTGAGATCTGCCCACCTTGTAAGCGGAAAAACTCTCGCCCGATTCACAGATATGGGTGGTGAGGCTCAACCCCCTTCCAGCCCCGGAAACGCCGCTCTTGCTGTCGACGATGATTCCTTCGGGACTGATCAATCCTTCCTTCAACAGAGGGATCAGCGGAAGGAGAACGCTGGTGGGATAACAGCCCGGGTTTGCCACAAGTGAAGCATCCCTGATCGTGTCCCGGTAGATCTCGCACAGTCCGTAGGCGGCAGAGCTCAAGAGCCCGGCACAGCTGTGCTTAGTATACCATTTCGTGTAGACCTGCTCGTCATGGATTCTGAAATCCGCACTCAGGTCAACGACCTTTACCGAGTCGAGGAGATCCGCGATGAAACCCATGCTGAGGCCATGGGGTAGACAGGAAAAGACAACATCACACCGGTTTTTTATCGATCCTGCGTCAAATTCCTCCAGTTCATAATCGGCGCACCCCTGGAGAAACCCGAGAACTTCAGAAATGTTCTTTCCGTTATACTGGCGGGATGAACAGTAGGTTATCCTGGCATGCTCATGATTCTGTAAAAGTCTGATGAGCTCTGCACCGGTATACCCTGTGGCGCCCAGGATACCTACTGATAGAGACAATGGTGATTACCTCTTGGAGAACTGAGGTCGTTTACGTGCCTTGTGAAGCCCGAATTTTTTCCTCTCCACCATCCTTGGATCTCGGGTGAGGAATCCTGCAGATTTGAGTTTGGGCCGGTATTTTTCGACGTCGAATTCAGCCAGGGCCCTTGATATGCCATGACGGAGAGCCCCTGCCTGGCCAGAAATGCCCCCGCCGCTGACGGTGGCAAGGATATCAAACTGCCCCCTGGTCTCGGTTACATCAAAAGGCTGCATTGCTGACATCTTCAGTGTTTCTCTGTCAAAGTACTCATTCATGGGCTTACCGTTTACCGTGAATTCTCCGGTGCCGGGCAGCAACCATACCCGGGCGGTAGCATTTTTCCTTCTTCCAGTGGCATATGTCCGTTCTGCCATAAATATCCTCTCTTATAGATTAATCTCTTGAGGCATCTGAGCTTCGTGTGGGTGTTGCTCTCCTGCATAGACCTTGAGCTTCTTGAACATAGATCTTCCGAGACTGTTCTTGGGGAGCATACCCTTGACTGCATGCTTGATGATCTCTTCGGGGTTCTTCTCGAGAATCTGCTTGGCAGATTTTCCTTTGATCCCGCCGACATACCCGCTGTGATGATAGTACATCTTCTGATCCAGCTTGTTGCCTGTGAGCTTCACCTTGTCCGCATTGACAATCACGACAAAATCGCCAACATCGGTGTGAGGCGTGTACTCAGGTTTTGTTTTTCCCCGCAGGATGGATGCAACATCAGCTGCCAGCCTTCCCAGCACCTTGTCCGTTGCATCGACGAGCACCCAATTTCTCGGGACCTCACCCTTTTTTGCGCTGAATGTACTCATACATGTAACTCCTTAACCGCTAAATAGGGCTCGGATATAGCTGATGAAGGGGTGGATGTCAAGTGTTGATCAAGCAATCATCATCGATTATTATAACTTTTATTCGCGATGGATTCATCCAGGCCCTTTCGAGGCGATGTTTGAGAATGCAATCTCCCAGGATCAGATCTTCCCTTCTTCAACGCCGTGGCATGCGATGAGTCTTCCCGAATCGTATTCAGCCATGCCTGGTATCTCTGCTGAACATCTGTCAAAGGCATACGGGCACCGGTTGTGGAAGACACATCCGGACGGGAGCTCGATGGGAGTGGGGACCTCTCCTTTGAGTTTGATGTGATCGGCCTTCTTTGTCCCCAGGACCGGGATGGCGCTCAAGAGCGCTTTTGTGTATGGATGGCGCGGATGTGAGAAGAGCTCTTCTGTTTTTGCCAGCTCGCAGATGGTTCCCAGGTACATCACGGCAACACGGGTGCTGATATGTTTCACAACAGACATATCATGGGTTATGAACATGTAGGTCAGCCCGCGGTCTTCCTGGGCATCCATGAACAGATTGAGGATCTGCGCCTGAATGGATACGTCCAGTGCAGAGATAGGCTCGTCCGCCACGATGAATTCCGGCTCCACCATCAAGGCCCTGGCGATGCTGATCCTTTGACGCTGACCGCCGGAGAATTCATGAGGGTACCGTGAAGCCCAACTCGGGTCCACACCCACCTGCTCCATTACCTCCGAAACCCGTTCTTTCGCTTGTGCAGCTGAGATGCCGGGATTATGGAAAAGCATGGGTTCCATCAGTGTCTGTTCCACCTTCATGCGGGGGTTCAGGGATGCATAGGGATCCTGAAAGACCATCTGCATCTTTCTGCGGTACGGGAGCATCTGCCGTGAATTTTTGCTGTCGATCCTCTTTCCTAAGTAGAATATCTGTCCACCGTCTATGGGGTACAGGCCGAGTACCGCCCTTCCAAGGGTAGATTTCCCGCAACCGGACTCTCCCACGACAGAGAAGGTCTCCCCGGAAAAGATGGACAGGCTCACGTCATTGAGTGCGTGAACGATGGTTTTCTTGAGATTGATGCGCATGTTTTCCAGCCGGAGCTGCTCTAAGAACCCGCCCGATATATCGAAGTGCTTGGTAAGATTCTGCACATCAAGCAGGGGAACTGCCCGGTTCATAGATCCCCCTTTGAATCCTGGTCCATCAGGTAGCAAGCCACCGACCTGTTGTATTTTTCATAATAGGTAAATGGTGGTACGTGCTTTTCACAGACATCCATGCGCAGTGGACACCTGGGATGGAATGAACATCCAGGCGGTATACTGAAGAGAGAGGGCATCATCCCCGGGATCTGGTTCAGCCGTTTGCCCAGGTGATCGCTGCCGGGCAGGGCATTGATCAGTCCCTGTGTGTAGGGGTGTTTCGGATCGCTGATGATGGTGCCGGTATCGCCCATCTCCACAATCTTGCCGGCGTACATGACCGCTATCTTCTGTGTTATCTGGGATACCACGGCGAGATCATGGGTGATGAGGATAAGGCCGGTCTTTTCCGACTTACACAGCTCCAGGAGGAGATCGAGTATCTCTGCCTGGATAGTCACATCCAGGGCTGTTGTGGGCTCATCGGCAATGATGAGTGACGGGTCGGTGAGCAGGGCGATGGCAATGACAATCCGTTGCCTCATCCCGCCAGAGAATTCATGGGGATACTGGTCCAGTCTCTTTTCAGGTGAGGGGATATGCACCTTTCTCAATTTCTCGAGGGCGATCCTGCCGGCTTCTTCCTCGCTGATATCCATATGGGCCTGCAGCGTCTCCACCATCTGGGTCCCTATGGTCAGTACCGGGTTGAGCGTCATCATAGGGTCCTGGAAGATCATACTGATCCTGTTACCCCTGATGATCCGCATCTCTTCCTCGCTGAGGTGTGCAAGATCTTTACCCTCGAAGAGGATTCGTCCGGATGCGATGTATCCCGGCTTGCTGATGAGATCGATTATGGAAAAGCCGGTCACGGATTTGCCGGCACCGCTCTCACCCACGAGGCCCATCCGTTCCCCGGGGTTGAGGGAAAAACTCACCCCGTCCACAGCGGTCAGGTCACCGAAGCGAAGTGCGAATCGAACCACGACTTCTTCAAGTTCCAGCAGGTGCTCCATTGCCTATCCTTTGTATAGTTTCGGGTTGAGCACGTCCCTGAGCCAGTCACCCAACAGATTGATAACGAGTATGAGTATGACGAGGAAGATGCCCGGGAACAGGGTAATCCACCATGAACCCGAGAAGATGAATTCAAAGCCGGAGTTGATGAGCGATCCTAAAGAGGGCCTGGTAACTGGCATGCCCAGCCCCAGGAACGACAGTGCAGCTTCGCTCATGATGGCGTTGGCCACCTGGACCGTTGAGATCACGAGAACCGGGGACAGCGTATTGGGCAGGATATGCCGCCACATGATCCGCTGTGTATTAAACCCGATAACCCGCGCAGCCTCAACATATTCCTTCTTTTTTTCCGCCAGAACGGATGCCCGCACCGTGCGGGCATACTGGGGCCATTCCGCAAGACCGATCACTAAAACGAGCATGGGAACGGCAAACCTCTCGTACATGGCAACCCCGAACGCCGCCTGGAATATGGCACTCAAGAAGATGGCCACCATCATGGTGGAGAATGAGAGCTGTACGTCTGCCATGCGCATGAGGAAGGAGTCGATTCTGCCTCCGAGGTATCCGGAGGTCAGCCCGATAAGAACGCCCAGGAATGCCTGCAGGAGCACTGCAAAACAGCCGATGATAATGGAGATGCGCATTCCGTAGAGCAGGGTGCTCAACAGGTCTCTTCCCTGACTGTCGGTTCCCAGGATAAACTCGGCCGTGCCTTTCTCCATCCACATGGGAGGCATTTCAGCGTTGAGCACATTGATGGAGGCGGACTCATAGGGATTGTGGGGTGCTATTACAGGAGAAAGGAAGCTTACCATAAAAAGGAAACACAGGATGATAAAACAGATCATGGCAACAGGATCCCTTAAAAAACTGTAGAGCATGTACGATTGCCTGATGCGTTTTAATCTTCCCATTACTTGCTCCCCTGTATCCTCACCATGGGGTTGACCAGGCCGTATATGATATCCACGATGGTGTTGACCACCACGAATATGACTCCCACCACCATGAGATAGGCAACGAGCAGGGTCGTGTCTGCACGTTCCACTGCCTCTATGAACAGAAAGCCAAGACCCTGCCACTGGAAGACCGTCTCGGTCAGGATGGTGAACGCGATCATGGTCCCCAGCTGCACTCCGCCCACGGTGATGACCGGGAGCAGCGTGTTCTTGAAGGCATGTATGAACCAGATACGTCTTTTTCGGAGCCCTTTTGCCCAGGCGAACTTGATGTACTCCGTTTCAAGGATCTCCATCATCTGGGAGCGGATGAGCCGGATGAACAGGGGGAGCATAATGGAGGACAGGGCGATACTCGGCAGGATCAGATGTTTCCACCCGTCAAGGGTTAACAGGCCGCTTCCCCACCCGCCGATGTACACGAGCTGTCCCCGTCCATAGGAAGGAAGCCAGTGCAGTTCCACGGAAAAAATATAGATGAGCATGATGGCAGTGAGAAAGACCGGTATGGAAACCCCTACAATGCTCAGGCCCATAATGGTGCGGGACAAGATGCTTCTGGGCTTGATGGCACAGTAGATCCCGAGCGGAACAGAGGCAAAGATAATGATAAGAGAACTGACGAAAACAAGCTCGAGTGTTGCCGGGGCCTTTGCCAGGATGACCTTCAATGCGGGTTTCTTGAAGAAGAACGACATCCCTACATCGCCCTGAACAGCCTTGCCCAGGAATCGGACATACTGGGTAAGAAACGGGTCGTTCAGCCCCATCTTTTCCCGCAGGGCCTCCCGCTCGGCTGCGGAAACCGAGATGCCCACGATGTCACGGACAGGATCGCCAATGGCGTGCTGGATGGTAAAACACAGAAAGCTTATCACGAGCATTACAAAGATGCCCTGGGTGATTCTTCTTACGGTAAAGGCAAACATCAATCCATCTAGTTGCATAAACAGGAGCATATATCAACAGATATATGCTCCTGTGTCTTCTTCCCGAATGATCAGATTACATCAGGATTAATCGAGCACCAGGTCTCCGAAATAGGGGAAGTTCATCACATTGACAATGGGTTCGATATTGAGGTTTTTCTTACCCGCCCATGAGAGATTCTGCCAGTGGAGCGGAACGTATGCCGCGTCGTCGTAGAGGATCTGCTCCACCTCCTGCAGCATGGCCGAGCGTTTGTCCGGGTCTGTCTCGGTCTGGCTTGCGAGTACAAGTTCGTCTACCTTGGGGTTGCAGTAGTTTCCGCTGTTGTACTGGCCGTAGCCGGTTTCCTTGTTCGGACACATCACGAGGAATTCTGAGTAGTTAGCCGAGTCCTCGGTGTCAGGATGCCAACCTATCATCTGTATGTCGGCCACCTGGGCATCGAACTCATCCCAGTACTGGGCCTTGGGCATGGTCTTGAGGTTTACCTTGATATTGATCTTGGCCAGCATGGAAACCACGGCCTCTGAGATCTTCTCGTCGTTGACATAACGATTGTTCGGCGCGATCATGGAACAGGTAAATCCATCTGCATAGCCGGCCTCTTTCATGAGCGCCTGTGCCTTTTCCAGGTCATACCGGGGTTTGAGGTCGGGCTTGTATCCGGCGAAGCCCACGGGCGCCTGCTGGGCGGCGGCAGTGGCCGTTCCCTTCATGATAGTCTCCACGATCCCCTCGTTGTTGACGGCATAGACAATGGCCAGGCGCACCTTGGGATCTTTGAACTCGGGACGCCTGTTCTGATTGAGCTGGAAGGTGATGATCCTGCTCCCGGACATGGTTATCAGCTGCGAATTCTCGCTGTTTGCAACCCGGTCATAATCCTGGGGAGGTACCGGCATGATGAAGTCCACGTCACCCGAGAGCAGCGCCGCCACCCTGGTTGCATCGTTCTTGATAGGGGTAAGGACAATCTTGTCCACATTGCCCGGGGAATTGATATCCCAGTAGTCCGCAAACGCCTCGAATACGGTCTCCACACCCTGTTCTCTCTTGGTTACCATATATTTCCCGGTGCCGGATTCATGGGAAAGGGCGAAGGAAGGGCCTGTTTTGACAATGGCATCCTTGGGATTCCCTGACTCGTCAGTCCCGGTGTAGAAGGCACTGTCCATGGGGAAGATATAGGTTGCCATGTTGAGAACCAGGGAGTAGGGCTTTTTGGTCACCAGGTCGCAGGTATAGTCATCAATGACATTCACCCCTTCAAAGGGTTCGAACAGGCCTTTGAAATCCTGGCTCTTCTTCAGCCGTTCCACGGTCCACTTCACATCCTTTGCCGTAAAGGGATTGCCGCTGTGGAATTTCACACCCTCGCGCAGGAAGAACCGCATGGTATTATCGTCGATGCGTTCCCATCTCGTAGCGAGTCTCGGCTCGAGGTCCATGGTCTTTGTCCAGCGGATGAGCGGGTCAAAAACCATATGGGAGTATTGAAGCATTCCGCCGGAGAGCTGTACATGGGGATCCAGTGATACCGGGTCCGCATCCATGGCCAGCTTCAAGGTCTTTCCGGCAAGTGCCACTTCTCCTTCTTCTTTCTTCTGCATTGTCATGACCACGATGATGGCAATAATGACAAGCCCGATAATAAACCAAAGAGATTTCTTCATCCTCCATCCTCCTCTTTCTACTATGTGAGATAGATATTAATCGATACTAAAAAAGTACGCGCCCTTATAGACAAAGTCAAGGGGTAGGAATGTATCTATTGATAAAAGGCAATGGAAAGGCAAGACGGATGCATCGGGAAATATTTCATATGCATACAGGCTACAGGAGGATATCGTACGGAAACCGCTATTCCCTGTTGGTGAGGAATACCCCCAAGGTTACCAGGGTAACGCCGAAGACTAAAGAGATATCCATTTTCTCGCCGAGGATGACAAACGCCATAAGGATTGCGCTTATGGGGACAAAATTGATGAACACCCCGGATCTTGTCGCTCCGATGGTCTTGATACCCTCATAGAACCAGGTAAAACCGATAACCGTACCGAAAGCGGCGAGATAGAGAATACTCATCCAGGTCAGAAAGGAATAGTTGGCAAAGCTGTGGGTGATGTCCTCCATGTATGCAGGAAAAGACAGAAAGAGTGCACCGAAGATGGAGGAATACGTGACTGCCGAAACAGGAGAGATATCCTGCATGAGTTTTTTCCCGATGAGCGAATAGGATACCCAGCTTGCGACGCAGCCGAAGATGAGTACCTCCCCGAAGCCCACAGCACCCTGCCAGATCATGGAAGGATTCCCTCGGGTAATGGCGATCACGGCACCCATGAGGCTCAGTACAATACCGAATACCCTCCTGACGCTCAGCTGTTCCTTGAAGATCAGGGAGGAAAACAGGGCAAGGAATACCGGGTTGTTCGCGATGATGATGCTCGCCCTGCCGGCAGAAACGGTCTTGAGTCCTGCGAGGAACAGGACGTTGTATGCAAAGACCCCTGTGAGGCCGAGCAGGACAGCCGTAAGTATCTGGGGACCTTTCAGTCTCGGAAGCCCCCCTTCAAGTGAATGGCAGATCACCAGGAGAAAGACCGAGGCAAACACGAACCGGAGGAATGAGCCGGAAAAGGGTCCGATATCCGGTGCAATGATCCTGCCGGCTATGAACGTGCCGCCCCAAAAAATGGCGGTGAGGATAAGCTTAATATAGATCATAGGGTGCCTTCTTTCAAAGACGGTTCCGGGCAGTCAACTGCAGACGTATGCCGGGTCACAGAAATTTTTCCGCCAGCCAGAACAGGGTCATACCGATAATCACGGTACCACCTAAAGACCTGGTTTTGAGCGCGAATAAAAAGGTCGGGATTGCAACGAGAAATTCCGGATGGAAAAATCCGACCGATCCGGTATCAGGGTTGATGATGATGGAGGGAAAAATCAGGGCGCTTAAGATGCATGCCGGGATAAAGCTCAGCCATTCCACGAGCCACAGGGGGAGGCGTTTGTCTGAAAGGTAAAACAGGGGCAGCCACCTGGGTATGTAGGTGACAAGCCCCATACCGAGGATACATAAGATGTATTCTTCGCCCGTCATTGCTCTTCGTCCTGCTTTCTCTTATGCATATACCAGCTCTTGATCGCCACCCCGAGCGTGGCGGCTAAGGCTGAGGCGATGATCACGTATGCATTGCCTGGTATGATGAGGTAAAAGACCACTGATAACAATCCGGCTGCCACTGAAACGAGAACATACAGTCTCCCCCTGAGCTGAAACACGAGCAGGCACAGGAACATTCCGGTTAAGGCGTAGTCGATCCCGAAGGCCCCGGCCGGGATGAACCGGCCGGCATAACCGCCCAGGATGGTGCTGATGATCCAGGTGATATTTGCGACATGGTTCACCACGAGGGCATCTTTGAGAGACCAGTCCCCGTCTAAAAATTTTCCAAGGTTTACCGCAAAGCTCTCATCGGTCACTCCGTAGGCGAATAACGAGAGTATCGCCTTGTTCTTTCCCTTCAGATGGAGCGTGAGGGACGAACTCATGAGAAGGTGTCTGAGGTTTACCATGAAGGTGGTGATGATTATGGACAGTGCGGATGCGCCGGAGGTGATCATGGAAACTGCAATGAACTGGGCAGACCCGGCAAACACGATCATGGACATCAATGCGATCTGATAAATGGCAAGACCTGCCTGCCTCGCCAGTACCCCGAATGCCATGCCTATGGCCAGATATCCCAGGCAGATCGGCCATGCTGCAGCAAGCGCACGGAGCATGTTCATTTCATCGCTTAACGAGTGTCCAGTTGTTTTCATACATGTACAGAATCCGGGTAATAAAGAGATGCTGTAGACGGATATTGCCCCGATGTCAAGGAATCAAGGTGAATTGATTTCTTGACAGGACAAAAATTTTTAGGTCATACGAGATGCATGGGAATAGACACTGTTATCGCTGCCGGAGATGGAAAGGCGGCCAGGAAGGTATTCAAGAGGAATAAGGCCTTACTCGATGTTGCGGGCAAGCCCATCATCAGGCATATCGTCGAGGTACTCCTGGCCTGCGAAGAAATCGAGAACATTGTGGTGGTGGGCCCGAAGGAGAGGTTTGAGGAGGCACTCGACGGGCTCGATGTTATCATTGTGGAGCAGAAAAGAAGCCTTGCGGAAAACGGCTGGGAGGGATTTCTCCAGACCTTGCCCGAATACAGGCAGACCGGAGAACTCACTGATGATGTCATTCGTGCGTACCGGGACAAGCATGTTCTGTTTCTCTCCGGTGATATCCCGCTGATATCGGTCCACGAGATCAAGGAGTTTATCTCCCAGTGTGATATGAAAAGCTATGACTATATTGCCGGTATTACCTCTGAAGAGATCCTGAAGTTTTTCGGGCCCAGAAAAGGCAGGCCCGGGATAAAGATGGCCACCTTTCATACCTGGGATGGGAATTTCAGGCAGAACAATCTTCACAT
This sequence comes from Thermodesulfobacteriota bacterium, assembly GCA_036825155.1. Lineage (GTDB taxonomy): Bacteria > Desulfobacterota > Desulfomonilia > UBA1062 > UBA1062 > DSAD01. The sequence continues at coordinate 35,168 of DAISYU010000004.1, read as the reverse complement.
GGCACGGCCTTTTGTGCTCTTAGAGCGTATCGATCTGGTGCTCAAGGCATATGAATACCGGTATCAGAAAGAATTCTTCAATATCGTCAAGACACTCATTGAGATTATCAAGCTCGGCCCCGGGAACATCGGCAAAACGCTGGGCCTGTACCTGCTCTTACAGATCTCTGCCGGCCTGGATGCCCTGGGGTTTGTCCGGCTGGCACACATCATAAGCTTTCCCGTGACCCTGGAGCGGGTGGAAAGAATGATTTCACGGGTCCTGAAGGTGCGCTGCAAGATTGTGAAGACCACCGTGGGAGGAGCGGCCCTGGACGTGGATAACGAGAAAGACTTCATGATCCTCTCGGTCATGTACCGGGACTGGCTCAATCAGATCTCCTGCAGCAAGCCTGCATGAGCGTTATATGAAAATTGAATCCGGAAGTCAGAATTCAGAACCCGGAAGAAAACCTTAAAACATTTCAAAATGCAGCTGAAGCAAAGAGGATACTTTTTCCTTCTACGTTGTGACCGGGGAGCCATGCCTGGTTGCCCCTCAAGGGACATACACGCCTCAGGGTTGTCTGCCACAAGGTGATGCCGGATGTTTATGAAAATAACGACTGAAGGACGCTACTCTTCGAGATAATCCTCGAACCCGGGGCTGACCTGCTGGCATGTGGATGAAGCGGACGTGCTTTTCTGCATTTCCTGGTGCTGCTGGTCCAGGTAGTCTTCGAACCCGGGGGTGCTGTTATATGATACCTGTGTCTTCGCAGCAGGGTTGGGTTGCGGTTTTGCCTGTGGCGACTGTTCGAGATAGTCTTCAAAACCTCCAAATTCTTCTTTCGCCGGGGCCTCATCCACGACAGCAGTATGTTCGGGGATCTTCTGCTTTGGTGCGTTGTGGATGTCGATCATCTTCTCGTTCTTGACATAGTTTGTTTCCACCACATCAGAGATCTCAAGCATCTTCTTGACAACGGTCTTGATCTTGATGGCTTCATTCTTTACTTCGGTGAGTCCATCAACGACCCCTTTGCTCAATGATCCCTCATTTATCAGCATATCGAGCTTGAGGAGTATGGTGGTCAGCGGAGAGTTGATCTCGTGATTGGCGGCAATAGCGGTCTTTGATACCGCTGCAAGCCGCTGCGACTTGATGTTTCTGGTCATGAGCATGGCCCGCTGTATGGCCTGGGCACCCACCTCGGCTATGGTTCTCAGCAACAGGGTCTTCTGGTTGATTTCATCGGGAGAAGCATGCTCCTGCGGTAATGCCTCGATCACCCCGATGGTCTTTCCATCTACTTTCAAGGGGGCATAGAGCACATTCAAACTCTTGGGATATACCCCGTTGGTGCGCTCAAGCAGCTCTTTTGTTGCAGTTGCCATTCCTGTGCGGGTCTGTGCTGAACTGCTCAACCAGAAAGACTCGGTGACCATCACCCGTAGATTATTGAGACGCATCAGGCATCTGGTCTTTTTGGAATCAAGTATCGTAAGAGAATTGGTCGTAATGATATTGGTGATATCGGAGAGTTTCATGGATGACTGCAGCTGGCTGCTCATCAGGTTGAGGCTGGAGAGCTCGACGGTCCTGCGTTCCAGGGCCATCTTTTTCTGCTCCAGGTCAAGGCTCAGTTTCCCAAGCTGAGCATTGGCGAATTGCAGAACCTCGAAGTAGGTCTTGGGTTCCGCTTTGGGTATGCCCATCTCTTCGCTTATGTCAGAGATATTGTCTTTCAATGTGATGGATATGTCCTGAATATCCTGGCTGGACAGCTCCAGCTGTTTCAAAAGGGCGGGATCTACAAATCCTCCGTGGGCCTGAGAAAGGCCGAGCCCCAGATGATTCGTGATGATATCGGCCACATGGATGATCGAGCAGAGCTTTTTGGTTGAATCGTCATCGATAATCTCGTTGATGCTGTGGTGGAATGCAATGGTTTTGCTGAGAAGGGAGGGGAGATTCCACTTCTCCATGAGGTATCTTCCCAATGTGGCGTGATCTATCCCCACTATATTCTGCTCCACCTTGATGATGTCCGAGTTTGCGCGATCCATGACGTCGAGTACCTGTGCATATTCCCCTTTTGTACAGATGAGCTGGTCGGAAACCACTTTGCCCAGATCGTGAAGAAGCCCTGCTATAAATGCATCCTCGGCAAAGGAGGGAAGGACCTTGTTTGCTATCGACTTTGCACATACTGCACACGCAATGCTGTGCTGCCAGAACTTGTAAAAATCCAGGACACGCTTTTCCTTTTCATTGAAGAGATTGATTACACTGATACTTAAGACGATACTCTTGAGCACATTGAATCCCAGCAGCACCACGGCGCCCCGGATTGTGGAGATCTCTTTTATCCGTCTGTAGAAGGGAGAGTTTGCAACCTTGAGCACTTTTATCGCAAGTCCCTGATCTTTCTCAACCATTTGGGCTATCTGCCGGGCATTTACCTTTGCATCGAGGGTTTTTTCCATTATCGTGGTGGCAATGGAAGGCAACGTAGGAATATCACCCAGATTATTAAGTAAGGATTCAATCTCTTCAGGAGCATATTTCTTCATCGAAGATCTTATCGTTCAAACCGCTTACAATCTTGAGTCTTAATACTTAATATGATACTCAAAATTAATGAAACGTCATCGCAAGCGCACAAAAAAGATTTATGTGGGGACCGTGCCTGTTGGTGGTGGTTCTCCGGTCAGTATACAATCCATGACCAATACGCCAACAAGAGATGCCGGGGCCACCCTGTCTCAGATCCGCTCTCTTGAACAGGCAGGATGCGACATTGTGCGCGTGAGCATACCCGATGACGAGTCCCTGGCTGCGTTCAGGTATATAAAGTCGGAGTCTGACATGCCGGTAATTGCCGATATTCACTTCGATTACAAGCTGGCTGTCGGTGCCATACGTGCCGGGGCTGACGGGATCCGTATCAATCCGGGCAATATCGGCTCTCGGCGCAAGGTGCAGATGGTTGCACAGGCGGCCATCGAGACGGGTATCCCTATTCGGGTCGGGGTGAATCTCGGATCTGTGAAGCGGCGTATCCTGACCAAGTTCGGGCCGGACAGGGTCGGTGCCCTCGTGGAGAATGCCCTGGAATATGTAAAGATGCTGGAAGATATGGGGGTGTCCTCTCTGAAGGTCTCCTTGAAATCTTCAGATGTTCTGGAGACCATCGATGCCTACAGGAGGTTCTCCCGGGTCTGCGACTGGCCGCTCCACCTCGGGGTGACCGAGGCAGGGACCCTGCTTCCCGGGGTGATACGGTCATCCGTGGGTATCGGTGCTCTCCTGCTTGCCGGCATCGGGGATACCATACGGATATCGCTGGCTGCAGATCCTGTCCAGGAGGTCATGGCCGCGCGTATACTCCTGGAGAGTATCGGACTGAAGAAAGAAGGCGTGCGCGTGATCGCATGTCCCACCTGCGCACGTGCCAACGCCGATGTTGCCGCTATCGCAACCCAGGTTGAAGATGCCGTCAAGGGGATAAGGAATCACATGATCGTTGCCATCATGGGGTGTGCCGTGAACGGGCCGGGAGAGGCGAGGATTGCCGATCTCGGCGTTGCCTGTGACACTGGTGGTGCGGTGCTGTTTGCCCATGGGAAACCCTTGCGGCGCATACAAACAACAGAGATTATAGAGAGCCTTATGAAAGAAATAGAAAAGGAGATAGGTGAATGAAGTTTTCCTCAATGTTCCTGCATACCCTTAAGGAAGAGCCCCGTGAAGCTGAGGTCATAAGCCACAAGTTGATGCTCAGGGCTGGTATGATAAAGAAACTGGCATCAGGGATTTACTCGTACCTGCCCTATGGGTTGAAAGCCATCAGAAAGGTGGAGGCGATAATCCGGGAAGAGATGAATGCAGCAGGTGCACAGGAGGTTCTCCTGCCCGGGGTACAGCCTGCTGAGATATGGAAAGAGAGCGGCAGGTGGAATGTGTACGGGAAGGAACTCCTGCGGTTTATCGACAGGAAGGGCGGCGAATTCGCCTTTGGTCCGACCCATGAGGAGGTGATCACGCACATCGTGCGTGACGAACTGCATTCCTACAAGGACCTTCCCGCCAATCTCTATCAGATCCAGACAAAGTTCCGTGATGAGATACGTCCACGGTTCGGCATCATGCGTGCCAGAGAGTTCATCATGAAGGACGCCTATTCGTTCGATACTGACGACAGTGGCGCGGAAAAGAGTTATGAAGCCATGTACCGGGCATATGAAAACATATTCAGCCGGTGCGGGCTGAAGTTCAAGACCGTAGAGGCTGATTCCGGCCCCATCGGCGGAAATTTCTCCCACGAGTTCATGGTCCTTGCTGAGACCGGCGAGGACGTCATTCTGAGCTGTTCTACATGCAACTACGCGGCAAACATGGAGAAGGCCGAGATTTTTAAGGAAGGGACTCTTGCGTTTGCAGATGCAGCTGGTGGCAGTTTCGAAAAGGTTCATACGCCCGATGTCAGGACAGTGGAAGAGGTTTGTGCGTTCCTCGGCGTTGAGTCGAAGGACCTGGTCAAGACGCTCATCTATGACTCAGACAAAGGTGTTTTTGCGGCACTGGTCAGGGGGGATCACGAGGTGAACGAGGCAAAACTCAGGAGGGTCTTCGGCTGCGAAACCCTGGAGCTGGCCGATGAAGAGACCATCGAGAAGTATACCTCGGCACCCAGGGGGTTTGCCGGGCCAGTGGGACTCAAGGTGCCTATGGTCGCAGACAGTGCCCTTGCAGACAATGGACCGTATGTCGTTGGAGGCAACGAGGAGGATTACCACCTCAAGGATGTGTGGCTTTCCCGGGATACCGGCATCACTACCATCGAGGACATCAGGAATGCAGGACCGGGTGATCCCTGTCCCCGGTGTACAGATGGAAAGCTGGAGGCCATCCGCGGGATTGAGGTGGGGCATATATTCAAACTCGGGACGAAGTATTCCCAGGCCATGAATGCACAGTTTTTAGATGAGAACGGGTCGTTGAAGCCGATGATAATGGGGTGTTACGGGATCGGAGTCGGACGGGCGGTTGCTGCTGCAATCGAGCAGCATGCAGATGAATCGGGCATCGTATTTCCACTCTCCATTGCCCCATACCCTGTTATGGTGCTTCCCATTACTGTGAGCCCCGGTGATGTTATGGATACCGCCACTGCAATCTATAACGAGCTTGTCAAACAGGGGATCGATGCGATCATTGATGACAGGGATGTGCGGCCCGGGGTAAAATTCATGGATGCCGACCTGATTGGCGTCCCCTACCGGATCACGGTGGGTGCAAAAGGTTTGAAAGAGGGAATCGTTGAAGTAAAGGAGCGGGCTACAGGGAACATCGAGAAGGTGTCCCCTGAGGAGGTTGTGGCATACTGCAGATCCAGGATTCACGCATAGGGAATAATTATTGACAGTACGGATCAATGACATACTCGAGAAGGTGTCAGCATACATCCCTGATGCCGACACGCGGATTATTGAGAAGGCCTATGTGTTTTCTGCCAGGGTTCATCAGGGCCAGACCAGGCTGAGCGGTGAACCCTATCTGAATCACCCGCTGGAGGTTGCCTTTATCATCGCCCAGATGCAGCTTGATGTGATAGCTGTCACCGCCGCACTGCTTCATGACACCATCGAGGACAGCCTGACGAGCGTGGAGGATATCAGGACTGAATTCGGCGATGAGGTTGCACTGGTCGTCGACGGCCTCACCAAGATCAGCAAGATCAATTTTCGATCGGAAGAAGAACAGCAGGCCGAGAACTTTCGCAAGATGATTCTCGCCATGAGCAAGGATCTGCGGATTCTGCTCATCAAGCTCACGGACCGGCTGCATAACATGCGGACACTGGAGTTTCACAACCGGCAGTCGCAGCAGAGGATCGCCCGTGAAACCCTTGACATCTACGCTCCGCTCTCAAACAGGCTGGGCATCCACTGGCTTCAGGTTGAGCTTGAAGAGTTGAGCCTGAAATACATCGATCCAGCCGGGTACAACACGCTGAAGGCCAAGCTCGATACGATTGCCAGGGAAAAGGAAGAGTACCTCAAGTCGATCATGGGGCAGATCCAGGCCAGTCTCGTGGAGGCAGGGCTGAAAGCTGAGGTAAAGGGGCGGATAAAACACATCTACAGTGTGTATCAGAAGCTCAAGCGTCAGGGGATCCCGTTTGAGGACGTCTATGACGTGCTGGGGCTCAGGATTATACTGAACACGGTGGCGGAGTGCTACGAGACATTCGGCATCATCCATTCCATCTGGAAACCGATTCAGTTGAGGATCAAGGACTTCATTGCCATGCCCAAGGCCAATATGTATCAGTCCCTGCACACCACCGTATTCGGCCCGGGAGGGGAACGGATCGAGATACAGATACGGACAAGGGAGATGGATTTTATCGCGAATGAGGGCATTGCAGCCCACTGGCGGTACAAGGACGGCAGCAGGATCAGCGATCAGGACGGTGAAAAACTCTCCTGGCTCAGGCAGCTCCTTGAATGGCAGAAGGAACTCAAGGATCCCCGGGAATTTCTCCAGAGCGTCAAGCTGGATCTCTATCCGGAGGATGTGTATGTCTTCACTCCCAAGGGGGATGTGAAACGGTTTCCTGCAGGGGCAACGCCGCTGGATTTTGCATACAGCGTTCACACGCAGCTGGGGAACCAGTGCACCGGGGCCAAGGTGAACGGAAAGATCGTCCCGCTGCGCTATAAGCTCAACAGCGGAGATGTTATCGAGATCTTACGGTCTTCAAAACAGCACCCCGGAAAAGACTGGCTGAGGATTGCCAAGACATCCAGGGCCAAGACCAAGATCCGGACATGGCTGAGGACACAGGAGAACGAGCAGAGTATAGCCCTTGGAAGAGAGTTGCTCGAGAAGAAGATAAAAAGTCTCCACCTCAACAAGACCCCGGATGTTGATGAACTGGCCAAGGAGTTCTCATTCAAGAGCACGGACAACTTTTTTGCAGCCATCGGGTTCGGCCGTCTATCGGTAAACCAGGTCATTCACAAGTTCGCTCCCGAGGAACAGAAGAAGGTGGTGGAGATCCCAGTCAAAAAGAAAAAACAGGAGGTCTCGAGCATCATTGTAAAAGGGGTGGAGGATCTGCTTGTCAGATATGCCAGGTGCTGCAGGCCGATACCCGGGGATAAGGTGGTCGGGTTTATCACCCGCGGCAGGGGGATAACCGTGCACAGATCAAATTGTCCGTATGTTTCTGAAGTGGATCCGCAGCGTCTCGTTCCTGTGGAATGGGATGTGAACGTATCGGAAAGCCATGAGATCGAATTCTCGGTTACCTGTCAGGACAAACCGGGTATGCTTGCTGCCATCACTGCAACCATCGGGGCACGGAATATCAATATTTCAAAGATGAAGGCCTATCCAAATGTCAATGGGAGTTCCATTTGCATACTGAGGGTCATGATCAGGGATCTTGAAGAACTGGATGGCCTTTTTCACGATATTCGAAGGCTCAAAGGGGTGGAGACTATCGTGCGGCAGTAGATGCCGATGAAAGATCTGGGTGATTCAGTCCTTATTTCCTGGTGATTATCCCGTGGGTGGCCGTGATGTAGACCTCTACAGCTGGGCCCTGATCTTTTCCAGGATCATGTCTTCAATAAAGCCGTTTGTGGTGCATTCATGCCATTGGCGGGTCACATTCTTGTCATATGCTTCGATATGTGCCGTGATGCGGGCCTTGGTGCTCATGTCGTTGATAGGTGTTATAAGGATGCTCAGCGTGTATCCGACCTGTGACCAGATCGCCAGACGGGTCTCAGGCTTCTGTGCGATTTTTTCAATCTCGTGATGCGCCTGGGGTCCTACGGAAAAATTGACGAACCCTGTCGTGATGAGTCCTTTTTCCTTCTCCATGGTCTCGATGGGAATGGCCTCTTCTTCGAGAGCCATGAGGGCGGCATCCCACACGTTGTCGAAGCGGGCGAGATAAAAAGCCGTATCCTCTTTTGGGCGCGGCTCTGGAGCCGAGGCGCAACCGCTGAGCGTGAGTATGAGTACGACCGCGATAAGATATAGGTTTTTCATGAAATATCTCCTCAGGGTACTGTCAATCATACGAAATAGAACTACGCTAAATACCACAAAGTACAACGAAAATACAAGTAATAATTCATGAGTTATGGTTGATGTGTTTGCAGGGAGGCTTTCCGGTCCGGTAAGCAGAACAGATCGCTGCCGGAACAAAGGCGTTGCTCGCATCTGCTTGTTTGTTTGTTCTTTAAAGGTAGGAGGGTGTCATGAAAAAACAGCTTGTCTTTGGTGGTTCGGGTTTGCAGGCACACAGCTCAGAGGTATCCTGAGGTGCCGGGGGAACCGATTACCCAAGCTGAATAAGACGAAACCCAACGAGTATATAGATGGTGTTTTCGAAGGGATTGAAGAGGTCTTAGATGGTGTGTTTCTGGACTTTGCCTGATTTAATACACTGCGTGCAAGCCTTGATTCTCTGAACACCGTGAGCAGTCTCGACCCGCACCTTCTGCAGATTCGGAAGCCAAACCCTTTTTGTCTTGTTCTGTGCATGGGATACGTTGTTGCCTGTTTGCGGACCCTTTCCGCATATGTCGCACTTTCTTGCCATGTATCGTATATCTCACTTTCTCGTGTTTTTGTCTGTGTGTGGTGCCGAAGCCGGGATTTGAACCCGGACGGGAGTTACCCACCACCCCCTCAAGATGGCGTGTCTACCAAATTCCACCACTTCGGCAGAGTACTGGATGTTAATAACAACCAATAATCTCACTGTCAATATAGAAAATAGCAAAGTCCGGAAAAAACAATGACTGAATATTGAGATGACCCGATTGATTCTTCATCATGAAATATTATTATGTAATAGTATTAAAAATTGGTTGACATCAATGAGTTAAATAGTTAATAGGAATGATTATCATTATCAATAAGAAAGGAGGAGCAGAGCATGGCGAAGAAGTTGGAGATTTATAAGTGTGAGGTATGCGGCAACATAGTTGAAGTCCTCCATGAGGGGAAAGGAGAACTGGTCTGTTGTGGGCAGCCCATGAAACTCTTCAAGGAAAACACCGTCGATGCAGCGAAAGAAAAACATGTACCGGTTATCGAGAAGACAGCAGACGGCTTCAAGGTCAAGGTAGGCAGTGTTGCTCATCCCATGGAGGAGAAGCACTACATAGAGTGGATCGAGCTCATTGCCGACGGGAAGGCATACCGAAAGTTCCTCAAGCCGGGAGATGTGCCTGAAGCGATATTCTGTATCGATGCCAAAGAGGTAGCAGCAAGAGAATATTGCAATCTGCACGGTCTCTGGAAGGCGTAGGAAAATAAAAACAAGGGGGAGTGTATGATCGGGAAGAAGGTTGAAGCGGTATTGAACAACCAGATCAATGCCGAGCTCTATTCAGCATATCTTTACCTTTCCATGAACTCCTATTTTCTCTCAATCAACCTGACGGGTTTTGCAAACTGGATGCGCATTCAGGCCCTCGAAGAGATGACTCATGCCGATAAGTTCTACCGCTATGTCAACGAGCGGGGAGGAAGGGTCACTCTCATGCCAATAGACGGTCCCCCGGGCGAGTGGTCATCACCCCTGGCTGCATTCGAGGATGTATACAGTCACGAACAGAAGGTGACGGCCATGATACATTCTCTGGTGGATCTTGCAATCGAGGAGAGGGATCATGCAACGTCAAGCATGCTGAACTGGTTTGTGGACGAACAGGTGGAGGAAGAGGCAAACGCGCAGAGCATCGTAGCGCAGCTGAAACTGATTGGTGAGAACACCGGCGGGTTGTTCATGCTCGATCGTGAACTGGGCATTCGAGTGTTTACGCCGCCTGCTCAATCTCAGGAGTGATAGGCACCAGCCAAGTCATAACCTTGGATTGCGGGGCAATACTCGTCTGAGTTCTGTAAACGTATACGCGGAGGGAGAAGTATGTCCAGCGGGTTTAATGCAGATGAGATTTTCGAAATGGCGCTTGAATTTGAAAGAAAGGGGGTACTATTCTACACAAAGGCTTCCGAGATGTTTGAGGACCCTGAGATCAGGAGCATGCTGGTGAGCCTTGCAGCTATGGAGGCTGAGCATGAACAGATTTTCTCCTCGATGAGGGGACGACTCGTCGCCCAGGAAGGCTATTCCGAGGCATTTGATCCGGATGGAACAGCCGCCTCGTATGTGCGGGCAATGACCGGCGGTGAGGTCTTTGATGCCACGGTTGCATTGACCGGTTCAGAGACCTTAAGAGATATATTGAAGAAAGGGATAGAGGCCGAGAAGAATTCAGTCGTGTTTTATACGGGTCTCAAGCGTGTTGTTCCTGAGAGCCTCGGCAGGGACAAGGTGGAGAAGATCATAGAGGAGGAAATGAAACATATAGGTATCCTGAGTGATAAGCTCTCCTCACTCAAAAAGCTGACATAAAGGAGATGGTGAAAATGCCTGGAATCTACAAAGCGATAAAGGTTAGCGAACATGTATACTGGGTCGGTGCTATCGACTGGACGATACGTGACTTTCACGGGTATACAACAAAGAGGGGGAGTACCTACAATGCGTACCTCATTATTGCCGATAAGATCACGCTCATCGATACGGTCAAGGCCCCTTTCAAGGATGAACTCTTAAGTCGGATCGCATCTGTCACCGATCCGGGCAGCATCGATTACATCATATCCAATCATTCCGAGATGGACCATTCCGGTTGTCTGGCCGAGATAATACGCGAGGTCAATCCTGAAAAGGTCTATGCATCGACGATGGGTGCAAAGACATTGAAAGAGCACTTTGCCATAGACCGGGAGATTATTGCCTTAAAAGATGGATCGGAGCTTTCGCTGGGAAATATGAACCTGCAGTTTATGGAAACACGCATGCTGCACTGGCCGGACAGCATGTTCAGCTATCTAGCTCAAGATAAGCTGCTCTTTTCCCAGGATGCCTTCGGGATGCATCTTGCGTCCATGGAACGATTCAGCGACGAGGTTGACGAGGCAATCCTGAACTATGAGGCGGCCACCTATTATGCAAACATTCTCCTGCCATACTCGCAGTTGATCCTGAACCTTCTCGACAAGGTGGGTAAATCAGGGCTGGATATCCAGATCATTGCCCCGGATCATGGGCCGGTATGGAGAAGGGATCTCTCAAAGATACTCGGCCTGTACAAACAGTGGGCCGATCAGAAACCCACGAACAAGGCTGTCGTCCTGTTCCATACCATGTGGCACTCTACCGAGCTCATGGCCCGCGCCATCGAGGAAGGACTCATTGCAGGCGGAGCCCATGTAAAGGTGATGTCCATGGGATCGTTCCACCGCAGCGACGTGGCATATGAGATTCTCGATGCCGGTGCGCTCATCGCAGGCTCCTCAACACTCAACAACAACATGCTCCCGGCCATGGCCGATGTGCTCACCTATCTCAAGGGACTCAAGCCCAAAAACCTCATTGGTGCCGCCTTCGGGTCGTATGGTTGGAGCGGCGAGGCGGCCCTTCAGATACAGGAGATTCTTCAGGGTATGAAGGTCGATCTTGCAGGTGAACCGGTCAAGGCGAAATATGTGCCTGGTGACGAGGCGCTGGAAACATGTTATGCTCTGGGCAGGACTATTGCAGAAAAACTCCGGGAGGTTGCAATCAATGAGTGATGCGTTGGACCGCAAGGCCCTGTGGGATATTTCTTATGGTTTGTATATCGTTTCTTCGGTATCAGGTGATAAGACGAACGGACAGATAGTGAATACGGTGTTTCAGGTGAGTGCCGAACCTCCGTCAATCGCGGTAAGCATCAATAAGAACAATCTTACCCACCAGTACATCGAGGACAGCGGCGTCCTGGCGGTATCTATTCTTGAAGAAGAAACCCCGATGCCGTTCATCGGCCTGTTCGGCTTCAAGTCAGGCAGAGAGGTGGACAAGATGTCACAGGTTGTCTGCAGAAGCGGGGAGACCGGATGTCCCATCGTAACCGACAACGCCCTTGCCTGTTTCGATGGAAGGGTGGTGGGGTCCCTGGATTGCGGAACGCATACGATCTTTGTTGCAGAGGTGGCAGGTGCGGAGATACTCAAAAAGGGAACGCCTCTTACATATGCCTATTACCAGAACGTGAAAAAAGGAAAGGCTTCGAAAAACGCCCCAACCTATAAAGGGGATGTGAATACTCAAGTCAAACATGAAGAAAAAATCGTGGAGGGTGAAATGAAAAAATATGTATGTGGTGTGTGTGGTTATATCTATGATCCCGCCGAAGGCGATCCAGAAGGCAACATTCCCCCCGGGACAGCTTTTGAAGATTTGCCGGACGACTGGGCCTGTCCGGTCTGCGGTGCCGAAAAGGATGAGTTTTCTCCTGAGGAGTAGCATGACAGGCACCTTATAAATGGATACGGTTTTTTTCCCATAAGGGCATGATCTGGTTGTGCACATCGGCGGACATGCCCTGTGCATGGTCGCTTTAGGAGAAGGTATATACAGCCTGTTTACGTGTGCATGAATTATCAAGAACCAGGACCTTTCGTGAATGTATCTCGAGCTTATCTCGATGAGCTTTACCGCCGGTACAACCACCGGGGGTATATTCCCCCTGATCCCCTTGAATTTGTCTGGCTCTATAGTGACCCCCTGGAGCAGGAGATTGTGGGGATTGTCGCCTCTGCGCTTGCGTACGGAAGGGTTGCGCAGATAAAAAAGAGCGTGGCGTGCATTCTTGACAGGATGGAGCCGACGCCTCGGGCCTTCATTGAAGAGGCGTCACATGAGCATCTTCTAGAGGTGTTTGAAGGATTCAAGCACCGGTTCACTACTGCATTCGAACTTGCAGACTTTATGCTGGGAATCCAGCGGGTCATTTTCCTGCACGGGTCACTTAAGCGCTGTTTTCTGAACTCGTTAGGGCCTGGCCATGACAGTACGATTCATGCCCTGGGTGCATTTGTTCAGGAGTTGCGAGCATCCTTTCCCCACCAGTACAACAGCCTGCTCCCCCATCCGGAAAAGAAGAGTGCCTGCAAAAGACTTCACCTGTTTCTGCGGTGGATGGTGCGGCGGGACGATGTGGACCCCGGGGCGTGGGATGGGATCTCGCCTAGACTCCTGATCGTTCCCCTTGATACCCATATGTATTCCATCTGTTCTCGGTTCGGGATGACCTGCAGGGCTGCCTCGGATATGAAAACCGCCCTTGAGATCACTGCTTGTTTCAGGAATATTATACCGGAAGACCCGGTGAGATATGATTTTGCATTGACCCGTCTGGGCATACGACCGGATGCTGAGTGTTCAGCCGGACAAGAGCACCACGCTCGTTTATGAAACGTTTAATACCACTTTTGGAGGGAACTATGGACGATAAGATTCGTGACGCCATACACCAGGCGTATACGGGTGAATCAAAGGCATCTCTCAGGCTCAAGGTCTATGCGGATAAGGCCCAGGAGGAGGGATATCCGCAACTTGCTAAGCTCTTCAGAGTGATCTCCTTTTCAGAGGAGCTCCATGGCAAAAGGGCGCTCAAGCTCCTGAAAGAGATCAAGAGCACCGAGGAAAATCTTGCCGACAGCTTCGAGTCTGAGACCAAGGTCGCCGGTGTTGCCTACGACAGCTTTATCAAGCAGGCCGAAGAGAGTGGCGACAAGGCGTCTTCTGTCTATTTCAGCCAGTCCCGCGACGTGGAGGAGGTCCATGCCAAATTGTATAAAGAGGCCATGGACCATGTCTTAGAGGAACGGGAGACGATATACTATGTCTGTGATGTCTGTGGCTACGTCTCGGATGGAGTTCTACCTGAAGAGTGTCCGGTGTGTGGGGCAAAGAAAGACAGGTTTGTGACATTTGAGTAGCGTTTTTTGCTGACCGGGGTGTACAGCCTGTAACAAACATAGAATAGTGTTACCTACAGAATCCCTCCCTGTTTTAAGGGAAGGTTCTGATCTTCCATGCGTAACGAAAAGTGCGAAATCAGTTTATCGCCCGCTTTTCGAGAAAAGTTCTCCAGAATGTCTCGTATTCGCGGCAGGCCTTCTTGAGTTCCTCAATCCTTGTGATACCAAGACGTGCAAGCTCTTCGAGAATTTCGCGTCGTGTCAGTGCCATGTGTGCCACCTGCTCTTTGTGATGATCCAGGCATTACCTGAGATCTTTTTCCCCCACTGTTTCTTTTATCAAGAACAGAGCGGAAAGCAAAGCGAAAATGAATCGCCAATGTTGCCGGTTTTTCTATTTCCACTTCTATGATAACAAATCATACAATGGCCGAATGGTCTATCAGGGTATTCCTGAAAATCGAATAAGACTATTCCTTATAGCCTGTAAGCGGATATGCCCTGTGGCGACCCGGGAAAAGAGGTTTGCTCGTGCTTAGCGTGCAGATCCTTCATCGCTTCGGGCTCTAAGGAATGCGTACCTTCAACACATCGAAAAAGAAGCCCAATTCACGGGAGTCCTCACTTTTTGCATAAGAACAGAGGAAGGAGAAGGAAAACCGGGAAGTACGTTCATCGTGTTCGTAGAAGATGGTATGCCAGAGGATGTCAACAAAAGATGATGTATTTGATTTTTCGCCATGTGCAAGTGTCAGGACAGGCAGCCAGTTTCGCCGGAACCCCTCATTGCGGAACGGAAAGATCCAGGGAACATACCATGAACTCTCATGGGCTCCATATTTGTGATGCCACACCGGCCACAGGGTTTTTTCATATGTCTCTTCTCCCTCCAGGGAAATCTCATGAGAGTGTCTGCTGAGAATAAGAACACTGGTTTTTTCCCGTCTCAGGTTGCTGTTCTTGTCGAAGTTCAGTTCTTTCCTGTACAGAGGCCAGAGTACAGTCTTTACCGAATAGGTGGGGGGTATGATCTTTGTGTGGTAGAAGGGAAAGATCCGTGTCTGTTCATAACCGCCTTTTGCAAACCTGATCAGGGGCCAGGGGCAGTCGGTGCTGGTATGGTTTGCCCTGAAATCCCTGCTGTAGGTAAAAAAAGGCCAGATAACGGAGATGTTTTTATAGGAGTCCCCCCGTGCATAGAGAAACAGAGGCAGAACGGCGTCCATGTTTTCTTTGCCGCGTTTGCGGTGAAATATGGGCCACAATGCAAAATCGTGACGGGATCCTCTCGATTTCTCGTAGCCATAGAGAGGAAAGATCTTGAACTCTCTGTCCCGGCTATAGGAGAATACAGGCCAGAGGATATAATACGTGTCAGTATCACCGATGGTCGTTGTCGAATAGACCGGCCAGAGAACGAACTGCGCATGGTCGTAGCCGAACCGGTGAGACAAGGATCCGTACAGCGGGAAGAGGCCGCCGTAGCTCGTATCCCGGTATCTACCGTAAAACGCAGGGAACAGGGTTCTGTGCGAATGGTGTTCCTCCTGTACCGATCGATACAGGGGAAAGAAGAGACCTCTGGTTTTGGTGCTTTGTCCCAGGGGAAAAAGGATATCGGTCCGCTCTTCGTCTCGATAGAAGACAGGACGGACAGCATCACTCTGGGATGAAAAGGCAAAGATAGGCCCCAGCATGTTCAGGGTATAGTCCTCGCCCTCGGACTCATAGAACACCACGGGCGAGAGATTGAATTCACCCCCGATCGCCTCGTGACTAGAGACGAATGAGAGTGCGATGATCAGAACAATGGGCCAAAGGCGCATGGTTCCTACCAGATCAACCCCAGGATGGTTCCCATGACGGTTATCGGCACCTGCTCTTCCAGGCCCTGTGCTGCAAGGTTCGCATTTCGCAGTGTTTCATTGAGCTGCTGATACAGCTCTTCATCAACAAGGATATGTCCCAGGGTTCCTCTGCCTGCAGCGAGCTCATCCGTGATAAACTTGATGTTCTCTGCGATTGCGAGAAGATCATAATAGAGTGTAGGGTCAGAAAGCAGCAGGTTGATGGTGCTTTCTTCGCTCAGATTCGAGGTGAACTGCTGCATATTCTCCATGAAATCAACCATGGTGACATAGAGGGTCTCGTCGTTGATGAGTCTGCCGATGGTCCCCTGGCCTGTATTCACACGATCCATTATCTGGCCGAGGTTATGTGATGCAGAGGTGAGATCCTGGGAGACGACGGTGAAGTTGTCCGTGATCTCAGTCAGGTGGCCTAGAATGACCGATATGTTCTCTCTGTTTTCCGCAACCAGGGCAGAAGAATCCTCGCTGAGCTGATGAACGTTATTGAGGATACTCCGCAGGGTATCTTCATCACCGAACACGGAGTTCAGAGCTCCGGTCAACTCCGTGAGATTCCCGGCGAGTTCCCCCAATTGCATGAGCAGGTAATCCAATGACGGAGGAACGGTTGTTCGTGCCAGATTGCCTCCGGGCTCAATGGTATTTTCGGAAACACCGGGAGTAAGTACGATAATCTTGTCTCCCAGTACTCCTTTGGTTGCTATGGATGCCACTGAATTTATCGGCAGTTTGATGTCCTCCTCGATGGCGGCGGTTACTACGGCTGAATAATCCTTATTCAGCGCAATATTGGTAACAGATCCCACCTGTACACCGGCCAACTCCAGGGGAGAACCCTTCTTCAAGCCCTCTACAGAGGAGAACACCATGGTGATGGAGTAGGTCTTTTTTTTGGAAAAGCTCAGCTCTCCTATCTCTACGGACAGGACGACAAAGATGATGATCACAATGACAATAAAAATACCTACCCGCGCTTCATTGCTCATATACACACCCACTCGGCAAAAACATTATATCATGATGAATTATTCCAGTAATTCGTCGATTTTTTCTTGTATTCCGGGTCTTGTATTATTCAAAATAGATGACTTGATGTAGTAATCAAGTGCCTCATCTCTCTTCCCGAGACTCTTGAGGATATCTCCCATGTGTTCATGAATGACAGGGTCGGACCCCAGTTTTTTCAGGGCCTTCTCCATGTAGGGCAGGGCTTCGTCTGCGCGATTCGTCTTGTAGAGGACCCATGCCATGGAATCGAGGATGAAGGGATCCTCCGGCCGCTGGTCAAGGGCTTCCTTGATCATACTATACGCCTTGTCGAGGTTGATCCCCTCGTCCGCCCACACATAGCCGACAAAATTCAGGGCCACCGGATCGTGTGGATTCTTTTCCAGGAGTGTCGTGGCAACGGCAAGTCCCTCGTCCCTTCTCCCTGCATTGTCGAGCTCGGTGGCCAGCTGATAGCCCACTTCGGAGCAGTTTTTTCTCTCGGAGGAGTATTCCCATGCAGCAGAGAGAACCTCGAGGGCTTCTGAGGTATTTCCCATGTCTTTCAGTATTGTAGATTTCAACACGGCGGCTTCACATCCCAGAGGGGAATTCATGGGAATGGCTTCCAGTGCTTCAAGTGAGGATTCGAAATTGTCCAGTTTGGCATAGGCTATGGCGAGATAGTACAGGTCTTCATCCGTTTTTTCCTCGATCTGATTGAGGTCGGTAAGCGCTTCATCAAAAAGCCCTTCCTGAAGCTTCAACATGATGAGCTTTCTCGTGATCTGCACATTGGGATTTATCTTGCGGAGTCTTTCCAGGATGGATATGGCGTCGGCATATCGGCTTTGCGAGACATAGAGTTCGGACAGTGCAATGAGCGCATCGCTCGAAGATGGATCGCCCTCGAGGAGGTACAGATACACTTCCTCGGCCTGTTTTTTGTCTCCCATCAACTCGTGGATCTTGCCGAGATCGAAGTATGCCTGCTGGAAATTGGGGCGTATCTCGATGACGTCTTCCAGTGCTTCCTTTGCACAGTCAAAATCCTTTGCACCGAAACATGCCTTTGACAGCGTATAGAGTATCATGCTGTCATCGGGACTCCCGAGGAGACCTTCCAGGATTTCCCGTGCCCCGGCGAAATCAGATACGACGATTTTAAGATTTGCGAGGAAGAGCTTGATCTGAGGGTTATCAGGATATTTATTCACCAGGACCTCGGTGTCCGCTATGGCCTGATCCCAATTACCCTTGCGTGCATAGATCTTGGTCCTCAGTTCAAGGGCCTCGTCAGCATAGGTACCGTTGTCTATGAGTCGGTCCACAAAATCGAGTGCGCGTTCGGACTGGTTCAGGATAAAATGGATCCTGGCCTGGGCTAGCCAGGTAAAAGGGTCATCGATGGTGGCATAGAGCTGCAGAGCTTCCTTCCAGTTGCCCCTGTTTTCAGCATCCCGGGCGAGCATCACGGTTAAATACGGACCGGATTGTTTAGGTTTGTCCTGGCTCACCTCAGGAGGCACATGCGCGCATCCTGTAACTATGAGGAACACGGGAATGCAAAGGAGATATTTAAACGATTTGATTCGATGCAATAGCAAACATCTCCTTTACGGTGGCCTGCGGGTCTGCACTGTTGAATACGCTTGATCCCGCAACTATGACATCGACTCCGCGGGAAAGCAACCCCCCGAGATTATCTGTTCCCACACCGCCATCTATCTGCACCAGGATATCCCTGCCGGAGATCATTTCCTTTGTCCTGTCTATCTTCGGAAGGACCGCATCGATGAATGATTGGCCGCCAAACCCGGGATTCACACTCATGATCAGCACCAGATCGATAACATCCAAGGTGTATTCAAGCGTAGTCAGCGGGGTGGACGGATTCAGAGAGACCCCTGATTTCAGACCGAGCTCACGAATTCTTGACAGCGTCCGATGGAGATGATCGCATGCCTCTACATGAACGGTTATACCGTCTGCACCGGCATCGGCAAAGGCCTCAAGGTACCTGTCAGGATCGCTGATCATCAAATGGCAATCGAGATATGCATCGGTGATACTCCGAATGTTCTTCACGACAAGAGGTCCGATCGTGATGTTCGGGACAAAGTGACCGTCCATTACATCCACATGGATCCACTGGGCACCGGCAGATACGACCTTTTCAATTTCAAGGCCGAGGCGCGAAAAATCGGCGGAGAGAATGGAAGGGGCAAGGATCATGGAAGTCCTCCTTTCCCGAGCATGATGCGGGACTCATGTATCCCGCATGAAAATGCATTCGAGTCCATAGCTTTTTTGCCTTCCAGCTGGAGGACATGGGGGACAATAAAGCCCCCTGAACATGCAATCTTCAGCCTGGCACCGTCCTTTACCAGGGTGCCGCTCTTGAATTCATGGTTCTCGCTTTGATAGGATCCGCTCCATATCTTCAGCGTCTTGGTCCCCATAAACGTATATGCACATGGCCAGGGCACGAACGCCCGTATCATGTTATGGATCGTTTTCACATCGTTTCCCCAGTCGATCTCACCCTCTTCCTTTTTCAGCATTGGGGCATACGTTGCACGATCATGATCCTGCGGGATCGGAGAAAGCTCTCCCTTATCCAGGAGGTTCAGCGTTTCTGTCAGTTTGATCGCACCCAGTTCACTGAGCCGTTTCGAAAGGACCTCGGCGTCCTCGGATTCCTCGATGGGTATTTCGGCCTGAAGAAATACCGGTCCGGAATCCATCCCGGCATCGATACGCATGATACTCACCCCTGTTTTTGGCTCTCCTGCTAGGATCGCCCTGTTTATAGGCGCAGCACCCCGGTAAAAGGGCAGGATGGATGCATGGACATTGATGAATCCATGGCGGGGTATCTCCAGCATGTCAGCGGGGATCATCTTTCCGTAGGCAACAACTATGACAGCGTCGAGGCCTGCTTCTCTAAGAGACGAATAGATCTCGTCGTTCTCCCTGAGCCTTTCCGGCTGAAGGACCGGGATCCCCATCTCGCCTGCAAGCTGTTTCACCGGAGGTGGCTGAAGCTGTCGTCCCCGACCCTTGGGTTTGTCCGTCTGTGTGATTACCAGCACAACCTCATGTTCGGCTGCATCGATCAGTGCCTGAAGCGACGACAGCGCGAAATCGGGTGTACCCATGAAGGCGAGTCTCATATCTTCCCTTTTTTTCGTTTTTTCAGGTAGATGGAACGTTTCAGCTGAGACGCATAGTCCAGTATCACGGTCCCGTTCAGGTGGTCTATCTCATGCTGGTATATTCTCGCCAGGAAGCCTTCCGCTTCAATGACAATCTCTTTTCCGCTCAGGTCGACACCCTTTACCACGATCCGTTTTGCACGGGGAACATCTATGGACATCTCGGGAACGCTCAGACACATCTCTGAGTCTGTCTCTTTCCCTTCCTGCTCAATGATGACCGGATTGATCAGCGTAGTCAGATTCCCGGGTTCCTTGTTTGCGGTGGGATCCACGAGGATCAACCGCTTCGAAACCCCCACCTGTGGTGCTGCGAGACCCACGCCGGGCGCGGTGTACATCGTATGTCTCATGTCCTCGGCTATGGTGATGATATCGATATCGATGTTTTCTATATCCTGTGCTCTGGTTTTGAGCACATCATCAGGATACAATACTATCTTCTTCGGCATAGTGTCTTACCTTAAAACCAAAGCTCTTTCTCTGTCAAGTGGAGCCGCCTCTAAGCGGTTTGCCCATATCTTAAAACAGGGAAGGATTCCGGTATGCATAGTACACCGGGCATTTTGCATTGAATCTGCACTTCATACACACTTCAAGTGCAACCTTGGGATTGCCTTTGCGCCTGCAACATATAAGATAGGTTCTCATGGTTTGCTGTACCCGACTTCCTGGAATGAGCCTTCCAGTACCGTATCCGGTATGTCTATCCCGGTCAAGAGGCTGAAGTTCTGTTTGGTCTGATAGAAGAGCATTGCATACCCGGGGATGACCTCCATGCCGTATTCCGATGCCCTCTCGGATAAAAGCGTCGGCCGCATGACCGTCTCCAATACCCGGGTGTTTTTCCTCAGCCGGGACAGATCCAGATCAAAAGGGATGTGATCGACAACAGGTGTTGCCTGTATGACAACATCGACATCCTCTAGAGTTTCATCGTCAAAGAGGGTGACCCGATCTGTCTGAAACAGGTTCAATAAAGCAAGGGCATGGTCCTTTGATCTGTTTAGGATGGATATGCGGCGGGCCTGGGCCTTGAGCAAGGCATCCACGATGGACCTCGCGGCACCTCCAGCTCCGATGACGAGGCAGTGTGCCGCCCGGACAATGCCGATGGCCTTCTGCGCACCGATGCCGTCGGTATTGTATCCGTCCAGGGTTCCGTCTTCATTCCTGACAACCGTGTTCACGGCATTGATCCTTGAAGATACCGGGCATGTTCTATCCAGAAATCCCGCTACCGTCTCCTTGTTCGGAATGGTTACGTTGAACCCTCCGAGGTTGTTCCATGCACGAAATGCCGTGAGTGTCTCGTAAATGGCATCTGGTTTGACATCGTGGGAAATATAGGCCATGTCGAGCCGCATCCGTTCAAAGATATGGTTGTAGATGGCAGGGGCGGCCACATGAGTGGTGGGGTGTGCGAGGATAGTGAAAATCCTGGTTTTCCCCGTAATTCTCACGCGGCCCCTTTTTTCTCTTTGATGGTCTGTTCAATACTGAAGAGCACGTCCCCTGCCGTGCCCTGAATGAGAAAATCAGACACCCTGCCGGTCAGAGGAGTCGGCTCCCAGTTTATCTCGATGACATAACACTGGTCCTTGGGTATGGGAATGATCCTGGGGCCGGCGAGCTGCGGATTCATCCCCTTGGCAATGAGCGGCAGTGAAGCTGCCGGTTCCACTTGGGCAGAGGTCCCGATGACGAGCATGAGATCGCAATCCTCCGCCTCTGTGAATGATTTTTTCAGGGCATCGGGGGGAATTGCCTCGCCGAAAAAGACCGCATCGGGCTTTAGGATGCCGCCGCACGAACATCTCGGCGGGAACCGTTCTTCAAGCTCCATGAGGACCTGCTTGTATCCGTATCGTTTCCTGCACTTCATGCATTTGGCATGGAGCATATTGCCGTGAAACTCGATGACATTTCTGTTTCCGGCCTTCTGGTGGAGATTGTCGATGTTCTGCGTGATGATGGTCTTTATGATCCCTATGTCCTCCAGATATGCCAGCGCACGGTGCCCCTTATTCGGGAGAGCATCCCAGAGTTGAAATTCATTGGATCTGTTCATGTCCATCATGCACCGCCATACCTCTTCCGGGTCGGCGAGGAAGCGCTCGATAAAGAACATGGTCGGATCATACCTCTCCCAGATGCCGCCGGGGGACCGGAAATCAGGCACACCCGATTCAGTTGATATCCCGGCACCGGTGAGAACGATGGCATGTTTTGCATGCAAAAGGAGGTCAACCGTCTTATCAATGAGGGAACAATCCATGCTGTATGCTTTACCAGAGGGAGAATCCCAGGTCAAGATGCTGGAGGGCCACAACAACTGAAAATCATTGGATCAGAGCAGGATACGGGCCTGTATTGATATTACTGTGAAGCAGGTGCGGAGCCTTCAGGCTGGTCCACGTTCAAGGTAAAGACATCGTCTAGTATGCCCACATTGAATCGATAGTCGCTCAGGGAGATATCGCTGCTGTTCCCGGTTGCATCTTTGAGAAGTATCCTGCTCAGGTGGTGCGCATCATCGGCCCAGATAGAAATGAAGCCTGTACCGCCTTTTGGATACAGGACGAGGTATTCACCGGTATCTTCAACAATGTAATCGGTTTCGATAGAGGCCAGCCCGGAAAAAAAGCCGAGGATGTTCTGTGTGGCGATCTCTTTGGGGATCTCCTGCTGGGTGGTGGTTTTTTCGTCAGGAAGGTGAATGATGACGGTCTGTCCTTTCAATATGATAATCTGCTTCTGCGGTGTATAGACATCCATACGCACACCGATGTCCCGTTTATAGGCGACGCTCCCGGTGAAGTGAATCTTCTTGTCCACAATCGTCTGGTGCGTATCCTGCGAGAAATTCACGATAAAATCAGAAAAGTTCATGTATTCTTTCTGAATATCCTCGAGACTGCCGGCAGATGCGGACACGGCGAGGCCAAGGAGCGCTGCGAGGATGATCAGGCTACTCTTCCATTTCTTGAGCATAGGGTTTTATCAGGACCTTTCTTGGTTTTCCCGCTGTATCGGCCGGGCCGATAATGCCTTCGTTCTCCATCTGTTCAACAATCCGGGCGGCCCGGTTGTATCCTATTCTGAATCTCCGCTGTATGAGCGATATGGATGCACTTCCTTTGTTCGTGACAAACTCCAGTGCCTCATCATAGACGGGGTCATAGTCGTCACTGCCCCCTGAGAGACCTGAATCGTCGCGGGCTATTTCAGCGATCTTGTCATCCAGGCCGTCAACGTATTCCGGCCCTTTCTGCTCTCTGATAAATTCCACTACCCGGTCCAGTTCCTCTTCAGTCACGTATGCCCCGTGGACACGTCGGAGATGGGTGGTCCCGGGAGAGAGGAAGAGCATGTCGCCGAGACCGAGCAGCTGATCTGCGCCTGATGAATCGAGTATGGTTCTCGAATCGATCTTCGAGGAGACCCTGAACGATATCCTTGAGGGGAAATTCGATTTGATGAGCCCGGTGATGACATCCACCGATGGTCTCTGGGTGGCAACGATCATGTAAATGCCTGCTGCCCGTGCCATTTGTGCGAGGCGCGCAATGTGAATCTCCACCTCTCTGTTTACCATCATGAGGTCTGCCATCTCATCGATGACAATCACGAGTTTCGGCAGGAGCCCCTGCTCGTTCTCCTCGCAGTGGATCGTGGCAAGGGTGGTCGAGGGGGTTTTGCTGTTTTTCCTGATCCGCTTGTTGTACGTGTCGATGCCCTTTACCCCGAGCGTTTTAAACCATTCATAGCGCCCTTCCATCTCGGTCACGGCCCACTTCAGAACCGGCAGGGCCTCTTTGGGGTCGATGACGACCGGATGAAGGAGGTGAGGGATGCCTTCGTAATGGGAGAGCTCGATCCGTTTCGGGTCGATCATGATGAATTTAAGTTCGGAGGGATCATTCCGGTAGAGCAGGGAAAGGATCATGGTGTTCAACCCGACACTCTTGCCGGTACCGGTTGCACCGGCGATGAGCAGATGCGGCATCTTCGCGAGGTTGGTAACCACCGGAATCCCTTCAATATTCGTCCCCAGTCCGAGGGTGAGCGAGGTTGATGAGGTTATAAACTCCTTGCTGGACAAGATGCTGCGCAGGTAGACCATTTCCCGTGTTCTGTTGGGTATCTCGATCCCCACGGCATTCTTCCCCGGTATGGGTGCCACAACCCGGACCGGGGATGCCTTGAGGGCCATGGCAAGGTCATCTGCCAGGGACACGATCTTGTTGATCTTGATGCCTGGTGCCGGGGTAAACTCGTACATGGTGATGACCGGTCCCGGTTTGATTTCCAGGATCTCTCCTTCCACCCCGAAATCCTGGAGCTTTGATATGATGAGCGATGCATTTGCCTTGAGTTCTTTCTCGGTTATCTTCCGGCTTTTTGACGGAGGTTTGTTGAGCAGGGACAACGGCGGAAGCTGATAGTTGTCTACAAAGTCGAGGGTTGCCTGCCTCGGAACCTCGGAGGGAGATTTTTCCTCGTGCTCTGCGATGGTGATCTGAGGCTCCAAAGGGTCCTTTTTCTCTTCGGATACCTGTTTAGGCTTCTGTTGCGTGCTCTTTTGCGGTCTGCTCTTTGATCGGTTCTCCATCTCGGCCTTTTTCTTCCGGAATTCCCGGTTCTCCTTGATGGTGGAGGCCAACTCCAGCATTGATTTATAAGGGGTTGACACGTCGTACCCGATCATGAATCCCGCACATAGCAGCATAATGAGCAGGACGAGAGATCCCCATTCATTGAGATAGGCGAGCAGGGCACCACCGATGATGTGTCCGAGGCCTCCCCCTGCCGACATGCTTTTCGAGAAAAGGGAGATTTCCTTGGCAAAGATACCCAGCAGGCCGATTGCGACAAAAAAGATGATGAGAGAGCTTAACAGCTTGATCCAACTCGGGAACTGTTTGTTTCTGAAGAACCGGAAGGCATATTCGGCGAGGAACAGCGGTATGATAAAGGCTGTGATGCCAAAGATTATATAGAGCCCGTCAGCGACATATGATCCAACGATTCCCATCCAGTTATGTATGTTCTTGGCATTTTCCAGGTGAGAAAAGCTGGGGTCTGTCGGATTGTATGATATGAGCGCGAGAAACAGAAAAATGGCAATAAAGCCCATAAATAGCCCCAGTATCTGTACCGGGAAGGTGTTTTCGGGTTTCTTTTTTGCCATCAGTGTCCCTTTCTTATAAACTCAGGGCTATATATAGTAGCCCAGCCAGCCAGCAGTATATAGAAAAAATGATGAAATTGTGCTTTTTTAAAGTCCATACCAAAAATTTCAGAGAAATCAAGCCTACAATAAAGGCCGTGGCTGCTCCCATGATATGAGAAGCGGTCAGATTCTGGGGGGTGTCGCCCCATTCCAGGACCGCTGCGCCGATGATGGCCGGGATTGCCGCAATAAAGGAGTAGCTCGCGGCCCAGGTGCGTTCCATGCCGCAGAACACGCCGGCAAATATGGTTGAACCGGACCGTGAAATACCGGGTATGATGGCGAGTGATTGAAACAGCCCGATGATTACGGCATCCCGGATACGGATCTCGCCGTATGCTTTCTCGTATTTTTTTATCCTGTCGGTGAAAAAGGTGAGGAAGCCGGTGATGATGAGCATGCCTGCAGCCAGTTTTGGCAGTGAGAACATGGCTTCGAACGTGTCCTTGAAGAGGATACCGATGGTGCCGGTGATCACGGTGGTGATCATTAGGCAGACGATAACAAGCATTTGCTGCCTCTGATAAGTGCCAGGCAGGATGCCCCGAATGAGGGAGAGAAGGTCCTTGTAGAAAAACACGATCACCGCAAGGGTGGTGCCGAGATGAACAGAGACATTAAAGAGCACATCCCCCAGCCACCTATCCCCGATAAACCCCTGGAGGATGGCGAGGTGCCCCGAACTGGATACCGGCAGAAATTCGGTAAGGCCCTGGATGGTTCCGAGAAAAAATGCAATGAGAAGGTCGTGCAACTAAATCTCCATAATGATTGGAATTATCATGGGTTTCTTGCCAAGCCGGGCTTTCAGGCGCATTCCCAGTGTCTCCCGAAGCCGGTTCTGAAGTCCCTGGATATTGAGTTCTTTGTCCAGGCATGTATCCAGGGCCTCATTGGCTGTCTGTCTGATTTCCTCCATGATCTCCTGTTCCATGCTCGCAGGCACGACGCCCTTGCACATGATATCAGGGCCAAGGACGACATCGGACGAACTCCCGTCGATTACAACGAAGGCAACTACAAGACCGCCTTCAGAGATATGTCGCCTGTCTCTGAGAACCACATCTCTGATATCCCCGGTGAGCTCACCGTCAACAAAGCATTTTCCGTGCGGTGCTTCTCCGGTTATCTGCATACCGTCTTCCCTGATGGTCCACACCTGGCCCGGTTTTGCGAGGACTATCTGGGCATTCAGGCCCGGCGAGGCTTCGACCATTTCCGCCAGTGCCTTCATATGTCTGAATTCTCCATGGATGGGCATGACGATCTCGGGTCTCAGGACCGTGACCGCCTTGAGCAACTCGTCGTGCGGTGCGTGTCCGGTTGCGTGAACATCGGCAACATCCGGATAGTACACCTTTGCCCCGAAATCGGTTAATTTATCTATGCACCGAGCTATAGCGAGTTCGTTGCCCGGGATGATCCTGGCTGATATGATGACACTGTCCCCGGTCTTCACCTTGAATTTATGCCATCCCCGTGAAATGAGCGAGAGTACGGAATACATCTCTCCCTGGGTGCCGGTGCAGATGATCATCACCTTGCTCCGGTCCATAGAGGTGATCTCGTCTGGTTTTATCAGGTCCCGGGGATCCAGTTCCAGCGAACCGAGATCCGTGGCGATGTCAACCACCTGGTTGAGACTTCTGCCGATAATGGTGATCTTTCTTCCATTTGTGACAGCCAGTTCGTAGAGCATCTGTATCCGTTTCACATGAGAGCTGAAGGTGGATACCAATACAGCGCCGGCAGTTTTTTTTATGATGCTGTCCAGGCTCTTGAGTATCTTGTTTTCATCGGAACATTTCGGATCAACTTCGGCGTTGGTGCTCTCGCACATGAACAGCCGTACGTCTCCGGTTATACGGTTATATTCCTTTGGTATCTGCTTGAAATCCCCCGAGTGGACAATGCGTCCCTGAGGGGTAAGCATGCTCAGGCAGTAGCATCCAAGCGTCGAATGGAGTACCTCGAGAAACTCTATCTCTATGCCTGCGAGCGATATCTTGTCTCCCGGGTTAACCGGTATGAGCTCGATATTCCCGTCCATGTCATATTCCCTAAGTTTTTTCTTCACCAGCTCCAGGGTGAAAGGATGGCTGTAAACGGGGATCGGTGCGTCTTTGAGCAGGTAGGGGAGGGCCCCGATATGGTCTTCATGCCCGTGGGTGAGTATAATCCCCTGGAATGCTTCCTGGTTATCTTTGACATAGGTGAAGTCAGGGATTATCTGATCAATCCCGGTGGGGTTGATCTTCGGGAACATCAGCCCGGCATCGACAACGAGTGAGCCGATGCTGGTTTCTATCACCATGGAGTTCAGCCCGAACTCACGGATACCGCCCAGAGGGATCACCTTTACGTAGCTCATGTCACCTCCCCTGACAGCCGGACAATATGTTCCTTGAGCTGTGCGGAGGTTCGATTCAGGTCGACTCTGGTCTGTTGCGCAAGGGGAATATGATCGAACTGTACCGGCTCCCCGATGCGGATCTTCACCGGTACGCGCTTGATGGAAGAAGTCCACCTGGGCATAAGTTCGTACGCGCCTGAGATCCCCACCGGGATAACCGGTCTGCCCAGGGCAAGTATCAGCCTGATGGTGCCGTGTTTGAAGGGGAGCAGGGTGTTGTCCCACGTCCTCTCTCCCTCGGGGAATATTCCGAGGATATGGCCCTGCTGGACAATGCGGATTGCGTTTCTGACTGCCTGAGCATCTATGGTATAGCGTCGCACGGGAAATGACCGCAGGTGTCTGAGCGCCCAGGTGAGAAATGCCCCCTTGTACTGGGAGTTCTTCGCCATGAACCAGATATTACGCCTCGGGAAAACCCCGAGGATGATAGAGTCCAGAAATGAGGTGTGGTTCGAGAGAAGCACAGCGGAGCCGTGTTCAGGTATGTTGTCGAGTCCCTTGATATCGACAGAGAATACGGATCTGATCAGCGGTTTCACGATGGGGCGAAGCAGGTCAAGCAGCGGGCTGTAATCGCTCCTGTACCATCTCTTCACCGGCACATGGAGGTATGGATGCCCCTTTTGTTTCCCGGGCGTTTCCCGAAGACTGTTCTCAAAACGCAATCGGGGATAGAACTCTACGATCTTCCGAGGGCTGTGGAATCTGACCAGGGCTTTTCGTATACAATCTTCCCACTTCTTCCCCGGCTCTTCGGTAAAGTCAAAGAACAACACACCGTGATTCCGGGAAATGACGATGATGGTGTTGGTCTCGATGGTCAGGGAGGTTATCTGTCCGATTGGTATGGATATGGTCTCTTTGCTGCCGGAAAAGAGGATTTCGTCGGTTTTGAGCACCAGGGTACCTTCGTCTGCAAAGGCTCTCGTATAATGGGTAGCTGTGACACCGGCATAGCCCTTGTAGACACCCATTGTCGCTTCCCGGGATAGCCGTACCAGCTTGCTTGTCAGGATAATCCCGGAATCGGCTTCGGGCAGGTCAAAGGAGAGGACCTTTTCATACCAGTGGGCAACTGTGTTCTTCTGAGCATTGATCGAGACCTCTGAACGGGAACGGATTTCGACAGGGGTCCTGCAGTGTATACACTGTGTATCTTTGAACCAGTCAAAACCTCCACAAACGGGACATCGATAAAGAATATCAGTTATCATCAACTACAAAGTATAGCCCAGTTTTATTGACTTGTACACCTCTTCCATGAGAGTTGGCACATCCCGGCCTTGTGAAGGAATGGGTTTGCCGATGTTCAGGGTGATTTTTCCCGGGGTTATTCTTATCCCGTGCTTGGGCAGGACCTCTCGCGACCCGATGACGGTGATCGGTACTATGGGGACTGCCGCCTGTCGCGCGAGATGGAATCCGCCCTTTTTAAAGGGGTATTGAAGGGATCCGTCGCATGATCTCGTGCCCTCGGGGAAGATCAGGATGGAGGTGCCTTCGGCGATCTTTTGTGCGGCATCATTCAGGCTCGACAGCGCCCTGCCATGGTTAGATCTGTCGATAAGGATGTATCCTGCCCGCTTCATGGCAAGGCCGAGCAGAGGTATCGAAAAGAGTTCCTTCTTGACCGTCCAGCGGAACTGTACGTTCAGCCGGGCCAGCAGTGCAAAGACATCAAAATGACTGACATGATTCGCCATGTAGACGGCAGGTCCTTCCCGGAGATGCTCTTCGCCTGTTGTTTCCACCTCAACGTTGGCGCACAAGAGGGTAAACCGTGCCCAGTGTCGGGCCATAATATGGGGCATATCTCCTGTCCGGCTGAAAGCGGAGAGAATCACATGAGGCAGGATCATCACGATGATATACAGATATGAGCCGATGGTTGTTGTGAAGGTCCAGAACACGGCTAACTTTTACAAAACTTTTACAAACATGTCAACGACCAGGGCGGGAGGAAAAGAGTGGAAGAAATTGTGGGTGAAGGTTACTCTGTATCGCTCAGCACATCCATGAGATCATCGAGCATATCCTCGCGAGTGCTGATGGCACTCAGAGCTGCCTCAAAGCCTCTTTGTGCCCGTATCATATCGCAGAACTCCTGTGGGAGTTCCACGTTCGAACTGACATGGGAATCGCCGATCGGAACACCCGGGGTCGTAGTCCTTGAGGTGTTCACATTCAGGCCGCCGGCTGATCCCGAGGTAATGGTAGTGGCAATGGATTTGTAGTCTCTTGTATTGAAGTTTGCTACATTCGACGATGCATTGGCAAGAAGTATGCTGTTGGCCGTAAGGGCAGAAAGCAGATCATTCATAAAGTCTCCCTTGCTCATTTATCGGTTAGATGGCTATAATCTTAAGTATGAAAAAACGCGGATTGCTCGAAAAGCTCATAATCGCATATGCGGTCTTTCTTGTCGTACTCGTCGGGCTCACCGCCATGCTGGTATATGTCTCATCCAGGCTCAGCAGCATCACGACAGAAATCTATCTCATTGATTATCAGAAGAAAGAGATCTCGGATAAACTCATCGAAGACCTCATATCCCTTGAAGAGACC
Organism: Thermodesulfobacteriota bacterium; assembly: GCA_036825155.1. Classification (GTDB taxonomy): domain Bacteria; phylum Desulfobacterota; class Desulfomonilia; order UBA1062; family UBA1062; genus DSAD01. The sequence continues at coordinate 5,041 of DAISYU010000004.1, read as the reverse complement.
GGAAAGCAGTACCTGCTGCTCCAGAAGGAATCCTATAAGGCCCTCATTGAGGAGAAGGAGAGAAATATCGTGAGTGCCTGGGCATACCTGTGCGATGAGGATATCTGCTATGATGACCAGGAACGCAAGGTTGTCAGCGGGGGCATGCAGATATGGCAGGGATTCATGGAACGGTTTGACGCACAGATAGCGAATCTGCCGGATAAGACGATTGATATTGAGGCAATGTTTCTTGAAAACAGCCGCGATCTGGACACCCTGGTGGGATTTGCCCGCTATGTAAACGCGCGAGCCATGAAGTCTCTTGACGGGAAGATCGTGTTTCTCAAGGGGCTTGGAGACCAGGTGATGACATTCACCTGGTGGGCATTGGGCATAGCGATCAGCATTGGTTTGATCGTGCCGCTGATCATATACCGGAGTATAACAAACGACCTTACCTCCATACGTGCGGGCATCAAGCACATTGCCCAGGGCGATTTCTCGTATAAGATCCCGCTGGATTCTACAGACGAACTGGGTATGCTTGCGGACTCGTTCAATAATATGGCAATACGCCTGAAAGAACTGGATGACATGAAATCTGAATTCATCTCCATCGTCTCCCATGAACTGAAGACCCCGCTCACCTCTATGAAAGAGGCTGCAAATCTCCTCATGGAGGGTGTTGGAGGAGACCTGGACAAAAAACAGAAGCGGCTGATATCCATTATGGAACAGGGCATCAACAGGCTGCTCCAGACCATAGGAGAACTCCTGGAAATGTCCAAGCTGGAAAGCGGCATAGTTCAACTGCAGATGGAAATGCACGAGATAAACGATGTTGTGGCCGGGTTCATTTCAGAGATCAAACCCTATGCCGATACCAGAGGGGTCAATATTCACGTGCGCTATCTGCACAAAGGATGCATGGTCATACTCGATAAGAACAAGATTCTCCAGGTGTTGACAAATCTTACCCATAATGCCATCAAATATTCTCACGAAGGTTCACGAGTAGATGTGCGAATCAATAACCCGGATGATTACATCACAGTTGAGATCGAGGACCATGGCATGGGGATACCACAAGAGGACATTCCGCTCATTTTCGAGAAATTTTATCAATCGAAAACAACGAGAGGACATAGCGGGATCGGGCTTGGTCTGGCAATCTCCAAGAGCATTGTCGATGCTCACGGGGGGCGAATATATGCAAAAAGTAGTGAGGGCAAGGGGAGTGTTTTTACCTTTTCTCTTCCTCTTAGCCCTAAATCTCCTGCTTTCGGGATGTGAAGCTAATATATTTCTGGGCAAGATGGGTGCAGCCGAAGACAAGCTTTCCTACGGCAAACCCATTGGCAGTGACCTGAACGACATACCTGCGATTATGCCGCCGTCGGTCACCGCACGACACCGGATAGCGATGGCTATTGATTCCATAATACAAGGTGATTATAACTATAAAGATATAAAGGAGACCTTGACCGATATCAGGCAGGACCCTTATATACCGCGGTACCTCAAGGTGGAAGCGGGCTATATTCTGGTACTTGTGGAGAAGATGGATCGTGAACGCCGGGCACGGGATGAGGCTTCGATGAAATACAAGGCCTCTGCAAAAGACTTGGCAGAGACTGCGAAAAATTATGATCAGTGCCTTCAGGAAAACGAGAAGATGAAGGGCGAACTCAAAGAGTTGAAGTACAAGCTGCAAAAGATAGAAGAGATACATATCGATATTGAAAAGAGACGGGGCATGCAATGAGCAAGAGACCCAAGATCATTGTTCTGGATGATGAACCCAATATCGTTGAGGTGATCATCACCCGGCTCGAGACCCTGGGATTTCCTGCAAAGGGTTTTATAAAGCCGGATCTCGCACTCGATGCGTTGAAAAATGACGACTACAGCGTACTCATTACGGACCTGAAGATGCCGGATATGGACGGTATGGAGGTGCTGAGGCGGGCCAAAGAGGTGGATCCGGATGTTGAGGTGATCATCTTCACCGCATACGGCTCTATTGAGGGAGCGGTTCAGGCCATGAAACAGGGCGCACATGATTATCTCGTGAAGCCCTTTGAACCCATAGAACTCGTCGCGAAGATCGAGAGCGCCATTGAAAAGCGGGAGTTGAAGCAGCGGGTACGCTACCTCGAACAGGAGGTAGAGGATAGAATAGAGTACCATATCTATGCAGAAAGCCCGCCAATGAAACGTGTCCTGTCGCTCGTCCGGCAGGTAAGCAAATCGGATGCAAACGTCCTGGTCCTGGGAGAGTCCGGCACGGGCAAAGAACTCATTGCAAAGATGCTGCACTATGAGAGTAATCGAAGGGACAAGAAGTTTGTCGTAATGGACTGCGGCGCGACCCCGTCCACCCTGATCGAGGCCGAACTGTTCGGTTATGCCAAGGGAGCCTTTACCGGCGCGCACAAAGACAAGGGCGGTATCATCGAAGAGGCCGATAACGGCACGCTGTTCCTCGATGAGATCGGCAACATCTCGTCCGAGATGCAGACCCGTCTGCTGAGGGTCCTGGAATCCGGGGACTTCAGGAGGATCGGAGATGTGGATCAGCGCAATGTCGATATTCGGGTGATTGCGGCAACCAACGCAGATCTCAAGGCCAAGGTTGACGAAGGGGTGTTCCGGGAGGACCTCTATTACCGGCTCAAGGTGATCACCATTGACCTGCCCCCGCTTCGCGAGAGGAAAGAGGACATTATAGGCCTGTCCCAGATTTTCATCACCGAATTCAGCAACAAGACCGGGAAGAAGGTCACCGGCATCGACAAAGATGCCATGAATATGCTGCTGTCATACCACTGGCCCGGCAATGTGCGAGAGCTGAAAAATATCATGGAGTCATGCGTTGTCATGTGCACGGGAGAGATGATCACGCCCGATGACATCATTCCATCGGGGATCTTCGACAGCGTGGTCAGCAGAGACAAGGAAGGGCTCAATACCCTGGAGGCCCAGGAAAAGGCCATGGTGGTTCAAGCCCTGAAAAAGGCCCGGGGTGTCCAGAAGGATGCGGCAAATATCCTTGGTATTTCCCGCAGGGTCATGCACTATAAGATCAAGAAGTATAACCTCCAGGCCAAGCAGGAAATGTAGTTGATTGTTCATTTCTTTGCTTGCCCGAAAGAAAGTAACCAAAGAAAGGGCAGCTGTACGTGTCAAGGACATAGGTAACAAAAGCGTAAAGGGACATAGGTAACACTTCTCTTATGCTTTGTTATGCATGCAACCCTGATTGTATCTGTTTCTTCCAGATTCCTGATTCAAGAGATGGTATGTTTTCCGCGGTCCCGTATTTCTCCGAAGATTTCTTTGAGTTTGCCGTATAACATCCGGTTATGGTAAATAATGATTAACTTTCCTTGTACGCTGGTTCAATAACGGGGGATGTTCGTGATGCCTTTCATAATAAATTAATCAAAGGAGAATAATAATGGGCAGAAAATTATTGCATATCGGGGTACTATTTTCCTTGGCTGTCATTTTCTACGGATGTGGGTCCGCTGTTCAGGGCAAGGTGGAGGAAAGATTCACGAAAGAACCATTACAAAAAGTCAAAGTAGTTGCATTCATGAAAACCAATATCGCAGAAGATAAAAAATATGAGCGTAAAGAGGCAACTACAGATTCAAAAGGAGAGTTTAAAATCAGCGGCCTGTCTCCAAAATATTCCTATACGATACGAGCAGAAGCAGACGGCTATTTCAGCATGGTAGGGTCCAGTGCCTATGTCAGACCTCCGGAAAAAGGGAAAACAAGGATACTGAACAAACCGCTGCAATTGATACGACACAGGGAAATCAAAGGCAGAGTTATCGATAATATATCAGGGAAACCACTATCAGGGGTAACTATAGAGGCGTCATGTAAGAATAAAATTAACAGCGCATACGATGAATATAAACAAAGGAGTGCTACCACCGACACGAATGGTGAATTCACATTGTTGCCTTTATTCCCTTCAGTGAAATACGATCTTGATATTCATAAACAGGGATATTCATCTCAAAGTACTCAATTCTTAACTCAGGGTGATATCGCTCGTCTTGCAGACATTTCACTGATGCAAGTCCCTGAAGATATAGGAGCCTATACAATGGAAAACGGCGGGTACCTCCCCTTAAAAATAAGTGATGCGAGGTATAAGATTCTTAAAGCTGGCGATTCACAGATCTGCAGCTATATTTATTTCAACAGCGATGAGGTAAACAGATCGCCTGTTCTTGAGATGTCCCCCTCCAAGAAACTGGCAATTGTGATCCCTGATGAATCAGTTCAGAATTTTTACATCTATCCACTGTTTTTGTTCAAAAGAGTAACAACATCGTATTATGGAAATCCTTTTTCCGGGTATTATGAATTAAAGAAGTATCATAATGAAAAGAATCTCTATCTGGCGGCACAAAAGGTTTCGGATGATGCCAGTCGAACGGCTAATGGTGCTTACTATAAACTGGGCAAAACATTTAAAGAGGTGCTTGAAACAAATAAGTCCAAGAACAGACGGGAACAGTATTGCAGTCATGCCGCTGTCGGAGACTTGGAGCATACCGTGTATACAGTCTCAGGAGGTTCAAAAAAACTCATGATAATCGATATCGGCAAATTAACAAAAGGCATCTACTTTTTCATGGTTGGAGAGAAGGGGTATTTATATAATCTCCAATAAATAATCTGAAATGAAGATAAGGAACAATGAATCCGTCTTCGCTTGTTAGTTGCGCAGAACAAGTCGCCGGACAGGAAGCTCAGGGTTCATTCCCTGCAGCGGGTTGAAGATCTTGTTGCCTCTTGCGGGGCTTATGGCTCAGGTTCCAGGGACAAATGAGGGCCATACAACTGATTAGCTCAGAGTGGTCATGTCTTCGGCCGAGCGAGTCATGAAGTGAATGCAATATGGTTTATCCCTTTTCGTTGCACGTGATGCCGGTTTTTGCACAAAATAACAAGGGGACCAGGAAGAAAATAAATTCATACCTGTTGGAAAAAGTTTGCTAATTTTCACAAAACATGCTCAAGGCGGATTTTATAT